>CALSBN010000089.1:0-17988 GCA_943373185.1 Opitutus sp. GAS368 | reverse complement strand
CCTACGAGGGTTACCTGTGGCTCATGCAACAGCGCTTCGACGTCGTGCACTTCTCCGAGTGGAAAGGGCCCGGCTATTTTGCGATGCGCGCCAAGAACCAGGGTCTCGCCTTCGCCGACACGCTCATGTGCGTTCACACGCACGGCCCTACGCTCTGGCACAAGCTGAGCAATGCCGAATACATCACGAATCTGGATGACGTGGAACTCGACTATCTTGAGCGGCAAAGCGTTCGACTCGCGGATGTGGTCGTGAGCCCAAGCCAGTATCTTCTCCGTTGGATGCTTGAGCGCGGCTGGGTGTTGCCGACGCAGTGTTTTGTGCAGCAATACGTCCGTCCCGGCACTGCCCGCGAGCCCAAGCCCGGGTCCGACCGCGTGCTACCGATCGACGAATGGGTGTTCTTCGGCCGGCTCGAAGTCCGCAAGGGCCTCGTGCTCTTTTGTGACGCACTCGACCGCTTGAGCGAAGACCTCGCGTGCCGCAGCGCCAAGGTCACCTTCCTCGGCAAGGCCGACCAAGTCGGCGGCTTGAGCAGCTCCGACTACGTCGCGCAGCGCGCCAAAAATTGGCCTTGGCTCGTGCAGATCGTGAGTGATCGCGATCAGGCCGGAGCGATGGACTATCTGCAGGGGCCCGGTCGTCTCGCCGTGGTGCCGTCGCTGGTGGATAATCTGCCCAACACGGTGCTCGAGTGCCTCGGTGCGCAGGTTCCGATTCTAGCGAGCGACGCCGGCGGCATTCCCGAAATGATCGCGGGGGACGATTTGGCTGCGGCGACGTTTCCGCTGAAAGCCGGTGCCCTCGCGGCCAAGCTGCGCGGCGTCTTACAGACGGGCATCCGTCCAGCCCGCTATGCGGTGAACCAACGAGAAAACGAGCAGGCGTGGGTGCGTTGGCACGAAGGCCTAGTCACCGCGCCGGCGACGGTGTTCGCCGCCGCATCGCAACCGCTGGTGAGCGTATGCATGTCGCATTGGAATCGGCCTAACTACCTGCGCCAGGCGCTGGCCTCGATCGAGGCGCAGGATTACCCGCACCACGAGGTCGTCCTCATCGACGATGGGAGCACCTCGCCCGAGGCGCTTGCCCTGCTGGCCGAACTCGAACCGCTCTTTGCTGCGCGCGGCTGGCAGTTGCTCCGCAACGCCGAGAACACTTACCCCGGTGCCGCCCGCAACCGCGCGGCCCGGCACGCCCGCGGCGACTACATCCTCTTCATGGACGACGATAACTGCGCCAAGCCGCACGCGATTTCCACCTTCGTGCGCGTCGCGCAGAAGACGGAGGCCGACATCGTCACCTGCTGCCTCGACACCTTCACCGGCCAAGCGGCTCCGCACGCCGGGCTCAAGCCGACCCAACGCTGGCTCTTCCTTGGCGACGACATCGCGACCGGCGCGTTTCGGAACAATTTCGGCGACACCAACAGCCTCTGGCGCCGCGAAGTGTTTCTCGCCATCGGCGGATTTCACGAGGACTGGGGCGTCGGCCACGAGGATTGGGAACTGCTGGCCAAGGCGGTGCTTAAGGGTGCGCGCCTCCAGGTCATCCCCGATCCGCTCGCGTGGTATCGGCTCAACGAGAGCGAAGCCACGGTCAATCGGAAGACCCCGCTGCACGCGAATCACATGGCGAACATTCGGCCTTATCTTTCCGGGGTGTCTCCGGAGCTGAAGAACCTCGTGCTCTACGCCCAGGGCGCATCGGTGCGACTGAGCCAACCGCTCGTCGACGAGACGGCGGTGGCCAAGCTGGTGCAGATGCACGTCCTCTGGCGCAGCAAGCTCGAGGCCGCGCTCATCTTTGTCGAAAAAGGTCAGGACAAGATCGCGGCCAAGCTGATGCTCGACGGCGTGATATCGGTGCAGAATTGCAAGAACGTGCGGATTATCCTCGAGGCGTTGCTCACGATTTGCCCCCACCTCGCGAAACTCGACGTGGGCCGCGCCCGTTATTTGCTCACTCTCGCAGCGGACACAGCCGAGAAGACCGGCCAGACGGCCGATCTGGAACGCGCCCGGCGTTCGCTCGCCGAGTTGCAGCCGGTTGCGCAGCGGCTCGTGGCTTAAACACCGTCTTTTGTGACTGATGTAGCTAATGATTGGAGCTGTTGTGACGAATGGTCGTATATGCCGTTTCGGACTTTGCGTCCACAATTCATGTGGCCGCCCGAAGGGCAATTTGGGTCTCAAACTAAATGAAAAAAATACTGTGGGTGTTCTTGTTCTCAGCGCTCTGCACAATCGGATTCGGCTTTGAATTTAACCGGATGCCGGCCGGAACGATTGCCGGCGTTCGGCCCTCCTATGTTTCCGGTTCCGTGGTGAAGGTCAGTGTCGGTTATGGCGAGACCATGGGCTCTTATTGGGAGATTACCTCCGCCGATTCCCTCGTGATCACCGGTTATACGTTGACCGGTCTTTCGGCGACGGCGAACGGCGTTTTTCATTATCTGTATATTGATCGCGCCAATTCCTCGTTTCCCGGAGTCGTGTTGAAGAATTCAACGACGGCTCCGATCTGGAGTTCGGATTTTATGGGTTGGTATAACGGAAGTGATCGTTGCATTGGCGCGGTTTGGGTTTTGGCGAGCGGTGTTGTTGGCTCATTTATCTGCACTGATGAAACCACCTATTACTCCCCACATATCCAGGTCGTGAATGGTGCACCGTCATCAGCGACATGGAACTGGTCTTCTTATTCTACGTTTAATGCGGCCGCTTATTTGCCGGTAAATATGCGGGCCGTTCGGCTCAATTGTTTGGTTTTGGGATCGTTCTCATTTTGTCGATTGCGAGTAACACCCTCTGAAAACCAATCAAATATGATGGAGTTCGCGGGGTCATCCATAGCATTGCTCAACGGCTGGATTGAGGTTTCTCGCGGATTCGGCGGAAGCTTCTATTGGTATGCGCAAAGTTCTTCGGCATCCTCAAATTCGACGTCGATTGCTGTGACTGGCTACAAAATCGAGAGGTAAAGTGCGTCGCATTCGCATCTGCTACTTCAACACGTGGGCGAGGGGATTGGAGCCGGTGTCGGCCTACCTCGCGCGCGTGCCGGGGTTGGATTTGAAACCTCTGGTGTCCGATGCCGGCGACGCGGCGTTGTTGCGCAAAGCGCGGCTCGACTGCGACTGGTATGCGGAGAACGCCCGGTGTTTCGCGGCGATGCGGCACGATGCGATGGAGTTCCTCCCGGCTTGGACCACGGGGAGCGTTGGCTTGCTCGATCTCACCAAAGCACCGCTTGAGCCGGGTGAGGAGCGGTGGCTGGTGACGATGGCGCATCAGCCGCAGGCGCTCGGGAGTATCGCGGGCCGGGTATTTGCCCTGTTGGCGAAGGCAGGGGTGCGGCATTTGTTCTATGCGTTCGACGAGGCCAGCCGGGCGATGCCGTGCTTCGATGACATTGCGCCTCATCTCGATGTTTTGATCCATGACGAGGCTCCGCTGGCGACAGCCGGGGCGGCGCGCTTGCGGGCAGGTTGCCGGACCTTGCATCGAAGCTGGGTGGCCAACGTGGTTCCGGGCGCGGTGCCATTCAACGAGACGCCGGAGGAGAAAATTTTGTTTCTCGGCTCGCAACTCGGGCTCACGCCGCACCGGCAACGACAGATCGATTTCTTGAAAACGAAATTCAAGGACCGGTTCATCGCTTCGTGCGATCACTCGGTTGCGGTGGCGGGGCGCGATGCGCTCAATCGCTATAAAGTCGGGTTGTGCCCGGAGGGACGAAAGTTCACGACTCCGGCCATGGCCCGGACGCACACGGACCGGCCGTTTTGGTCGGGATGCTTGGGGCTCGTGCCGGTGAGCGAAGACAGCGCGTCGGGCGGGCGTTTGGAGGCGTTGCACCAGGCGGGACTGATCGTGCGTTATCCGCACGCGGATCTAAAGGCGCTGGCGGAGGGCTGCGAGCGGGCGTTGGCGCTTGGCCACGCGGAGCGTCGGCGAATCTACGATCACTTCAATCGGTTCGAAACCGTCGGCACGGTGGTGGCGGAGATGATCGGGGCGGCGACGCCAGCCGGAGTGCGGGGATAACAGCCCGAGGTCGCGGGGCCAACGGGGGAGAATGCCGTCAGGGCGCTTCGGACGCGGTTCGCAATAGATCCGCGAGGGCGGCGAATTCGGCGAGAAACGCGGCCCATTGGTCGTGTCCGCCCTCGATGGGAGGAACCAAGTGCGGCATGAGTTTGAGGCTGAAGGCACCGAAGGCGCGTCCCAGTTCCGGGTCGGCCATGAGCGGACGAAAGGCGGCGGCAAGGGCGATCGGGCCGCCTTCGGCCAAGGTGCGATTTAGGTCCGGAAGCGCTGGGCCGATCCTCGCGGCGAGGTCGGCCAAGCGGGAAAGGACAAGCGCGGACGGATCGACGGGGGGCGCCGTGAGGGTGGCGAGGAGCCGGGCTTTCGGGAGAGGGCCGGGGGCGAGTGCGAAGTTGTCGGGATGGATCAGAGTGGTGCCCCGCAGGCGCGCACCCCGGTCGGTGACGTTGAAAATTTTCGAATCGGAGCGTGCGGCGAGACGGGAGTCGAGTTCGCGCCAATCGCCGAGAGCGAAGCATGGCACGGCCGGCGCGTAGTTGCCGGGCACGCGAGGCAAGCTCACGGACGGGTCGTAGAGGGATTGGACGTAGAGTGCGGGATCGGCGTCTTGTTGGTGACGGCGGGCGTGGTCGGTCGAATCCACGGCGAGATCGAGGCCGAAGAGATAAATCGGATCGCAGCCGAGGTGGTGGGCGAGTTCGAGGGCGGTGCTCCCGCAGCTTTCGGCGGCGGCGAGGGCCGTGCGGGGCGCGCCGAGGGTGGCGAACCAGTCATCGGTGACTTGCCGCCCCGAAAGGAAGAGCGGCGGAACCGAGGGCAGGGCGGTTTGCCAGGCGGGTGGGCTGATGCTGGCGACGATGATCCGGGCGGGCGGATGGCCGGTGGGGAGGCATCTTTCCGGGACTTTGGCGGCGTCGATGGAGACGGCGAAATCGGCCGCGACGCCATGGCGGGCGAGGGCGCGCAGGGCCGAGTCGGCCGAAAAAACGACCGCGTGATCGGCAGCGGCGGCGAGTCGTGAAATCGAGAAATCGAGGGACGGACCGGCACCGCACACGAGGGCGGGCAGACCGCGCAGGGCGCCGGCCCAGGCATCGGGCAGGCGGTGTCGCAAGTAGGCCGGGGCGTTCTGCAGGACGTGCTTTTGCCACGTGAAGCCGTCCCGCTGGCGCGTCAGCCGGGTGCGGTGGGCGCTTTCGAGGACGCGATAGACGGCGTCGATGACGGGGCCGGCCCGCTCGTCGTTGGCGTGTCCGGTGACGAAAAGAGACGGCAGGTGAAGGGGATCGCGCCGCAGGAACCGCTCGATGGCGGCGGTGAGATCTGCTGTCGGAGCGTCGAGAATTTCGATGTGACCGGGCGACGGTGGAGCCTCGAGCATGGCGTTGTCGCGCCACCAAAGGACATGGCGGAAGGAGTCGAGCCGTGCGGCACCGAGGCCGGCGGGGTCTCCGATGAGAATGCAGGTCGTTGCGCCCGGATATAGGTTTTCGACGAGGGGCGGGCTCATGCGTATGGGAGAGTCATCGGAACGGAGAAGCGCGGGCTTGAGGCGTTTCCAGCCTTGAAGACCGGCAGGTGGCGAAAATGCGAAGGCCCCGGCGGGCAGCCGGGGCCTTGCTGGCACAAACACGAACTGAATTATGCCTAACTGTCGGCGGGCTGCTTGGCCGGTCTTGCGACCGACTTCCGAAGCGGGGGCCTCCGCAGGACTGAGACCTGATTTGCCGGACCCGACCGCCGCACGAACACGGCGGCCGGGTTTGGGCAGATTCAGGACAATCCCTGGGCGGTGGTTTAGCCGATCAGCTTGAGCGCCGACTGCGCGCTCTGATTGGCCTGCGAGAGCATCGACGTGCCTGCTTGCACAAGGATGTTCCAGCGGGCGAGCTGCGTGGATTCCGCGGCCACGTCGACGTCGACGATCCGGCTGTTTGCGGCCTCCAGGTTGGCTTTGTTGACGGTGACCAGTTCGCCGGCGAAGCCGAAGCGGCTTTGCTCCGAACCGTTGGTCGCGCGCATCGTGGCCACGTTCTTGATCGCCGTGGAGATGTTGTCCAGGGTGACGTTCGAAGATCCGAGCGACGTGTTGGTGGTGTCCGAGATGGTGCCGACGCCGGTGCTCGAGCTCGTGAGGTCACGGGCCGCGATCGCGACGGTGGTGCCGCCATCTTCCGTCACTGCGACAGAGCCGATGGAGGCCGAGCCGAAGAGAGCGACGCCGTTGAACGCCTCGCCCGAAGTGTCTCGGAGCTGGGTGGTCAGGGCGACGAATTCGGCATCGTAGTTGTCCTTGTCGCTCGTGCTCTTGGTGATGTCGGAGAACAGCACCTTGAGCTCGCTGATGCGTTCCATCACTTTGCCGGCGACCTTGAGGGCGCCGTCTTGGGTCTGGAGCATAGAGACCGCATTTCCGATGTTGGATGCAACGGCGCCTTGACGGCGGGCCGCGGCGGACAACTTCATCGATACGGCCAAACCACCGGCATCATCCGACGGGTTGACGATTTTCGAGCCGCTGGAGAGCCGGGTAATGCTCTTTTGCAACATCGAGTTGGAGGCAGCGAGGTTGTTGGAAGCAACCGTCGCGGTGTAGTTGGTATTGATAACGACTGACATGGTATTTCTTTCCTTGATCTGAATGCGACTATCCGTCGTCGCCACGGGCCAGTTGAGACAGCGCGGGCCGCGCCGTTTGAGATGAAAACCTCAAAGGGGATCTCGCCGCAGAGCGGCGGGAAAATTTCCGAAACTTTCGCGAACCCTCTTCCCCCAGAATAAGACAACCGCAAAGAAGTCTTGGCCGCCGGCGGATGACTAGTCCGGCCGCGCGGTGGGAAGGGGCGCCTGACCTTAGCCCTGGAGCAGCTTGAGCGCTGTCTGGGAACTCTGATTGGCTTGGGAGAGCATGGAGGTGCCCGCCTGGACCAGAATGTTCCAGCGCGCGAGCTGGGTGGATTCCTCGGCCACATCCACATCCACGATGCGGCTGCTGGCGGCTTCGAGATTGGCTTTGTTGACCGTCACGAGCTCGGCCGCGAAATCGAGCCGGCTTTGCTCCGCACCGTTGGTGGCGCGCATGGTGGCCACGTTTTCGATCGCGGTGGAGATGGCGTCCAAAGTGACGGCGGAGTCTCCGAGCGAGGTGTTGGCGCTGGCCGAGATCGTGCCCACGCCGACCGAGGAGCTGATGATGTCGCGGGCGGCGATGGTCACCGTGGTCCCGCCGTCTTCGGTGACGGGGACCGCGCCCACGGCGCTGGAGCCGAAGAGCGCGACGCCGTTGAAGGTTTCGGCGGCGTTTGAACGGAGTTGCGCCGTGAGGGCGACAAACTCCGAATCATAGTTGTCCTTGTCGCTGGAGCTCTTGGTGACGTCCGTATAAAGCACTCGGAGTTCGCTGATGCGCTCGAGAACTTTGGCGGTCACTTTCATCGCTCCGTCTTGCGACTGGAGGAGGGACACGGCGTTGCCGATGTTCGAGGCCACGGCGCCTTGACGGCGGGCGGCGGCGGACAACTTCATGGAGACGGCCAAACCGCCGGCATCGTCGGATGGGCTGACAATTTTCGATCCGCTGGAGAGCCGGTTAATGCTCTTCTGCAGCATCGAGTTCGAGGCGGCCAGGTTGTTTGATGCAACCGTCGCCGAATAGTTCGTGTTAATTACAACTGACATGGTGATCTTCCTTGATCCTAAATACGACGTCCGTGTCGTTAACGTATCCGAGTGAGCGGCTTCGGATCGCGCCGGTCGTGACGTTTGCCTCGACGGGGAAGCTATCGGCGCGCTTTTCAAAAACCTTTATGAGTTTTTAAGAAAAACTTGAGCGCCCTCTGAGAATTGCGGTTTTTCTACATTTTCCCCGGGGTGCGACGATATGGGTTTGGGCATTTCCGCCCGCAGCCCTCATTTTATGCCCGGCATCCAAGTTTCAGGCCTACTCGCCAACGCTTCTTTTGACTGGAAAGAGATCGTGGACCGGCTGATTGCGGCCGAGAGCAAGCCCATCGAGCGAATTGAGGCGACCAAGTCCAAGAATACCGAGCAAACGACGGCGCTCTCGGCGATCAAGACGGCGTTTACCGAGTTGCAAGACTCGGTGCAGGCGATGCGCGCGGACGAAATTTTCTCGCTGCGCACGGTGAGCAGTGATTTGGCCAGCACGACCTGGAAGACCACGTCGGCGAACGGAACGCCCGTTGGCTCCTACGCGTTCAACGTAACCCGCTTGGCGACCCGCGCGCAGCAAGCAGGGCGGGCCGACATTGGAGCTCCGCTCAACTCGGTCAACGACGTCTCCGGTCTGACGCTCGCAAATCTCAATACCGCGACCACCATCACCGCCGGAAAATTTACCATCAACGGTGCCCAGGTAAATGTGGCTACCACCGACTCGCTGGCAGATGTTTTCGCCGCGGTGGCGACGGCGACGGGAGGCGATGTGACCGCCAGTTACAGTGCCAGCACCGACCGGATTTCGTTCACCAGTGGAACCAACCAGGAAATCATTCTCGGCTCGTCGGTCGATTCGAGCAATTTTCTCTCGGCGATGAAGCTCTCGAACGACGGCAGCTCGACGGTGACCAGCGCGGCGCAGCTCGGCACCGTCAAGCTCTTCACGGCGACCATCGATCAGTCGGGCTTGGCGACGCCTGTGACGGGCGCGGGCTCGTTTTCGATCAACGGGGTGACGATCAGCTACGACGCTGCGGTGGATCGCATGGGCGACCTGTTGAGCCGGATCAACACTTCGGCGGCGGGTGTGACGGCGTCTTACGATGCCACGGCAGATCGCTTTTCACTCACCAACACGATCACCGGCGACTCCGGCATCGGTATTTCGGACACGAACGGAATGCTCGCGGCGCTTGGTTTGACGACCGGCGCGGGCGGTTCGTTCACTCGCGGGGCCAACGCCCAGTTCAGCGTGAATGGCGGTGCAACGATCACCCATTCAAGCAATACGCTGGGCGCTGAAGCCCACGGAATCACAGGGCTGAGCGTGAGCGTTGATTCGCTTTCAAACCAGACGCTGCGCGTGCAAAGCGACACTGCGACGATGGCGACTTATGTCAGTGATTTCGTGACCAAATTCAACGAAGTGCAGGACAGAATAGCGGCCGATACGGAAGTGGTGGTGTCCGGCACTCAGGTCTCCAAAGCCGTGCTGGCGGGGAATCGAGAGGTCGAGGCGTGGTCAAGCCGGTTGCGATCGCTGGCGTTCGATGTGGTCGGCGGGCTGAGCGGGTCGGTGAAGCGGCTCGACGACTTGGGCATCGATTTCAACGGCACGACCAGTCGTCTGGTCATCAAATCCCCGGACAAGTTGACCGCAGCGTTGGCGGAGAAACCGAACGACGTGAGCGATTTTTTCATGAAAGCCACGACCGGATTTGTCGCCCGGATGTTTAGCGGGCTCACCACGCTCATGCGGGATGATTCGACCCAACAAAACAACTTGAGCAAAACGAATCTGGATCTCGACGATCAGATCGCGCGGTTGAAAGCCAAATTGGAGCAACAGCGTGAGACCCTGACGAATGCCTTTATCAAGATGCTTGAGGCCCAAAGCCTGGCGGAATCCCAAAACAAGACATTGCTCGATGCATTTTCGAGCAAACGCGATAACTGATACGCGATGAATCTCTCCATGAAGCGGCACCTTCAGCTGCGCACTCTCGGCTCTTTCCTCACCATGAGCGGCTGGTTGTTTTTGTCCGTGGGCTGTCAGACTCCGGCCTTAGACGACCCGGCGCGCACCGGGCCCTTCTTTCAACCGACAAATCATGTCGGAGATCCCGCCCTCGACCCGAATTTGCGCCGGGTCGTCTTGCTGCCGGTTTACGGAGGATCGTTGGCGGATGGCGAAACCGCCGCGTCGTTTGACGGCATCTTCGCGACCGAGCTGCAAAAGCAGAATCGTTTCGAAGTGGTGGTTTTGACCCGGGCCGAGTCTCGCCGGCGTTTTGGAGCCGATGAATTCTCGTCGGCTTCGGCGCTGCCAAACGGGTTTTTGACCAAGCTCAAACGGGAGTTCGCGGCCGATGCGGTTCTCTGGGTCGATCTGACCGCATTTCGCGCTTATCGTCCGTTGATTCTCGGCGTGAGGGCAAAGCTCGCGACGGTGGATCAAACTCGGTTGGTTTGGACCTTTGACAACGTATTCTCCGCCGACAATCCGGCCGTCGCTAATTCGGCCCGCCGGCACTTTGTCGATCAGACGCATACGGCGGTCCCCGCAGATTTGACCCGCTCCGCGTTGCAATCGCCGCGCCGGTTTGCGGCCTATGTGGCTGCGGCGACGTTTGCGACTTTGCCGCCCGTTTCACCTCCCGTTTCGACGCCGCCGGTAAACGGCCCGGAACCCCGCGTTTCGAGTTCTCCATCATCCTCAAGCGGTGCGGAGCCGGAAGCGGTTCAGACGAAACCATAATTTCTCCAATTGTTGCTCAAGAACTCTGCGATTGGACCGATATCTCTCCCCATGAACCTACGGCGTTCCCTGGATTGAACCCTTCAGCGGCAGACCGTCTCCCACAACTTAGCATGCCCATGATCAATTCCACCACCTCTACCGAACGTAGTTTGCGACCAGAGATTCCTGCTGTCACCGGTCAGGCAGCGGCTCGTGTCGCCGCTCCGCGCGCGGATTCGATGTCGACCGCCAACGCTGCGGCCTTGCGCAGTGCATTGGCCGCCCAACCTGAGATTCGTCCCGAAGTGGTCGCACGCGCCCGTGCCTTGGCCGCCGATCCCAGCTATCCTTCGAACGCGATTTTGGAACGGGTGAGCCAGCAGATTCTCAGCACCCCTGACCTGAGCGAAGATCAGTCCTGATTCCGGCCATGGTAACGCAAGGCTATGCCCGCACCTACCGGGCCAACGCAGTGTTGACCGCCAGCCCCGGACAGCTGGTTTTGATGCTTTACGATGGGGCCCTGAAGGCGATCGCCATCGCCCAAGCGGCCTTTGAGCGTCCTGAGGACGACTTCCGCCGGCTCGAAATCATCAACGAGCAGATCTCAAAGGCGCAGGCGATCGTGCGTGAATTGCAAAGCGGTCTGAATTTTGAAGTGGGCGGCGAATTCGCCCAGACCATGAGCCGGCTTTACGATTATCATCATCGGCGCCTGTTCGAAGCCAACATGCGGAAGCAGATCGAGCCTTTGATCGAGGTCGAGCGTTTGATCCGTGAGCTACGCAATGCCTGGGCGGAGATGTTGTCCAAACAGGAGGGGCCGGCCGCTCCCGAACGGGTGCGCGGGGTTGCCTGACCATGACCGACGCGGCGCGCGAGCTGGTCCGATTGGTCGGGGCGCTGGAAGATGTGGTCGGCCAAGAAGCGGTGCTGTTCCGCGCCGCTGACTATGACGGTATTCGTGCCGTTCAGGAAAAGGCTGCGCCCATCGTCGCGCGGTTGGCGACGTTGGGACCAATCGGAGGTGTGGTGGTCAACGAGCGCGTCGCCCGCCTGATCGAGCGCCGGGCCGCGGTGGTTGGCCAGATGAGGTCGGCCTGCGGCAGGGTGAAGCACGAATTGTCCGGGGTGCTCGAGGGAGCGCAGCAGTGTGCCCGGGTCGCTCCGGCGTATGTGAGACGGGGTCCGCACCGGCAGCGGCTCAGCGTGGCGATGTAGGAGGCCTTTGCTCTCCCCGGCACGCGTCAACGTCGAACGACGATTTAGCCCGTTAAGGCCGTCAAGCGCTCGTGCGAGGCGGGCGCCATCGACAGCAGAGCGGGGGGCGGTCCGGCCAGCCAAGCCGCCGCAATGCGGCCTGCTTCTGCCCGCCAGTCTACGCCGGGCTTCGCATAAACCGAAATCACCGGGAACGACTCACATCCTTGCCAGTTTAGACTGGCCTTAAACGATAACGCCCCGTCGGCCAAAACATAACTTTGGAGAAAGATCGCGCCTCTCATCTGATCGGGATCGGCTCCTGCGGGCGGGGTCAAAGTCATGCGGGCGAGGCCGTGATGGTAGTTGACCATGCGGGAGGTCGTCCACGTGGGGCCCATATCGGCGCTCGATTGCTTCAACAGGGCTTGCTCAATGTCATTGAGGGAGGAGAGCAATCGAGAGGACATAGGGAGAAAAAGAGGAAAATTGAGAGTGTTCGCGGTTCATCGGCCCGAATTGCGGGAACTTGAGCGGTAACGGGGAAATTTTGTCCAGAGGGGTTGTTGGCCTGACCGGCTTATGCGCTTGCCCCCGGGGTCGGAGATGCTGTGAACATTTGTTTGTCATGGCCGAAACGTGCGTGTTTGTTCCTCGGTCCTCACCGCAACTTCCGCCCAATCTCGCACCGCGCTATGTCTCTGGAGAAAATCTTGATCGTCGAAGATGAGCCGGTGGTGCGCAATTTATTGCTGAGCATTTTTACCCGGCATAAGTGCGCGGTGACGTGCGCCACAACGTTGGCTGAGGCGACGGAGTGCGTCGGTCGCGAGTCATTCGACCTGATGATGTTGGATATCCGGCTGCCCGACGGCGACGGTCAGCGATTCCTCGAGCAAGTGGCTACTTTGCCGGAGCGTCCATTGGTTGTGATGGTGACCGGTTACGGCACGATTGAGTCGGCGGTGGCGTGCATGCGAGCCGGGGCGTTCGATTACGCTTTGAAGCCTTTTTCTCCGAGCCAGATTGATGTTATCTTAAGAAAAGCGCAGTCCTACCGCCAGTTGCTCAATATCAACAAGCTGTTGACCGACGATCCGGAAGACGACGATAGCGTGCTCGTGGGGCGCGCTCCGGCGATGGCCCGCTTGCGGCAATTGATCGATCGGGTGGCCCCGACGGATGCGACCGTGCTCGTTACCGGCGAGAGCGGAACCGGAAAGGAAATGATTGCGCGTGAGTTTTACCGGCGCAGTCCGCGGCGGAGCCAACCGTTCATCAAGGTGAACTGCGCGGCGATTTCAGAAAATCTCATCGAAAGCGAGTTTTTCGGCCACGAGCGCGGTTCGTTTACCGGTGCGACTGAGCGCCGCGTCGGCCGTTTTGAATTGGCGAACCAAGGCACGTTGCTCCTCGATGAAGTGAGCGAGATTCCATTGGCGCTTCAGGCGAAGTTACTGCGGGTGTTGCAGGAACGTGAGTTTGAGCGGGTAGGAGGGAACCGCACGATCAAGGTCAACGTCCGTATTGTCGCCACTTCGAATCGCGATCTGATCAATTATGTCGAAAAAGGGGACTTCCGCCAGGATCTCTATTACCGGCTCAACGTTTTTCCGGTGCATGTGCCGGCACTGCGCGAGCGGGTGGAGGATATCCCCGTCTTGGCCGAGCATTTTTTGCGGCGGTTTTCCCGCAAGCACGGGGTGAAGGTCACGGGATTCTCTGATTCGGCGCGCTCGGCGATGCAGGCGTATCGCTGGCCGGGAAACGTGCGGGAGCTGCAAAATACCGTGGAGCGCGCGGTGATTTTGTCCGAGGCCGGCCGGCCCGTTTCGGCCGCGGCTCTGGGCTTGCCGGGCGAACTCGCGAAGTTCGATGCGATCGCCGCCGAAGAACTCGCCGCCTCCGACGCAGCCGCCTCGGCACCGTCCCAGTTGGAGGAGCCGAGCGCGCCGACGTTCACCGACGGCAATGGCACGGTCCTTCGGTTGGACGAGTTGGAGAAGCAGGCGATCGCGGCGGCCCTGCGTCAGACCGAGGGCAATCGCACCAAAGCTGCGGCCGCCCTCGGAATCAGCATCCGCACGTTGCGCAATAAATTGCAGGAGTATCGGGACGCGGGTTCTGCGATCGACGTGGGGCTCGATTCGGTGGACGCATGATCAATTCGGCTGGGTGAGGTGCGGGTGGTGCGGGTGATGGACCAGCGCGTTGGGGAGATGCGGAAAAGCGAAAAAAATTCGTTTTGCCGTTAAACCCTTTGGCAATTGCGACGATAAAAAGGTGTTCAACCAACTGTCATCCCCCAAAAAATTATGCCTGCCATCGAGGAAATCACCGAGACGCTGCTCCGCGGGAACATTACCCGCGCGATCGGTGACGTTTTCAAAACCATGCTGGCCCGAGAGGCTACGTTGGTTTCTGCCGCGGAAATTACCGACCTTCAGAATTGGCCCCCACTGGGCACGAATGCCGAGACCGCCCGTCCCCACGTGGTCGGAACGGTTGGATTTCTCGGCGATATCAACGGCCTGCTTTACCTGTATCTCGACTTGGATTTTGCCCGCGTCGCGACCGGGCATTTGCTCGGAATGACCGAAGCCGAAGTCGACGAGGCGGGCGATGAGGTCGTCAACGATGCGATCGGCGAGATCACCAACATGACTGTCGGCAGTTTCAAGAATGGCCTCTGCGACGCCGGGTATCCCTGCAAGCTTACCATACCGTCGATCTTGCGGGGCAGCAATTTTTGCATCGAACCGATCAGCTCCGCCACCCGACAGGTCTATTATTTCAACAGCGGCGGTCACCGGATCGTGGCCGACATCCTGATGAAAGTCGGCGATTAAGTTTTTCCAATCACTCCCACCATGCGCTACAAGATTCTCACCGTCGACGATTCCAAAACCGTCCGCATCATCGTCCGCAAGGCGTTCAAGACCTTTGATTGCGAAATTCTCGAAGCAGGCAACGGCGTCGAGGGGCTCGCGATCGCCTCGAAGGAACTTCCTGATTTGATACTGCTCGATGTCACCATGCCGGTCATGGACGGCGTCGAGATGCTTACCAAGCTGAAATCCGATCCGGCACTCAAGGCAATCCCGGTAATGATGCTGACTGCCGAGGGCGGACGTGACCACGTCTTGAAGATCGCGAAAATCGGCGTCCGCGACTACTTGGTGAAACCCTTCAAGGAGGATGTGCTCATCGAAAAGTCGGGCCGTATCATCGACCTGAAACCGCTTTCCGACACCCAAGCAAAAGCAAAGTCCATCTTCGATCCCGCCACCGTTCTCGTGGTCGAAGACAAACCTGCGATCATCCAGCAGATCCAAGACGGACTGAAGCACACTCCCTGGAAGATCCACGGTGTCGCGGCCCAAGGTGAAGCGATCGATTTTTGCGCCCGCACTCCGCCGGACGTAATGATCGTCAGTCTATCGCTCCCGGAGGAATCTGCTTTTGCGTTGTTCCGGCTCGTGCGGACCAATGTGAAAACCAAATACATGCCGGTTTTCGCCTTGGCCGTCAAAACGGAAACCGGCCAACAGCAGCAGGCCCAAACAGTGGGCTTCGGCGCCGTCATCACGAAGCCGATCGATCTCGCAGAGCTGGAGACGAAGTTGGCCAAAGCGATGAACCTCGACACCTCTCAGCGCTATTATTCGCTTGAAGGCGACAGTTTGATCATGCGCCTGCCGGAGAATTGTTCGCCGTCGGTTTTGGCCGAGGCCGCAAATTACCTGAAGCCCAAGTTTTCCGAGGCAGTCGATGCCGGGACAAACAAGGTCGTCATCGACATCCAGCAACTGCGTTCTTTGCACATGGGTGTGATCAAGCTTCTCTTCCAAGCGATGCAGACCTGCCGTGAGCTCGCCATGCAGTTCGCATTGGTGGGCAACCCGCAGATCATCGCCGAATGCAAGGGTTTCGAAGACACCCGTGGGTGGACGTTCTACGATTCATTGCAAGAAGCCAAAGCCAACCTGGGCAAGTCACCCGGGGCAGCGACTCCGGCACCGGCTTCGGCTCCGGCTGCGCCGCAGTTGGCGACCGCTTAAGGGGCGAGACATCCGGAAGGAGCAGTGGCAAGCCCCCATTGCAGGGTGCTTTTTGTGTCCGCCAAAATCAGTCTCAACCTCGACCGGATCGGATTTCCGAAGATTTGGGTCGAAACGTTTGTCATTGGCCGGGCTGCCAAAGCCAATGCCACGGTTCGTAGGCAATGCCGTGCGGGTTTCCCCGCGGAAACGAAAGGGTAAATCCGAAATCGCGAGCGTGGGCCTGGAGCCATTTAAACGCAGAGGTTTGGGCGAAACCTTCTTCGAGTGGCGGATCATCGGGTGCGGTGATGTCAATGGCCCGGCCGGTATGGTGTTCGCTGCAGCCCGGAGCTGCGACGAGGCAAAGGATGTCGGGCAGGTCTAGACCACCGGCGAGTTTCTCTCGGATAATCTGGCCCTGTCGGGCTACGCTGCGAAAGCCGGAAACAGGGATTAACGTGATGCCGGCTTCCGACGCAGCGCGGTGCATCGACGCCCACGCTGCGGCTGCCGGCTTGGTCAAAAGGATTGGCCGTAAATCCCCTTTGGGGGCGATGGGGACCAGTTCCCCCTCATCGGCTTCGACGTGGAGCGTGAGGTTGCGGCGATTGGCGTAGTCGGGCGGGATGCCGAGCTCAGCCCAGAGGGTCGCAAGGTCCATGCGAGCCGCCCGCTCAGCCGTGGTGCCCGGCGAGCCAGCGTTCGGCTTCGATGGCGGCCGCGCAGCCCATCCCGGCGGCGGTGATGGCTTGGCGGTAGACGTGGTCGGAGCAGTCGCCCGCGACGTAAATGCCCGGGACGTTGGTCTGCACTTGGGAACCGGCCGCGGGCTTGAAGTAACCGCCCTCGTCCACTTCCAGCGGCGGAGCGAATGGGCCGGTGTTGGGGATGTGGCCGATGGCAACGAAGATGCCTTTTACGGGGAGCACCGACTCGGCCCCGGTCTTTACATTTTTAACCTTCAGGCCGTTGACCGCGCCTTCCGGCACGCCGAGGACTTCGACCGGGACGGTGTCCCAGACCATTTGGATCTTCTCATGCGAGGTCGCTCGATCAGCCATGATCTTCGAGGCGCGGAGACTGTCGCGCCGGTGGACGAGGTAAACTTTGCTGGCGAAACGGGTGAGAAAAAGGGCCTCTTCGGCGGCACTGTCGCCGCCGCCGAGCACCGCGACCTCCATCTCGCGATAAAAGGCCCCGTCGCAGGTGGCGCAGGTGGTTACGCCTTTGCCGCCGTAGAGTTCTTTTTCACCCGGAATTCCCGTGAGGCGAGGGGAGGCACCGGTCGCGATGATGACCGTTTTGGCGAGAATCACCCGGTCGCCGCAGAAAAGTTTGCGCGGCATCGTGGTGAAATCGACCCGGTCGACGAGCGTCTGCTCGAAACGGGTGCCGAAGCGCGTGGCTTGCTCGCGCATGTTTTGGGTGAGCTGGAAACCGTCGACGCCGTGCGGGAACCCGGGGAAATTTTCGACTTCACTGGTCGTGGTGAGTTGACCGCCGGGGAGCGGGCCCTCGAGCACGAGCGGGCTGAGGCTGGCACGGGCCGTATAAATGGCCGCGGTAAGGCCGGCGCATCCGGTGCCGATGATGACGACGTTTTCGACGATGGGAGAACTCATGGGTGGGTAAACTGGCAGAGAGCGACAAATCCGCGAGCGCGACAAGGGATTTTCCCAAATGCTCGGTAACAGAACTGTGGCACAAGCGATGCTGAAGCGGCCGGGTCTAGTCACCACAAACCACTACCATGCACCACTGCCCATGCTCGCTTCGGCGACTCGCGGCTGCGTCGCTCGGCCTCGCCGCGACGTTTGCCTATGCCCAGACCGCTCCCACGACTCCGCCCAAAACCGAAGCGATCGTAACTTTGGAGAAGTTTTCCGTGCAGGAGCGAATCACCGACCCGGTGGTCGCGATCGGCACCGACCGGACCCGCAACTCCATCACCATCACGCGCGACGCGTTATTGGCGGCGCCAGCGGGCATTTCCGGGCTCAAGATGTTGGAATCGTTGCCGGGTTTCAATGTGCAGACCTCGGACTCGCTCGGCCTCTACGAATTCGGAAATTCGGTGACGGTGCGTGCGTTCAGCTACCAGCAGATCGGGTTTGTCCTCGACGGCGTGCCCATGGGCCGGAGCGACCAGTTTGGCGGAAGTCCGATTTACCGGTATGTGGACAACGAGAATCTCGGCAGCGTCACAGCGTCCCAGGGCACGGGCGAGGTCTCTCAACCCAGCTACGCGTCGCTCGGGCCGATCGCCTCCTACACG
>CALSBN010000088.1:0-18306 GCA_943373185.1 Opitutus sp. GAS368 | reverse complement strand
TTCTCGTCGACGGCATTCGCTTCAACGACCCGAACACCGACTATCAGGTCTTCCTCGGCGGCGCGTGCGTGAGTGCGTGCGACAGCCTCGAAATCGCGCACGGCCCGCAGAGCACACTCTACGGCGGTGAGGCGATCGGCGGCGTCATTTCCCTGCGCGCGCAACGGGGCGCGGGAGCACCCAGCGCCCGCGTCGCGGCTGAGGCGGGCAGCTTCGGCACGGTGCAAGGCTCGGTCGCGGCGCAGGGCGCGAGCGGGGCCAACAGCTACAACTTCGCGTCGGTCGGAGGTCGCACGGCGAACGACCGCCCCAACAATTCGTTTACCTCGGCCACCACCACGCTGCGACTCGACCGCACGCTCAACGAGCGCGTGAGCATCGGCGGCACGGCGCGCTGGTTTCACGGCGACTACGGCGACCCCGGCGATCGCTTCACCAACGACCCCGATAACTCCACGCGCGAGGACAACGTGCTCGTGACAGCATTCGCTGACGTGAAATTGGCCGATGCGTGGACCGCGCGCACGGTGCTCGGCGGGCAGGATCGTCGCTTCGTCGCGGAAAGTCCGCGGGCCGGCCGCGCGACCGCGTTTACGGTCGTGAAGAACCGCCGCGCGGTGCTCGACACGCAGACCACCTACACCGGCATCGAACGCCACAAGGTGACGGGCGGCTTCACCGCCGAGGCGAACCACACGCGCAACACCGGCTTCGGCAACATCAACAAAAAGCAGGGCCTGTTTGCGATCTTCGCGCAGGACGAATTCTCCCCCATCGACACCGTCTATCTCACTGGCGGATTGCGCAGCGATGACTTCGACACCTTCGGACGCGCGACGACCGGCCGCGCGACGGCGGCGTGGCTCGTCGCGCAGCGGACGCTCAAGCTCCGCGCGACCTACGGCACGGCGTTTCGCTCGCCCAGTTTCCTCGATCTTTACGGCCAGAGCGCGTTCTACGAGGGCAATCCCAATCTGCGCCCCGAGCGCGCCCGGGCTTGGGACGCCGGCGCAGACTACACTTTGCCGGGCCAACGCGGCACGTTGAGCGCGACGTGGTTCTCGACAGATTTCACGGACCTGATCGCGAGCACGCCGAATTTTCGCAGCGTGGAAAACATCCAGAAAGCGCGCACGCGTGGTGCGGAGCTCTCGGCGAAGACGACATTGCCCGGCGCGGTTGAGGTGCGGGCGAGTTTCACTTACCTTGAGGCGCAGAATCTGACCTCGAACACGCGCCTGCTCCGGCGTCCGCGTCAGAGCGGCAGCATCGATGCATGGCATGATTTCGGTCGTGGCGTGAGCGCGGGGGCGGGCGCGACCTTTGCGGCGAACCGCCGCGATGTGAATGCGCGGACGTTTGCGCAGATCGATCACGAGGATTTCACCGTGACGCGCGTCTACGCGGCATGGCAGGTGACGAAGCGTCTCACCGTAAAGGCACGCCTCGAAAATCTCCTCAACGAAAGCTACGAGGAAGTGAACGGCTACCCGGCGCTCGGTTTCGGCGCGTTCGGCGGAGTTGAGTGGAAGTTCTGAGGGCTGCCCCGGCTGCGAGGGGCGGCCGCCCGCAGCGTGCCGCCCTGCTTTCAACGGCCAAGAGACACCGCGGGCAAGAAGTGATCGTTGATCGGGTTGGGGTGCCAGCCCGTCACCGTGGGGTGGACGAGATGATGGGAGACGTTGAAGTAGATTGGGATCACGGGCATGACGCGGGCGAGGTGACCCTCCAGCTCCCCGTAGAGCGCGGCGCGACGGGCGGGATCGGCGGCGGCAGCGGCGACGAGCCGGTCGTAGACCGGGTCGGACCAGAGGTTGTAGCTGGCGCTGTTGCCGGTGGTGAGCAGCGAGTAAAACTGCTGCGCGGTGACAAATCCCCATCCGTCGAAGCTGAGGTGATAGTCGCCCTGCTTGAGCGAATCGAGATAGACCTTCCATTCCTGGCTGACGATTTCGAGGCGCACGCCGAGATTCTGGCGCCACATTTCCTGAACGCCCTCGGCGAGGAGCCGGTTGCGCTCGTTATTGCTGATCAGAAGCGGAATGACCGGAAGTCCGGCGCCTCCGGGGAAGCCGGCCTCGGCGAGGAGGGTCCGGGCGGCGGCGACATCGTCGGAGAACTGTTCCGGGATCGGAGTTTCCAGCACAATCGGCGGCGCGAAAAGGCGCGCCGGTTGTTGGCCGCCTTGCAGCACCCGGGCGACGATGCGATCACGGTCGAGAGCGAGAGCGAACGCGCGCCGCACGCGAACGTCGTCGAAAGGAGGCCGTTTGACGTTAAAGACATAGTAGTAATTTCGGCCCTCGGGGCCGGAGCGGAGGGTCGGGGCTTTGTCACGCAGGAGGGTGGGAATTTTCACGGCGGGGACATGATAGGTGTGATGCAGTTGACCGGCGCGAAACATGCGCTCCTCGGTGTTGGCCTCGGCAATGGGGTAGAAATAAATGATCTCGAGCCGGCCGGGGAACGGCCCGCGGTAGGCGGGGTTGCGGGTGACGATGACGTGTTGGTTTTGCACCCACTCTTTCAACAGATACGGGCCGTTGCCGATGAGGTTGCCGGCGCGGGTCCACGGGGTGCCGCGTTTGGCGAGGGCGCCGTGGCGCTCGAGCACGTGGGCGGGCACGGGCATTGCCGCAGAGGAGGAGAGCAGCGGGAGGAATTGCGGGACGGGATCGATCAGCGTGAAACGCAGGGTGAGTGGATCGAGTGCGGCGACTCCGACGGTGTTGAAATCGGAGGTCTCGCCCCGGTGAAATTCGCGGGCGCCGCGAATGAAATAAAACTCGGTGGCGTAGTCTGCACCGAGGGCGGCGGTAAAGAGCCGCCGGAAGGAACGGACGAAGTCGTCGGCCGTGACCGGGCGGCCGTCGCTCCAGCGACCATCGGGGCGGAGCGTGAAGGTGACGACCCGGCCGTCGGGCGACGATGTCCAGCCGGTGGCGGCGGCGGGAACGGGACGGGACGTGATTGAATCCGGGATGACGAGGCCCTCGAACAGCGTGCGCTGGATGGCGGTCTCGGTGGTGCCGGTTGTCAGGTGCGGGTCGAGTTCCTGTGGTTCGGCTCCGTTGCCGTAGTGCAACGTCGCGGTCCGGATTCCGGCTTCAACCGCCGTCTCGCGCGGCGCGCAGCCTGTGGTCAAGACCGCGAAAACGAGACCGGTGGCGAGGAACAGGGAGATCCGACCGGTTGGTAAAGCCCGCCAGGACAGGTTGAACGGAAAAGCCATGCCGACGTGGTAAAGTAAGCGGGGTTAGCGGCAATCATGAACCGGGTTTCCTTACAGGGCTGTAGAAAACACTCCCATTTTTGGAAATTATCGGCCAACTCGGCGCATGATTTTTTCTCCCGAACATTATGCGGTCGTAGCCTTGGTCTGTATCGGCATGTGCGCTGTCGGCGTGGCGGCCCCGGTGGGACCGGCCAAGAAATTGATCGAGCATTTCAAGATGGAGAAAATCCCCGTCGAGGGCGCTTGGTTTCACGTCACCTACGGGAGCAAGGACACGATCCCGGCGGCGGCATTGCCGGCGCGTTACGGTTCTTCGCGTGTGGCGGGCACGGCGATCTACGCGCTCGCGACGCGGGAGGATTTTTCCGCGATGCACCGGCTCAAGACGGATGAAGTCTGGCATTTTTACCTCGGGGATCCGCTGGAGTTGCTGTTGCTGCATCCGGATGGTCGCGGCGAAGTGGTTGTCATCGGGCCGGATGTTTTCGCCGGGCAGCATCCGCAATACACGGTGCCGGCGGGCGTGTGGATGGGCGGGCGGCCGGCGAAGGCGACGGCGGAAGCCTATACGTTTTTCGGGTGCACGATGGCGCCGGGGTTTGATTACGGGGATTTCGAAACGGCGTATCGCGACGAGCTGGAGCGGAGCTATCCCGCGTGGACGAAACTCATCGGCGAGCTGATGCGGCCCGAGCAGGCGACGCGGCCGAAAACGGCACCGGTGTCCGAGGTCAAGAAGGCGGCGGAGAAGACGGTCTTCGAACCGGATTCGGTGCCGCCTTTCACGATGGCGCCGGGGGTGGTGTTGCGCGAATTGATCGGCCGGGTGGGGCAGGCGCGCACGGAGCGGGTAAGCGTGGCGCGGTTTCTGTTGCAGCCGGGAAAAACCTCCGGCGAGAGCTTCAATAAAATCGGCGAAGAATTTTTCCTCATCATCGCCGGGCGCGGCGTTGCGATGGTCGCGGGCGAGATCACGCCGGTGCAGGCGGGCGCGGTCGTGGTGATGTGGCCGGGCGTGGCGCACTCCCTGACGGCGGCGGCGGATTCGACCCTGGAGTTTTACGCGATAACTTCGCCGGCTTTCAGCCCCGACGACTACGTGCCGGTGAAGGCGGGGAAGTGACGCGATATGAGCGCGCCGATCTTTTCTATGGACGGGCGGGAGTTGCCGGCGAGGGCCTGCGCGTGGATCGCTCATTTCAAGATGGAGCGAATCCCTCAGGAAGGCGGATGGTTCGCCCTCGCTTCCCTGAGCGATGAGATGATCGAGGCCGGGGCATGGTCGCCGCGCTATGCCGGAACCCGGCGGGCGTATAACTCGATTTTTGGCGTGCAGACCGCCGATGACTTTTCGGCGCTGCATCGGCTGAAAACGGACGAGCTCTGGCACTTTTACGAAGGGACTCCGCTGAAGCTGCTTTTGCTCCACCCGGACGGCCGAGGCGAGGTCCTGGTGCTCGGAGGCGATCTGGCCGGCGGGCAGCGCCGTCAGATTTTGGTGCCGCGCGGAGTCTGGCAGGGTTCGCGGCCCGTGGGTGGGGCAGAGAGCTGCACGTTGATGGCACACTCGATGGCCCCGGGTTTTGATTATGCGGATTTTGAGATCGGCTACCGCGAGGAATTACAGGCGCAGTATCCCGAGTTTAGCGGCCTGATCGCGGAGCTGACGCGGGACGAGCATGGGCGGCGGCCGGCAGCGGAATAAACGGTAAAGAAAGGATTGTCGTGGGCTTCTTTTTCACGGCAGATGATGAGGTTGTGTCATATGGCCCAAATTGAATTTAGCTTTCAGCAGTTCACGAAGCGGGTGCCGCTTACCATCAGTCGGGGCACGTCGACGCACACGATAATGGGTTGGCTCCGCTGGACTGAGGACGGGGTGATCGGTTGGGGCGAGGCAGTGCCGTTCGCCATCGACGAACGGCCGCAGACGGTCGAGGGCTACGAGGCGGCGTTGGCGGCCAACCGGGCATGGCTGGAGCGGGCGACGGCGTGGGAGCGGGTTGAGATCGACCGACGGCTCCGGGCCGAGGGCGCGCCGTCGGGGCTGATCGCGGCGGTAAACCTCGCGCTTTGGGATTGGCTAGGGAAACGGGTCGGCCGGCCGGTGTGGCGGTTGCTGGGTCTGCCGGCAAAGCCGGGACCATTGACCTCGGTGACGATCGGCATCGGCACGCCCGAGGCGGCGGCGCAGCGGGTGAAATTGTGGCGCGATTCCGGCGATGTGCGGGCGTTCAAGGTGAAGCTCGGTTCGAAGGCCGGGCTCGATGCGGACCGGGCGATGTTCGAGGCGGTGCTGGCCGCGATCCCGAAGGGCGCGCGCGTGAGCGTGGATGCGAACGGCGGCTGGACGTTGGCGAACGCGATCACGATGGCGGCGTGGCTCACGGAACGGGGGGTGGATCATCTGGAGCAACCGTTGCCGCGGGGGCAGGAGGCGGATCACCTCGCATTGCGGATGACGATGAAGATCCCGCTGATCCTGGACGAAAGCTGCCGCACCGCGGCCGAGTTGGTGCGCCATGCGAGCGGCATCGACGGTGTGAACATCAAGCTCATGAAATGCGGCGGCCTCGACGGGGCCCTGCGGCTGGTGCACACGGCGCGCGCGCACGGGTTCAAGATTTTGGTCGGATGTTACGGCAACAGCGCGCTGGCCAACACCGCGGCGGCGCAGCTTGGCGGGCTCGTTGACTACCTCGATCTCGACAGCCACCTGAACCTCGCGGACGACGTCTTCCGCGGCGCCCGGTTGGTGGCAGGTCGGCTGGACTTGTCGGACGAGCCCGGCTTCGGAGTTTCCCATGGTTAATCCTACTTCCGAAACGATCCGTCAGCCCCAGCGGCTGGCGATTTTGCAACACGGCGGGTTCACCGCGCGCTTTGGCAAGACCGGGCTCTCACTCCTGCGGTATCGCGGGGCCGAGGTCGTGGCGGTGATCGACCGCGAGACGGCGGGGCGGTCGTTGCGCGAGGTGAGCAACATGCCGGGGCTGCCGGACATCCGGGTCGTCGCGAGCGTGGAAGAAGCGCTGGCGAGCCGGCCGACGGCGCTGGCGATCGGCATCTCGCCGAGCGGCGGCATCGTGCGCGAGGAGTGGTGGCCGGAGTTGCGCGCGGCGATCCGAGGCGGCGCTTCGTTGTGGAACGGGTGTCACACGCCCTTGGTTTCCGATCCGGAGATCGCGGCGGCGGTGCGGCCGGGGGTTTACGTGTGGGACATGCGGCGCGAGCCGGCGGGCCTGCGGCCGGGGTCGGGCGGGGCGCGCAACCTCGCGTGCAAGCGCGTGCTGTTTGTCGGCACGGATATGAACATCGGTAAAATGACGGCGGCGCTGGAGTTTGACCGCGAGGCGAAGGCGCGCGGGGTGCGATCGGCGTTTATCGGCACGGGGCAGACCGGGATGATGATCTGCGGCTCTGGGATGTGTCTCGATGCGGTGCGCGTGGACTACGCGAGCGGCGCGGTCGAGGCGGAGCTGATGCGCGACGGGCCGGGCGCGGACGTGCTGTGGGTGGAAGGGCAAGGTTCGATGTTGAACCCGGCCTCGACCGCGACGTTGCCGCTCTTGCGCGGCACGCAGCCGACGCACCTCGTGCTCGTGCACAAGGCCGGGATGAAGCACCTCCACGCGTTTCCCCACATCACGATCCCGCCGTTGAAGGAAGTGGCGGCGTTTTATGAAACGGTGACGGCGGCGGCGGGGGCGTTGCCGCCGGCGCGGGTGGTCGGGATCGCGCTCAACACCTGGGGGCTCGATGAGGCGACGGCGCGGGCGGAGATCGCGGCGACGGCGCAGTCAACGGGTCTGCCGACGACGGACGCCGTGCGGTTTGGCACGCGGGAGATTTTGGATGTGATTATGGCGGACGCGGGGATCTAGGGCTATTTCAACGCGATGTTTGTCTTTGGTCTGACAATCCAGAACTCACAGTAATGTCCGTCCCACCCTCACATTCAGGCGGCCGAGGGGGCGAGGCGGCGCTCAGGACGGAGCTCGAACGACAACTCGCCGAGGCGAGGGCGAGCCAGAGCGCGCTCAAAGCGTTGCTAGAGGAGCAGAGACGCACGGAAGCGGCGCTGCGGGCGAGCGAGGCTCTGCTGAAATCTACGGGCGACATCGCGCGCATCGGCAGTTGGGAGTTGGATGCGGTGACGCTGGCGGTGCGTTGGACCGATCAAGTTTACGTGATCCACGAGGTGCCGGTCGGCGGGACTGAGGTGCTGGCGAAGGCGATTGATTTCTATCATCCGGATGACCGGCCCAAGATCACGGCGGCGGTGCAGACCGCGCTCGAGCGGGGCGAGAGTTTTGATTTGGAGTTGCGCCTGATCACGGCCAAAGGACGAAAACTTTGGGTGCGTTCTTCGGGTCGGGCGGTGAGCGAGGCGGGCCGGGTGGTGCGGTTGACCGGGACGTTTCAGGACATCACCGAGCGCAAGCTCGCCTACGAAAAACTCGACCAGCTCATCGGCACGGTCGACGGGGTGGTTTGGGAGGCGGACGTCACCACGTTTGCGTTCACCTATGTGAGTCACCAAGCGGAGCGGATTTTCGGTTATCCTCTCGCCGACTGGACGGCGACGCCGGATTTTTGGATGAAGCACCTGCACCCCGAGGACAGGGACAGCGCGGCCTCCTTTTGCATGGCCGAAACTACGGCGGGCAGGAATTTCGGCTTGGAGTATCGGATGTTTCGCGCCGACGGGCAAATTATCTGGATTCACGAACTCGTGTCGGTGATTTCGGAAAATGGCCGGCTGCGCTCGATGCGCGGCCTACTGTTGGACATCACGGAGCGAAAGCTGGCCGAATTGACGCTGCGGGAGACGGAGGCCCGGTATCGCAGCCTGTTCAGCCTCGCCCCAGACCCGATTATGCTGATTTCGACGGAGCCCGACGATCTGGGCCGGATTCTCGATGCCAACGATCTGGCGGCATCAGTCCACGGCTACGAGCGGGAAGAATTGCTGACGATGACGGTGTTCGATTTGGACACACCCGAATCGGCGCGGTATGGGCGCGAACGGATCGAGCGAATGATGGCGGGGGAGCGGCTGGTTTTTGAAGTCGAGCACCGACGCAAAGACGGGTCGGTGTTTCCGAACGAGGTCACGGCCAGCCGGGTGGATTTTGCCGGGCGGGTGTGCGTGTTGGCGTTCAACCGCGACATCACCGAGCGCAAGCAGGCCGAGGCGGCGCTGCGCGATTCCGAGGAACGCTGGCAGTTTGCGCTCGAGGCGGCCCAAGGCGGCATTTGGGACTGGAACGTCGAGACGGGAGCGGCCTTTTTTTCGGCACGGTGGAAGTCGATGTTGGGTTTTGCGAACGACGAAATCCGCGGGAGTTTTGATGATTTTGCCGGCTTGGTGCACCCGGATGATTTGCGGGAACTCAGGCCGGCGTTGGAGGCGCATCTCGCGGGGCGCGAGCCGGCGTATGGGGCGGAGTTGCGAATGCGGTGCAAGGACGGTTCCTGGAAGTGGATTCAGGCCCGGGGAAAAGTGATCGAGCGCGCGGCCGACGGCGCGCCCCGGCGGATGATCGGCACGCATACCGACATCGACGAGCCGAAGCGTCGCGAAGAACATGAGCGGGTTTTGTCGCGGCGATTGGATCTGGCGTTGAGCGCGGGGCGCTTCGGCACCTTTGAACTCGATCTGAAAACGGGTCGATCATTGTGGGACCGGCGTGCGTTCGAGATTTTCGGCATGGAGCCGCAAGCGGAAGGCCCGGGTCTTGAAGAGATCGAGGCGATGGTGCAGGCAGAGGACCGGGCCTTGTTCCAGGAGATCATTGCGGCCGCGCGCCTTGGGCACGACACGCCGGCGCGCGAATTCCAGATCCGAACGGCGACCGGTGAGGAGCGGACGGTCATGCGGCGGGCGGTCGTGCGTCGAGCGAAGGATGGCTCGGGGTTGGGCACGACGGGCGTGTTGGAGGATGTCACCGCGCTCCGGACGGCGGAACGTGAGCGGCGGCGAGAACTGGACCGGTATAACACGATTTTCAATGCCGTCGGTTCTGGTCTGATTCTGCAGCAGTCGGATGGTGCGATCATCGAGGCGAATCCGGTGGCGGAGAAAATCCTTGGGCTGACCCGGGCACAATTGCTCGGCCGCGACCCTTTGGATCCGCGCTGGCGCTTCGTTGACGCGAGCGGCGCACCGATCCCCGAAGCGGAGATTCCGGCCGAAATCACGTTGAGGACAGGTCAATCAGTCCGGAATCGTGCGATGGGCGTGCATTGGCCGGACGGTCCCCTGGTCTGGCTTTCAGTCAGCACGGAGCCCATTTTCGATGCCGAGGGCCGGGTCGCACAGGTGGCGGTGAGTTTCATCGACACGACGGCCCAGCACCTCGCGGACGAGCGGCTGCGCATCATGCTGCGGGCTTCAAGAATGGGAGTCTGGCGGCACAATCTGCGCACCGAGCTTACCGAATGGGATGCGCGGATGTTTGAGATTTTTGGTTGGACGGATACGCCGCCGGACCACGCGGGGTTTATGGCGATGGTTTTGGCCGAAGACCGGGCGGTGATCGACCGCGAATGGGAACGGGTGAAAGCCGGTCAGGTAGATTTTGAATACATCTTTCGCGTCCGACGGCCCAACGGCGAGGTGCGGTCGATTCGCTCGGTCGGCACGGCGCAACGCGACGCGGCGGGAGAATTGGATTGGATGGGCGGGATCAACGAAGACATCACCGAACGGCTGGCGGCGGAGGCCGATCACCAGCTCGATTCGAAACGCTTGGAGATGGCGGTGAAATCGACGCGCCTGGGGATCTGGCGCTATGATGTGGTGGATCGCACCTCGTATTGGAGTGAGAAACAAAGGGAGATTTTCGGAGTTGAACGGGCGCTGACCGAGCCGGAGTTCGAAGCTATGATCCACCCCGAAGACCGGGAGAAAGTGGTCGGGTTGCGTGCGCGGGCGCTGGCGGGCGAGAAAGATCTGGTGATCAACTTCCGGATCATTCGTCCCGATGGTCGCCTCGTTCACATTTACAGCAACATGGCGCTTTGGTCGGGGCCGGACGGCAGTCCGCGCTGGATCGCCGGCATCAACCAAGACGTGACCGAGCAGGTGAGGCAAAACGAACGGGAGCAGACCCTGCGCGAACAACTCCTGCAGTCGCAAAAATTGGAGACGCTCGGCACGCTGGCCGGAGGCATTGCCCACGATTTCAACAATCTGCTCACGGGAATTTTGGGTTTTGTGGAACTGGCCCATAGGTCGCTGCCCAAGGGTCACGAGGTCCAATCTCACCTGGATTTCGCCCGGGGCGGCGGCCTGCGCGCCCGCGATTTGGTGAAGCGGCTCTTGCTGTTCGCGCGTCGGGCGCCGGCGACCGAACGCCGGCCCGTCCAACTCGAGCAAATCGTTTCCGAGGCGCTCCCGTTGCTGGCGGCCACGTTCCCTCCTTCGATCGGCATTCAACGTGAACTGGCGGCGGACGTGGGCCGGGTGATGGGCGATGCCGGCCAGCTTCAACAGGTGATCATGAATCTCTGCGTGAACGCGGCCCATGCCATCGGCCAGCGCCCGGGGCGGATCACGCTCACGCTGCGGCCGGCCGAGAACGGCGCCGCGGAAGCACTCGGGTGCGCGCCCGGCCAATACGTCTGCGTTGCGGTGGCCGATACCGGTCGCGGGATGGATGCGGCCACGCAGACGAGGATCTTCGATCCGTTTTTCACGACCAAACAACAGGGCGAGGGGACCGGGCTCGGACTCTCAATTGTGCATGGGATCGTGCAGGAGCACGGCGGTGGCATCCAAGTGCGCAGCGACTTGGACCGGGGGTCCGTGTTCGAGGTTTATTTGCCCGTGACACCGGAGCCGATGGCGGGTGCCGCCCCCGAGGCAGCCGTGGAGGGCGAACCCGTCGGCGACGGACGCCGGGTAATGGTGGTCGATGACGAGGCATCGATCCGGCTCTTGACCCAAGTGTTGCTGGAGCGGGCCGGTTTTAGCGTGGAAGTCCGGCCGGATGCAGAGTCGGCGGCGCTGGTTTTTGCCGCCGCACCCTCCGAGTTTGCCCTGGTCTTGGCCGATCTCTCGATGCCGAGGCGGACCGGAGCGGAGTTGCTCCGGGAGTTGCGGGCAATTCGCCCCGAGCTGCCCGCGATTTTGATGAGCGGGGACCATGAGCGCTTTGGACGTTCGCCGTCGGCCGAACTGCCGGGCGTAGTCCGGCTGGTGAAGCCGTTCTCGGCGGTCGATTTGTTCTCCGCGCTGCGGTATGCGCTCGACACCAAGCCGATCGCTCCGTCCGTTTGATCTACGTCTGCGGCCCACAATCCAACGCCCCCCGATTGTCCGTTTTATGCCCAATCAGCCCGAAACCTCCGCCGCTCCGAGCCTTGTGGTCGGGGTCGGGGCGTCGGCCGGCGGGCTCAAGGCCCTCGAAATGTTTTTTTCGACGATCGCGCCCGACAGCGGCTGCGCCTACCTCGTGGTGCAGCATCTTTCGCCGGATTTTAAGAGCGTGATGGATGAATTGCTCGCGCGGCATACGCGGATTCCGATCCGGGTCGCGGCGGCGGGCACCGCTCCCGAGGCGAATACGATCTATCTGGTGCCCCCGAAAATGCAGGTCGCGGTGAGGGACCGCCGCTTTGTCCTTACCGACCGGAAAATGGGGCAAGGGATCGAGTTGCCGATCAACCTGCTGTTCACGTCGCTGGCGCGCGAATACGGCCCGACTTCCGTCGGCGTCGTGCTGTCGGGCACCGGCTCCGACGGCACCGAGGGGCTGCGCGCCATTCACGCCGACGGCGGTTTGGTGATCGTGCAGAGTCCGGATACGGCGGAGTTCGACGGGATGCCGCGCAACGCGCTGGCGCTGGGCATCGCCGACTACATGTTGCCGCCGCAACGAATGGCCGAGGCGATCGCGGCCTACGACCTGAACCCAAACCTGCGGCTCGAGCCGGCGCCAACCGAGAGAAGCGCGGACGAAGCCCAAGCCGGGGAGTTCGCTCCGATTTTCCTCCGCCTGCAGCAGACCTGCGGCATCGATTTCACGCTCTACAAGATCGCGACGATTGAGCGCCGGATCAGGCGGCGGATGGAGATCAACCGCGTGGACGACGTGCCGGCCTACACCGCTCTGTTGACGACGTTGACGGGCGAAGCCGACCAGCTCTACCACGACCTGTTGATCGGGGTGACGGAGTTTTTTCGCGATCCGAAGGCGTTTGAGATTTTGCAGGAGGAGGTCCTGCGCCCGCTCTTCCGGGACGGGGCGCGCGAGGAAGTGCGGGTGTGGTCGGCGGCCTGTGCTTCGGGCGAGGAGGCCTATTCGCTCGCGATGATGATGGACGAACTCGCCCGTGAATATGATTTCAAAGGACGCTGGTCGATTTTCGCCACCGATGTCCATCGCACGACGCTGGCGCACGCAGGCCTGGGCCTGTTCGAAGCGGCGCAATTGGCCCGGCTCACGCCGGCTCGGCGCGACCGGTATTTTTCGAAGGAAGAGAGCGGTCGGTGGCGGGTGATCGCTCCGTTGCGCCAACGCATTGTTTTCGCCGCGCACAATATCCTCGCCGATCCCCCGTTCACCAAGCTCGACCTCATTACGTGCCGGAATCTGCTGATCTATTTCCGGCCAGCGGCGCAGGAACGGGCGATCGGCCTCTTTCACTACGGCCTGCGTGGCGACGGCGGGCTCCTGCTAGGAATGAGCGAAGGACTCGGCCGGTTGGAGAGCGAATTCGAGACGATCGACGGCAAATTCAAAATCTACCGCAAGGCCGGCGAGGGCCGCCTGCCGTTGGATCTGGTCGCGCCCGGCATGGCGGCGCGGGGGTTGCGCGCTGTCGGTCCTACGGCGGTGGCCAGCTCGCTCAACATTAGCCGGTTGTTGCTCCAAGGTTACGACGAACTTTTGGCCGTGCATGCGCCGCCGGGGTTTATCGTTTCGGAGGGCGGCGAACTGCTCCATACGTTTGGCAATGCGGGGAGCTACCTGTTGCCCGAGACGGGGCGCACGGAGACGATTCTGATCCGGCGTTGCGAGGGAGATCTGCGCGTGGCGGTCGTCACGTTGCTGGCGGGTGCCTTCAAGTCCAACCGGCCGGTCGTGGCTCGGGGGATTGCGGTCGACGGCTCGGGCGGTCCGGAGGTGGTGGATATGATGGCCAAAGTCATCGCGCGCAGCCGACCGGGCACTTCGCTGGCGTTTATCGGCGTGGAGACGAGACGCGCCGCGGAAGCCGTGGCGCCCGCGGGAACGGGAACGGTGACGGAGCTGGTCGTCGGCGACACGCTTCGCAAGCGCATTGGCGCGCTTGAGCTCGAGATTCAATCCAACCGGGAAAACCTCCAGACCACGGTCGAGGAGTTGCAGACGACCAACGAGGAATTGCAGGCCTCCAACGAGGAGATGGTCGCATCCAACGAGGAACTCCAAGCGACCAACGAAGAGCTGCATTCGGTCAACGAGGAACTGCATACCGTCAACGCCGAGCTCGAGACGCGCAACGTGCAGCTGCGTGCGCTCAACGACGACCTCGACAACCTCTTTGTGAGTTTGGACGTCGGGGTGCTCTTCATCGACCGAGACCTGCGTATCCGGAAGTTCAACAGCGCGGTCCAGAAGATCTTCAAGTTGCTTGCGCAGGACGTGGGCCGACCGCTCGACCATATTTCCTACCAACTCGGCGCGCAGGAGGAATTGCTCGCCGAGGTGCGCACGGCGATCGACCGCGGCCAGGTGTGCGAGCGCGAACGTCGCACCCGAGAGGGTTCTTGGCTGCTAAAGCGGATCGTGCCGTTTTTTAGCGACCATCGCGCGATTGAAGGGGCGGTGCTCACGTTTACCGACATCAGCGAAATCAAACGGCTTCAAAGCCGGGTCGAGTTGGCGATCGAAGCGTCGCGGCTTGTCTGGTGGGACTGGGATTTGCCGACGGGCCGGCTGACGACCCACACTTCGGGGCCGTGCATTCTAGGCTATGACCACACGGCGATCATGCCGTCGTCCGACACGTGGTTCTCCTTCACTCATCCGGACGATCTGCAGTTGGTAAAGTCCTCGATGGACGCCTGTCTGCGGGGCGAGACATCGGTTTGGGATTGCGAACACCGGTTCCGTGCCAAGGACGGGGCTTGGGTTTGGGTGGCGCAACGCGGCCGGGTGATCGAGCGCGATTCGCTGGGCAAGCCGCAGCGGATGCTCGGCACGACGCATAATGTGAACGCGCGCCGGCTGGCCGAGGCGGCGAACGTGCGCGACGCCGGGGTATTGGCGCGGTTGCGGGATGCTGTGGTGTGTGCCGACGAGTCGGGATGCATCGATTACTGGAGCGCGCGGGCGGGGGAAATCTTTGCCTTGGACGCCGGCGAGGCAATCGGCCGGCCGTTGGTCGAGGTGTTCCCGGAAGACGCGCGCACGGTCGTGGCCGAGGCTTTGGCCGCGCTCAAACCGGAAACGTCGCGGCAGGTCGAGTGGGCAGGTGCGGCCGGCTGGTTTGAGACCCACTTGAGCGGTTTCCCCACGCCGGGCGGCCGCGTCGGCATCATCGCGCTGTCGCGCGATGTTTCAGACCGGAGACGCGAGGCGATGCGTCTGCGCGAGACCGAGCGCCAACTCATCCAATCGCAGAAGTTGGAGACGCTGGGCACGCTGGCGGGGGGCATTGCCCATGATTTCAACAATCTGCTCACGGCGATCCTCGGCTCGGCCGAGTTGGCCGCGGGCGAGTTGGCCGCCGATCATCCCTGCGCCGAGCACATCGGAAACGTGCGGCTGGCGGGGCGCCGGGCGACGGAGCTGGTGCGCCAGATTCTCGCCTTCAGCCGCACCGGCTCACAGGCGCGTGAGCCGCTGGCGGCCGGCCCTTTTCTCAAACAACTATTGCCCATCTTGCGGGCGGGCATTCCGGTCTCGATCAACATCAAGCTCGCGGTGGCGGCGGGCTCTTTGTCGATCCAGGCCGACCGTTCCCAGCTGCAACAAGTTATTTTCAACCTATGCACGAATGCCGCGCATGCGATGCAGGGACGGGGCGGCGTCCTCAGCCTCGGATTGGACCGCGTGATCATTGACGCGCCCACCTCATGCTTGGTCGGGGACTTGCCGCCCGGGCGGTTTGTGCGATTTACGGTCGCCGACGAGGGTCCCGGAATTCCGGAGGAGGTGTTGGCGCGAATTTTCGAACCCTTCTTTACCACCAAGGCTCCGGGCGAAGGCACGGGCCTAGGACTTTCGATCGTCCATGGAGTGATTTCGGCGCATCAGGGCGGACTGCGTCTGATCAACCGGCCGAGTGTCGGGGCGACGTTTGAAGTGCTGCTGCCCGAAGTTGTTTCTGTCGAGCGCGAGGCTCGTCCCGAGCCGGCGAAGGCGCCCGGCGGACAAGGCCAGTGCATTGCCGTGGTCGATGACGAGATGATCGTCGCCGAAATCTGCCGAAAGCTTCTGCAGAGACAGAGTTACCGTCCGCTGGTTTTCAAAAATGCGGCCGAGTTGCTGCAACACGTCGGGTTGGCCGGGGCCGAGCAGCCCGCGCTCATCATCACGGATCAGACCATGCCCCAGCTTACGGGCATCGAGATGATCCGGATTTTGCGGCAACGGGGGATCATGACGCCGGTGATCTTGATGTCGGGTTACACGCACGGGTTAAGCCCGGACGAAGCGAAGCAGATCGACCGGGTCGCCTTTGTGTCGAAGCCGTTCGAGCACGCGCACCTGCTGGAGGTGACCCAGCAGATGTTGCAGATGGGCTGAGAACCGCGGAGCGGACCCGGCTTAGCGGAAGAACGAATCTTCGGCGGCGGAAACCTTGGCCGGGGTTTGGTCCGGCGCGGGCGCCTTGGTGACAACGGGCGACTTGATGCGGCGGGAAGGAGCCGGAGCCGCCTTGTCTGCGCGGACCGGGGCGTGATGTTTTCGGGGCGAGGTGCCGACCCCGGCGGTAGCGGGCTTTGCGCCAACCAAGGCGAGCAGTTGGCCGACCTGGCCTTTGAGCTCGGCGGCTTGGGCGTTGAGTTCCTCGGCGGCGCTGGCCGACTCTTCGGCGGTGGCGGCGTTGGTTTGGGTAACGCGGTCAATCTGGCCGATGGCAGAATTGATTTGGTCGAATCCCTGGGTCTGCTCGTGTGAGGCGGTCGAGATCTCGCCGATGAGACGGTCAAGCTCGCGGACCTGCCCGATAATCGTGCCGAGGCCGGAGGTGACTTCGGCGCTGAGCCGGGAACCCTCGCCGCTCTTGGCGACGGCGGTTTCGATTTTGGCGGCGGTTTCTTTGGAGGCCTGGGCCGAGCGCTGGGCGAGATTGCGGACCTCTTCGGCGACGACGGCGAAGCCCATGCCGGCCTCGCCGGCACGGGCGGCTTCCACGGCGGCGTTGAGGGCGAGGATATTGGTTTGAAAGGCAATCTCGTCGATCGTCTTCACGATCTTCGCGACTTCGGCGCTGGAGGTTTCGAGTTCGCTCATGGCGGTGTTGAGCCGGCCGATCGATTCGGCGCTGCGGTCGGCGGATTCCCGGGCCGAACTCGCGATGGACTTGGCCTGCTCGGCACCCTGGGCGTTGCGCTTCGTCATGCCGGAGAGTTGTTCGATTGACGAACTTGTCTCCTCGAGTGAGGCGGCTTGCTCGCTGGCGCCGGCGGCCAGCGTCTGGCTGGAGCCGGAAACCTGGCCGGCGGCGGCGGCGATTTGCTCGGAACTGGCGCCGAGCGAGGCGGAGGTGGAGCGCAGCACGCGAGTGATGCCCTTCACGATGAGCCAGGCGGCGATTGCGCCGAACGTGAGAGCGGCGAGCACGATGAACTGAACCCGGTTCGAGGCGTGGGAGAGTGCGGCGCTCGACTCGTCGGCGGAGGTGACGGCGCGGGAGAGATTGGCGGCGGCGATTTCCGCCACGAGCCGGTCAAGGCTGTCTCCCGCCGCGCTGCGCCGCTGGGTCGCTGCTTCGAGGAGGTGGTCTTCTTGCTGCAGCTTCATCAGACCCGAACGGTAAGCATCGGCGTCCTCCCGCACGTCCTTGAGTTCCTTTTGGTCTGCCGGAACAGTGAGCAGCGCAGCGAGTGCGTCGAAGCGCTTGGTCGCTTCGTCGAGTGAAGCCACGCCCTCGGTCAGGTGGGCGGGTGAGCGCAGGGCTTGGGCCTTGAATCCGGAAATCCGGGCGGCGTTGGTGAGATCCCGGATCGCTTTGGCGAGGATGATCTTTTGTTGGCGTTCGGCGAGGGCCTCGTCGTTGGCGTCTCCCTTCAGTTCGATGAAAAATTGCTCGGTTTGGCGGGTGATAAGAGAGTTAAGCGAGGACATCAATTCGGCGGCGGCCGAGTTCATCTTTTCCCTTTCGGTCGCCATGGCCCGGGTGCGGGCTTTCGTCTCGGTGAACGCCGCTTGGTATTCGCCCAGAGCGGTGGAGATTTTTGGCACACCCGCTTTCAGGACGCTCAGGTGCGGGTTGTCCTCGGAGAATTTTTTCAGGGTGCCGAAATCCTTCTGCACTTCGATGAGGCCGGTTTCGGCAGCCTCGAGATGCTGCGTTTGGCCCGTGAATCCGTAGGAGCGGGCGGCAAGCAGGACTTGAGTCAATTCTTCGTCCAAGTGAAGAGCAAGGTCGGTGGCGGGGATGGATTCTTTGCTCATCCGCCGTGCCGCTTCGCGGGACGAAGTGATGGTCACGAGGGAGACGCCGCCGATGAGAGTGGCGAGAACGAGTAGAGCCGTGAAACCGCCGATGATTTTTTGCCCGATAGTTAGGTTCTTCATAAAGACGCTTTGACGGTATCGGCGCGGAGGTCATGGGGTTTAGCGAATTGTAGGATTTTTTCCTACTTCGAGATGGAGAAGAGCCGTATGCGGCCGATTGCGAGGGTTCACCGCGACAATTGTAGCCCTGACAATCTGCCCGGAATTCGTCCCGCAGCGGCAGTGGATAGATCGCGGCTCTCAGGAAAATTCTTATCTGGCCAAAGGTTTCAGCGATTGCCCGCGGGCGGCGTGAGGTTGCACGGTGAACCGTGTCTAAAGCCCAGCCTTTTGTTCGGAAGCGTCGGCCGGGCCCACGCGAAGAAAGGCCGTCCGCCACGGTCGGCC
>CALSBN010000087.1:0-18821 GCA_943373185.1 Opitutus sp. GAS368 | reverse complement strand
CTCAGCTCCTTCGCTTTGCCCCGCAGCCCCGGCATGAGCGCGAGCCAGTTGTAGACCTCCTCCCGCAGGTGTTTCGGCATGACCGGCTCCATCACGCGCACCCGATCGAGCGCGCGCACGCAGTGCATCGCGATCTCATCACACATCTTCTGCGCGTCGGCCGTGCTGTGCTGACCGGCGAGCCGGATGACTTCGTCCATCCGACGATGCCGGCGCTTCAAAATCGTTTTGTAGGCCAGCAGGCTCGGCACGACCACGTTCACGGTGCGCGGATAAAAACTCGCCATCAGGTTCCACGGATCGTTTCCGTCGCCCGCCTTCCGCAGATCGCTGCGCAAAATCACACACGGGATATCCGCAAATTTCGCGAACATGAACTCCACCACGGTGCCACTGTCCAACTCCGTGCCGTCGAAATTGAACAGCGCCAGATCACACGCCACCAGCGCCCTGATGTCCTGATCCCGCACCGCCCGCGCCGTGGTCCCGCGCGGCTCAAAATCCTGCGGCAATTCGCAGAGATAACGTCCCTGCGATTTCTCGTAAATCGCCTCCGCGAGATACGCATTCCCGATCAGATGCTTCAACGTGAAGAGCTCGCTGGCGAAATAAACGGTGGAGCTGCGCGGTTTTTTATTCATCGCGGGAACGTGCCTGAGAAAGCGGCCGTTTCCCCCTTCCCACAACGCTATTTATCCGCTCCCGACGACGCCCGCGGACAGCCCGTTCTCAGGGCCGCAACGTCACCGTGTGCTCCGTCTTCCCCGGTAACAACGGCGTCGCTTCGCCCCGCACCCAAGCGGCGTGACCGGCCCGGAAAAACGGCGATAACGGATGTCCGCTCTGCCCGCCCGGCATATGGAAAATCCCCTCGGCTTCACGCCCCGGCGAGACCACGAGCCGCTCGCTCGCGCCGTAATTCGGCCGCTGGAATCGCGGCATATCGCGATCCCCCGGCAACTCATCGGGCGTCATCCGCAACCAAGCCGTCAGGCCTCGCGGCAACCACGCCGGCAACGTTTGCACCAAAGGATGCTCGATCCGCGCCACGTTTTTCCGACCCCACGTCGCCTTCGCGAGCGAGGTCCCGCCCTGCTCCAACCCGGCGACCACATCGTCCGCCGCCGCGACCAGCAATTCCTCCCAACCGGACTCCCGCGGGCTCAGCAGATGCAGCGGCTTTTGCTCCAACAACGCCCAGAGCGGCTCTTCATACGGCAACCGCGCCCAGTTAAATTTTCTGTCGGCCGCAACGCACGAGGCGAAGATCGGATCGAGCACCCGTTGCGCCACCGCGTCCCGCCAACCCCGCACCAGCCGATAGCCCACGTCGTCGGTGCTCGCCCGTGCCGCGCCGCTTTCGACGAGCGCACGCAGTTCCGCCCGGTCCGGCTTACCCGCGACGACTTCGGGCGAGAGCACCCGCAACAACAAATCCCGCCAACGGCCCAACGCCAACGCCCGGTCATCCAGTTGCAACGCCAGCAGATCCTTCGGTTCCGCGCGCTCCAGCCCCGCGAGCGCGTCCCGGATCTGCGCCGCCCGCATCGGAAAATCGTGCCCTCCGTCACCCAACCTCGCCGCCGCCGCACCCCCGACCATCCGGTGGTTGGCGCTCCATAACCGCCCGCTCGCCGGCGCGCGCACCACCGGCACTTCGTCCGGTGTCAACATGCCGTCCCAACGGCGGTCGCCAAACGTCCACATCACCGGAAACCGTCCGTCGACGCCGACGCGTTTCGGCACCCGTCCCGTGAGCGTCCAGGCGATCTCACCCGCGGAATCCGCGATCAAAACATTGAGCGGCGTCACTCCCGAGCGCTGCGCCACCGCCACCGCCGCCGCCGTGTTCGCTGCCGTCTCGAAGCCGAAGAACCCAAAATTAATCGCCTCCGGGTCGTGCGCGATCCAGCGCTGCGCGATCGGCCGGTCTTTTTCATCGGCGCCCACGATCGGCCCCCAAACCGTCCAGCGATACTCCATCACCACCGGTTCCCGGCCCTTCACGAGGATCGTTTCGGGCCGCACTTCGATCTGGGCCAGCGCTTCGCGTCCCGGCACCCGGTAAAGCTCGGGTGAGATTCCCGTCTGCACGACCACCAGATCGCTGGTATCGATCTGCGCCGCCGTCAGGCCCCAGGCCACGCGGCCGTTGCTTCCGACAATCAGGCTCGGGGTTCCCGGCAACGTCGCCCCGACGACCCGACGCCGGGTTCCTTCATCCGTCCACACCAAAACCGCGCGATACCACGTGTTCGGCAGGCCCAGCCGCAGGTGCATATCGTTCGCCAGCATCGCGACCCCGCTCGCCGTGTGGGCACCCGCCAACGCAAACGCGTTCGAGCCCGGCAACTCGCGCTCGCCGGCACCGGGCGCAAACCCCGAAACCTTGGCCGGAGTCGCCGCGCCAGCGCGTCGTAAATTGATCGCTTGCGCCGGGGGAATTTTCGCCAACGGGGCGGAGCTCCCATCCAACGCCGCGTCGCGCGGCCCGATCAGCGGGACGAAAAAAGCCAGCGCCTCGGCCCCCAGCGTCTCCCGCAGCGTGCCCAGCATCCGCTCGTAACCCACCGGGTCCGGCTGCATATCGAGCGTGATCGCATAGCTCACCAAACCGCAGTCCTCCGCGCGCCACGGCTGAGGCGTCACGCGTAGCGCCAAGTATTCAAACGGTTTCTCGCCGAGTGCCGCCAGGCCCGCGTTCACCCCGGCCGTGTAGGCTTCCACGATGGCCCGCTCCGCCGGAGTCGCCCGAGCCACGGCCCCTCTCGCCAAGGCCCGAAACCCATGCATCCGGGCCGCTTTGTCCAAGCCCAAAGCCGCCGCGCCGACCACTTCGGCCAACTCGCCCGCCGCTTTTCGACGCATCATGTCCATCTGGAAAAACCGTTCCTGCGCGTGGACCCAACCGAGCGCCCGCGCGACGTCCGCCCGGTTCGCACCCGTGATCGTCGGCACACCCAACCCATCGCGCTCGATCGTGACCCCCGCGGACAGTCCCGCCACGGTCGCCGGACCGTCGAGTTGCGGCAGACTCGCCTTCATCCGCAGGTAAAACCAACCGCCGGCAACCACGCCCAGCACGCCGACGACCGCCATCAACCACCAGCCGATCTTCAAACTCCTGCCGATTCGGGACGCCATGGGACGCAGCTCCTTCAAAGCGTGAAGTGCTCTCGAATCTTGGCAACGAGCACCGGCACGGGTTCAGCGATATCGAGCACCAAAGCGTCCTTCGGCGACTCCAACGCCGTCAGTTGCGAGTCGAGCATCTCGGCCTTCATAAAATGCCCTTTTCGCCCCGCGATTCGCTGCCGGATCAATTCGGGCGACCCGTGCAAATGCACCAGCTTCACGCCCCGTGAGCGCCCGATCACAAATTTCCGATACGATTCCTTCAACGCCGAGCACGTCACGATGCCGCTCTCACCGCGCGCCAAGGTCGCCGTGATATGCACCCGGATCGACGCCAGCCAAGGGTCGCGGTCCGAGTCCTGCAGCGGCTTGCCCGCCGCCATTTTGGCGATGTTGGACGGCGGATGAAAGTCGTCCGCATCCCGAAAACCCCAGCCGATCGAGTCCGCGAGCGCCTGACCCACCGTTGTCTTGCCCGTGCCCGCCACGCCCATGATCAACACCATCAACGGCGGCCTCAGCTCCCAACTCTTGGCCGCGACCGGGTCCCGGCCTTCGTCAAAATCGATGAAATCAAACATCGTCTCGACCACCTTGCCCGGAAACCCGCCCGCCTCGCGGACGCGCCGCTCGACCGTGGTCCGGCTTTCGTCCCGCCAGCCCCGCTTCATCATAAATGCATTCCAAACCGCGCACTCATCGTCGGGTCGCGGCGTGCCCACCGCTCCCGCCCACGCCAGGACCTCTTCATCCGATTCGCCGCGCAGCACCCGCTCTTTCACCGCCGCGTAACTCACCCCGAGAAACGCGCAACACCGCGCGTCGAACCGGCCCGGGGTTTCATCGCCGAGATTCTCCCGGTAATCCTCCGGCAGCATCCCGCGCGCGTGCAGCCGGATCTTGTCGAGCATTCGCCCGAAATAGACGAGACGACCGACAAGAGCGTAGGGACTGCGAAGACCGGAGACTTTGGGCATGGACGGTTGAGTTAAACCCCATTGAAAAAACCGGCGGCCAATCCGCAATCGCCAATCCGACCCCGCTGCTTATTCGCCCAGAAAATACATCAACGTGCACACACCGGCGAAAATCACCGTCGGCAAGGTCACCCACAACGGATTCACCGGCACGTTGTAATGCCCCACCGCCCACACGACCAACCAGCACTTCAGCGCGATCAAAATCCAACCGGCGAGCATCAGCCGCTTCGACTTCACCGACCGCGGCGCGCGCCGCGTGACCCTCACCTCGCGGACAAATTCCAAATCGTAGCTCGGCGGCGACCGTCGGGAGATCAATTGGAGGAGATTGGAGAACACGCTCCCACCATATCGATCTGCGCCGAAATGCAACGCGCGCGCTCGGGAGAGTCCCGCCGCATCTCTTACCCCTTCACCCGTATCGATGAAATCCACCCATCTCCGCCTTCACGCGCCCCAACCCAACGCTGGCTCGGTGCCTCTCGCCCGCTGCGGGCGCCGGCCCGGATCCGGAACAACGGATCGCGCTCAGCCACCGCCAAGGAGGCCGCGAAACCGGCGCCAAGGAGGCCGCGAAACCGGCGCCATCGTGCTAAAACGACGGAACGTCCGCCCGCGTTTGCCGTCTTCTCCTGCGCCACCGCGAGGTCGCCCGTTAACGCCTATGAACCGCCCTCTTTTTTTCGCCGTTTGGGTTTTCGCGCTCGCCCCGTTGGCCGGTTATTCTGAAGAGGGCCCACGCCCGCCGGGCCCACCCCCGTCGCTTGCTCCGAACGACCCGAGCCCCCGTCGCCCCGCCCTCCCCTCCTTCACTTCCACGCCGACCGCGATCGATTCGTCCGCGCCAATACCCGGCCCCGAGCCCGCCGTGCTGATGGACAGAGTAATTGTCCAGGGACCTAAACTGCCGACCTTTGGGGAGCTCCAACTCCTCACCAAAGAGCAGCGGGCCTCCCTATTGAAAAAACGCTACCCGGGAGCGGTGGTGCCGATGGGCGACCCTCTTGCCGAAACCGTCCCAAACTACGCCGCCACAATGCTACGCGACGATCAGCGCCTGGAAAAACTCAAAGGCCTTACCGACACCGCCGAGCTTTATCGTTTGAGCGGCGATCCCGAGGGCGAAAAGAAGATCAAGTTGGAATCCCAACGCTCCCTCATCCGCCGCAGCGACTGGCGCACGGAAGGCATGGATCGATCCTACAACAACGGCCGGCGATAAGTCTTACCGCCCATACATCGCCCCGAGCGATTTCAGATACGCCGCCGTGCCGCCATTGATGAGCTGCTCGATTTGCGCGGGGCGATAGCGCCACTGCCAGTTGCCCTGCGGTTTACCCGGGGCGTTGAAGCGCGCCTCGCTGCCGAGGCTCAAAACATCCTGCATCGGGAACACCGCCAACCGGCTCACCGCCGCGTAGCTCGCGCGGATAAAGTCCCACGCCACTTCGCGGCCGTCCACCCGCAGGTAGCGCCGCACGTGATCGCGCTCTTTCTCCGAGGTCGTGGCATACCAGCCGATCGTCGTGTCGTTGTCGTGAGTGCCGGGATAGATCACGCCGTTCGGCACCAAATTGTGCGGGAGATAAAGATTCTCCGCGTCGTCGCCGCCAAACGCGAATTGCAAGATCGCCATCCCCGGCAAACCCGTCGCCTCGCGCAGCGCGACCACACTCGGCGTCAGCTCGCCCAAATCCTCCGCGATGATCTTCGCCTGCGGAAACGCCGCGCGCACCGATTTGAACAGCTCCATGCCCGGCGCCTGCACCCACTCGCCCGTGCGCGCCGTCGGCGCCGTCGCCGGAATCCGCCAATAGGCGTCGAAGCCGCGGAAATGATCGATGCGCACCACATCGCACAACTCAAACGACGCCCGCAACCGGGCATGCCACCACGCGAAGCCGTCGGCCACATGCCGCTCCCATTTGTAGAGCGGATTGCCCCAAAGCTGGCCGTCCGCCGAAAAGTAATCCGGCGGCACGCCCGCCACCGCCAGCGGCCGGCCCGTCTTCGCATCCAACTCGAACAGCTCCGGATTGGCCCACACATCGGCCGAGTCCGCCGCCACGAAGATCGGAATGTCTCCGATAATCTCGATCCCCCGCTCGGTCGCCGCCGCCCGCAGCGCCCGCCACTGTGCAAAAAACAAATATTGATAGAACGCGTGGGCCTCCGCCTCCGCCGCCAGTTGTTTTCGCAACGGCGTTTTCTGCGCCGCCGCCAGCGAGCGCACGGCCGACGGCCATTCCCACCACGCGACGCCCTTGTGATGATCCTTCAACGCCAGAAAAAATCCGTAACCCTCGAGCCACGCCGCCTGCTGCTTTTGGAACGCGGCAAACGTCTCGCCGTCCGCCGCCAGCACCGGTTCACCCGCCGCTTTGAACCGCGCAAACGCCCGCGCGAGCAACGGCCATTTCTTCTCGTAGAGCGCCCCGTAATCCACCCGGTCCGCACTCAGCTCCGCCAGCGGCGCGATCTCGGCTTCGGTCAGCAGTCCCGGCGCCACCAGCGCCCGCAGATCGACCAAATACGGATTGCCCGCAAACGCCGAAAAACACTGGTAAGGCGAATCCCCGTAACCCGTCGGCCCGAGCGGACAAATCTGCCAATACTTCAGCCCGGCGGCCTGCAAAAAATCCAGGAACCGCACCGCATTCGCATCGAAGGTCCCGACGCCCTGATCACCCGGCAACGCCGTCGGGTGCAACAACACCCCCGCAGCGCGGGCATCGAGCCAGTTGAAAAGCGGGACGGGAGATGGAGCGGTCTTGGGCATGGCGAGTTTCGGGCGAGATTGGGCGACGCGCCCCGCCCCGGCGCAAATTTAATTCCGCCCGCATTCCGTCACCGATCCAGCCATCCGCCCGTCGCCTGCAACGGCGCGAGTTCGCCCCGCCGCGTCACCCAAACCGCGAGTGCCCGCCGCGCTCCGTCGGTGATTTTCGGTTTGGGCAACTCGAACTCCGCCCGGAAGGTCCCACCGCTCACGCCGGGCTCCATCCGGCTCTCCGCCACCGCCAGCACGACAAACTCCTGCTCCAGCGTTTCGCCCCGGTTTTCCCCGGCCGTCACCTTTGAAACGAAACCTCCGCCCACCACCGCCACCTGCGCCGAGAGCGCGCCCCCGGCTCCGCTGCCGGGCGTAAACTCCACGCGACCGCGACCCGAAGCGTCGAGCACCACCACGAGTTCGCCCGCCGGTTTACCACCCACGTTTCTTCGCGGCACGCTCCTGCCTGTTCTCCACTCGGCGCCGTCGCGCACGAAACACGGCGTGTAAACCGAGCCGCTCCCCCACGCGGCGGCCAATGCATACTGCCGCGCCGTGATGTCCTTCGTCGAAAAACGATCCGGCCACCCGAGCCGGTTCCAATAGTCCACGTGCCAAGCCACCGGCACAAAGTCCCGCCACAATCCCGGCGCCCCGCGCAGCTCACCGAGCCAACGTTCCGCCGGCGGACAACTGCTGCACCCTTCGCTGGTGTAGAGTTCGACCAACGTCACTCGCGCCGTTCCGGAAGCGAAGCGTTGCTCCGCTGCCGCCGCGCCCACTCCCAATCCCATCATCAGTCCGAAAAACAAAAAAGGCCTCATGCAGAACATGAGGCCTTCGACCGCGGATTATTCCGCGAAACGTGAGGGCGAGCCCTGCTTACTTCCAGCTCAGCACGAGCCGGGTGAAGTAGGTCGTGTCGAGTTTGTCGACGCCCCGGCCGGGCTGGCTGTTGTAGTCGTTGGCGACACCCATGCGAAGTTTCCACTGCGTGCTCGCGATCGGGAGCTCCAGCAAGCTCTCGTGTGTGACCACGAAAGTGCCGAAATCCTCAAAGGTCGGAACGAACGACAGGCGGTTGATCAAAATCGAGTTTTCCAATTGCAGGCGATGGTTGAGGCCGAAGTCCAAACCGGCCGCCTTCACGTCTTCGGTGCGGGGGTTCTTGTAGCCGGCATAGCGGAACGACAAACCGGCGCGGCCCGTCAGCGTCTGCTTCGCATCCTTGATGAGATCGTAGCCCAAACCGGCCGCAGCCACGTCGTAGAGCTCGATGTCCTTGATCCGGTCAAAGCCGCCCTCGTTGCGCACATACCAGGATTTGTGGCTCGCGAAGTTGTTCGCGTAGTCCACGCCGACTTTGAACTGGTCGGCCGATTTCTCGCCGTCCGAAACCTGCCGGTCATAGCCGGTGTAGAACTGCAGCGTGTCCTGCGCACCCGCGAGGGTGGCGCGAAACGCGAACGCCGTGCCAAGCTGGGTCTTGTTGCCGCTCTTGCCCGACACATCGACCGCCGCCTCGTAGGCCCAGCCCCGCTCGAGCGCCGCGATCGCCGGATCTTTGCCGCCGGCCGCCCAGCTTGCCGCGACTTTGTCCACCGACGTGGAGATCACGCCGTCCGCACCCGCGATCTTCACCGCGCCGCCCACCGTGGAAACTTTGCCGTCGATCCGCGTGCCGCTCGCGAGCCGCACCGCGACCGCGCTGTCCGTCGTGATCGAGACGACGTCGCTCTGCTTGATCGTGAGCGCGCCGGCATAGGACGTCGTCAACGTGATAATGCCGCCGTCGATCTTGGTCACCGTCCCGACGAGGCGGGAGCCATCTTTGGTTTCGACCACATCGGCCGAGAGCATCGCACCCGAAAGCGCGAACAACATCGCCGCCGTAGCGGAACGCAGGAGTTTGGAGGAGTTCATAGGGACCGCCGAAAAGGCCAGCTCCCCAAAATCTGTCAATCTCCGGCCCGGCCCATTGGGTAGTTTTACAGGGGCGTTATGGCGACGCGGCTCGACAGCTCAGCGCGCTCCGCATTGCCTCCGCTCTCTTCCTCCGCATGTCCGCCGCCATCCAACGCCCGTCCCTAATCGTCGCCGACCGCTGGCGCGACTATCAACTTCTCGACTGCGGCGACGGCCTGAAACAAGAGCGCTGGGGCGCCTACAACCTCGTCCGCCCCGATCCCCAGATCATCTGGCCCCGCCACGGTGTCGCTCTGGGCGCGAAGTGGGACGGCTGGGACGGCTTCTACCACCGCAGCGAGCAGGGCGGCGGCAAATGGGAATACCGCAAAGCCCTCCCCGACCACTGGAAGCTCGCCTACGATTCGCTCGGGCTGACATTCAAGATTCACCCCACATCCTTCAAGCACACCGGCCTCTTCCCCGAGCAAGCCGTCAACTGGGAGTGGTTCTCCGCCAAGATCAAAACCGCCCGCGCCGCCGGCCGGCCGGTCAATGTTCTCAATCTCTTCGGCTACACCGGTGCGGCCACCTGCGCCGCCGCCAAGGCCGGCGCGAGCGTCACCCACATCGACGCCGCCGAGGGCATGGTGAAATGGTGCAAGGAAAACGCCGTGCTCTCCGGCCTCGTCGACGCGCCCATCCGCTACATCGCCGACGACTGCCTGAAATTCGTCCGCCGCGAGCAGAAGCGCGGCAAATTCTACGACGCCATCATCATGGACCCGCCCACCTACGGCCGCGGCGCCACCGGCGAGATGTGGAAACTCGAAGAACACCTTTGGCCGCTCCTCACCGAGTGCCGCACGCTCCTCACGCCCTCGCCGCTCTTCTTCCTCATCAACGCCTATACCGCGCGCCTTTCCCCCACCGTCGTGGCGAATCTCCTCACCGAGCTCATGTCCGGCCGCGGCGGGTCGATCACCGCCGGCGAAGTGGGTCTCCCGATCCAGCGCGACGGCAAAGTTCTCCCCTGCGGCATCTACGGTCGCTGGGAGGAGTGAACGACGTCACCGTCGTCTCTTCCGACCTGTAGGCGGGGTGACCTCACCCCGCTCCGAGGTGAAGCGAGTTGTCCCCAACGCGCTTTGTTTCAACGGTAGTCGCTCGTAACATCTCGCGCCTCACCTGCGCTGTGATGCGCACCGCATTTCCCTGCCGCCGCACGCTCCTCTCGACGAAATACCCGCCCTTTCACCGCGAGCCCCGGCACACGCCCAGCGCCTTGATCAACTCCTCGCTGATCCCGTCGGAAAAAATCTCGTTGTCCTTGTCGCCCCCGACATTCGCAAACGCGAGCACCGCGACAGATTTGTCTGCCGGCGCGGATTGATCGCCGCCCTATGGAGTCACCGCGGCGGCTGGCGGCGGCACCGTTTTCACTTCGCCCGAGGGCAAACGCGCATTTGCGACAAGCTCCTCGGCCCGCCGGTTGATTTCCCGGAACCGTGGCAGTTCGCGGTAGCGGTCGAAACTGTCGCTGAGCAGGTAAAAAGCAGCAAAGTCTGCCGTGTCCCTGTTGGAAAATTGTTCCGTAAGAAAAGTGGCGACCGGCTCTTCCCGGCCCAATTCGGCGTAGAGGAAGATCGTAAGGTCGTGAGGCTGTCCGACCGGGATGCGCCTCAGCTGCTCGTAGAGTCGCAGGCTATCGAGCGCTTCGGCCTCCCGTCCGAGCACCACCAGCAACCAGGTGCGGTTTTCCACATCTTCCGGATCCGTTTTGCCCGCGGCGAGGCGCTTGTCCACCGTCCGCAAGGCGCCCTGCCATTCGACCGTAGCCGCCTCGTGCCGACCCGCGACGCGATGGGCCAGGCCGAGATACATGGCCTTCGGGCCCCGAACAACCCCGGCCTCAATATACTCCTGCGGCAGGTTCTCGAGCACGCGCAACGCCTTATCGCCGTCGCGGAGTTGCCAATGGACGAAGAACAGCGTCCCCGCGAGCCGGCTGTCTGTTTTCAATCGTGCGGGCAGCGCCTCCAAAGCGCGTCGCAATTCCTCCCGCTCCGCCAGGGCCAGCAGGACCTCGAGCCGCCGGCTCTGCGCGTCGGCGAAGTTCGGCTCGAGCGCAATCGCGCGGGCAAATTCGGTGGCCGCTTCCGGACCGCGACCCGCGCGTTGCACGCTCTCCCCCTTCCTGAAATGCGCTTGGGCGGCGAATCCGGGCATGGCCAGCAGCCGCTCGAAAAGAGGCGCGGCCCCAGCGGTGTCCTTTGCCGCCACCAGCAGCTTGGTTTGCAACAACAAAGCCATTCCGCTGGCGTCCGGCCGGGCGGCGAGGTCCTGCGCGATTCGGCCCGCCTCCGGTCGCGTGTCGCGCCGCTGGTCCAGGCTGGTGGCGAGCGCGAGTTTCGCCGTGGCGGAAGCGGGGTCGAGTTTCACCGCGCGCTGCGCCGCCGTGAGCACTTCCGCGCGGCGAACATCGCTGGCATCAAAACCACTGTTGAATATCTGGGCCGACGCCAGCGCCCGCGCGGCCCACGCTTCGGCGTTGAACGGCTCCAGCTCGGTGGCCTCACGTGCGAACCGCTCGGCCAGCTTCAGCTCTTCTTCATTCGCGATCAGGCCGGTCTCGTAAATGGCCCGCGCCCGCGCCACCAGGCCTGCGGCCTTGGAGTCGGGAGTCGCGGGAGCCGCAGGCTGGACAGAAAGCGGTGGACGGCCCGGCGCCTTCCACGGCTGCCAGATCGCAAGGGCCACGATGGCCGCGCCGGCGATGATCGCGGGCAGCAGCCAGAAGCGCGCCGGCTTCTGTGGTAGGGACGTCTCTCCGAGACGTCCGGGGCTGGCTCCCGCGCGGGAGGATGGAGGCTGCGAAACATCGTCCTTACCTTCGCCGCCCAAGAGCTGATTCATCCGCGCACAGAACCCCGCACTCGTTTCTCCATCCGGCAGCCGCGTCCACTGCACCGCGCGAAACTCCCCCGGCACGAGCGCCTCCGCGTCGCGCGTGTCGTCGATCACCACCGGCAACAGAAACGGCGTCCCATCCGCCATCGCGTGCGTGCGCTGCGCTGCCAATTTCCACTCGATTCGAAAATACCCCTCTCGCCGCGCCTGCGTCGCCGCCGAGATCACCGGCACAAACAGCGCGCAGCTCGTGATCTGCCCGCGAATCTTCGCATCCCACGCATCGCCGCCCACCAACTCGTTTTGATCAAACCACACCTCCACGCCCGCCGCCCGCAATGCCTCCGCGATGCGCCGCACCGCCTCCGCGTCTTGCGACGCGTAGCTGAGAAAGACGGCTTTGTTTTCGGCGGCGCTCATTTCTCTCCGGATAGCAAAAGCACCTCTATCTCCGGCAATCGCTTGAAACCCTGGTCAAAGGTCACCAACCGCAAACCGTGGCCGTGGGCAAACGCAGCCAGATAAAGATCCGTCCACAGCTTAGACGCCGGCTGGTCCAGTCCCGTCCGCGCCCGCCACACTCGCTCTAAAGTCGGCGGTTCCGACATAAATTGCGTTCCCGCCCGGCCCAGCGCCGCATCGTAAATCCGCCACGCCTCCCTTTGCGAACACACGTCCGCCCCCATCACTGCCGCAGTCGTGAGATGCCGGAGCAGGGCCATTTGGGTAACCCGGCAAAATACCAAGGGCCGGTCGGGTCGCGCCGCTACCCAAGTCTGCGCCGAAGCGTGGTGCTGGTGACCGGTGCTGGCCAGCGCGAGCCATACATTGGCATCCGGCAAGTCGCCGCGGTCAGAGCCAGTCATCGAGCTGCTCCGGCGTCGGGTTGATCACGTGGTTGCCTTTGCATTTGAGCACCAAGAATCCGTTTTTCGCCCGCAGTCGCCCGCCCGCCACGGGCGTCTTCCGCCCGGAGTGCGGTTGTAATTGTCGGCGCAGTGCTTCCTCGACGACATCGCGAAACGTCACGCCGCGCAGGGCCGCCGACGCTTTGGCTTCTTTGAAAAGCGGATCAGGCAGGTCGATGGTCGTCCTCATAAAAGCATATTTGTGCCTCGCGCCCCGAAGCCGTCAAGGGCCGCCCAACCCCGCCATCGCCCTCACCGATACTCCGCCAACTCGACGATCACTCCGTCGGGATCGAGGAAGTAGACCAACGTCTTCCCGCCCGCACCGGTGTCGAATTTCACCACGCCGCCCGGCACTGCCGTCGGCTCGCCCCACACCTCCACGCCCGCCGCGCGCAACTTCGCCGTCACCGCAAAAACATCGTCCACCCGCAGCGCGAAATGCCGCAGCCCGCGCGTGTTTGCCTTTCCGTTTTCCGGCACCGCCACGCCTTCCGGCGAGTGATAGTGCAGCAACTCGATCCGCGGCCCGCCCCCCGGCAACTCCACAAACACCGCATGCGCCCGCACTCCGGGCAGCCCCACGATCTTTTCGATCCACTCACCTTGGAGGTGCGCCTCCTTCGTTTTCGTGCAGCCGAGCACATCGCAGTAAAACGCCAGGGACCGCGCCATGTCGGCGACTACGATGTTCAAATGGTCGATTCCGCGGATCATACCGCCCATGCTCCCGCCCCCGCCCGCCGCCGCAAGGCCGTTTCCTTGCTTTTCCTTTTCGTGTATTTCGTGTGTTTCGTGGTTAAATTCTCCCCATGACTTTCAAAATCGGCGTCGACGGCGGCGGCACCAAAACCGAGTGCATCCTCGTCGACGAGGCCGGCACCATCGTCGCCCGTCACCTCGCCCCCGGCTGCAACCCCAACGTCGCCGGCCCCGAAGCCGCCCGCGCCACCGTGACCGCCGCCCTCGCCGCGCTGGTCTCGTCTTTCAACTCTCAACCCTCAACTCTCAACTCAAGCAGCGTCTCCGCGACGCTGCTCTTCATGTCCGGCGCGCCGACGTTTTGGCAGGAATTCGCCGCCTCGCTCACCGGCTACGGCCGCGTCACCGCCGCACCCGATTCACTGCCCGCGCTCGAACTCGCCACCAACGGTGCGCCCGGCCTCGTGCTCCACGCCGGCACCGGTTCCTTCGTCGCGGGCCGTGCGCCTGATGGAACTGTCCACTACGCCGGGGGCACCGGCTGGCGTTTCGGCGACCCCGGCAGCGGCTACGAACTTGGCCGCCGCGCCATCTCCCGCGCCCTGCTCGAACTTCAAGGCTGGCTCCCCGCCTCGCGCCTCGGCCCCACCGTGCGCGACCACACGCAGCTCGGCGACACTGCCGATGCCCGCGCGATCACCCGCTTCTTCTACGCCCACGCCGAGCCCAACCGCGTCATCGCTGCCCTCGCGCCCGCCGTGCTCCGCCTCGCCACCGAGGGCGATCACACCGCGCACCAAGTCGTCGTGGAATCCGCCACCGAGCTCCTCGATCTCGCCCACCACGTCGCCGGCAAACTGTTTCCCGGCACCGCGCTCGCCGAAATCCCCACTGGCCTCAGCGGCGCGCTCCTCACCCACGCCACCGTGCGCGCCGCCCTCGCCCCGCGCACGTCCCTGCCTCTTTCGCCCATCACCGCCGCACCCATCGAGGGCGTGCGCCGCCTCCTCCACCGCTCCGGCTAATCTCATGCGTTCCTTCCGTCTGCTCGTTGCCGTCTTCGCCGTCGCCTTCATCGGCGCCCACGCTGCGCCCGCGCCCGGCCAATCCACGTTCACCGCCGACCGCTACGTCGAATCGATCGGCGGCAATCTGCCGATCGTCCTGACCGCCCCGCACGGCGGCGCGCTCAAGCCCGACTCCATCGCCAACCGCAAAGAGGGCGTCCTCGGCGCCGATCTCAATTCCTTGGAACTCACGCGCGCCCTCGCCGCCGAACTCTTCGCTCGCACCGGCCGCCACCCCGCCCTCGTCGCCAGCCATCTCCATCGCTCGAAACTCGACCCCAACCGCGAGATCAAGGAAGCCGCCCAAGGCGATCCGACCGCCGAAGCCGCCTGGCGCGACTTCCACGCCGCCATCCGCGCCGCGCTCGCCGCCACCGTCGCGCGCCACGGCTTCGCCTTCCTCATCGACCTCCACGGCCACTCCCACCCCATCGCCCGCCTCGAACTCGGCTACGCCCTCGACGCCGCGCAACTCAACCGCTCCGACGCCACCTTCGACGCCTCCGGCCTGATCACTCTCAGCACCGTCGGCGATCTCCACGCCCGCTCCGGCCCCGCGCTCCCGCCGTCGGCGCTGATCCGCGGACCGCGCAGCCTCGGCGCGCTTTACCAAGCCGCCGGCCTCCGCGCCATCCCCAGCCCGCAGGAGCCGCAACCCGGCTCCGATCCGTTCTTCGCCGGCGGTTACATCGTGCGCACCTACGCCGCCGCCCCCGACACCCCCAAAGTCGACGGCCTGCAAATCGAAACCTACCGCATCGGCGTGCGCGACACTCCCGAAAATCGCGCCCGCTTCGCGCGCCTCACCGTCGACGTCCTCACCCCTTTCCTCCGCGAGCACTACGCCTTCGACCTCGCCCAAACACCCTAAACGCCCTCAAGCCCTCCCTGTCGTTTGTAACGTATTATATTTCAAACCCGATTCCATCTCACGACGCCTCTTCCTCCCTTCGTCTCTCCCGCCGCCGTCTTCCGCGCTCCTTCTCGCCCTCTCTCCGTCTTCCGATCCCCGCCGCCTCATGCTCGTTCGCTTCACCAAAGGCACCGTCACCGCCAATACCGATCTGCTCGCCTGCGAGCGACCCGACGGCACGGGCACGGCCGGCGCGATGCCCAAACAGGCCATCCTCCCGCACGACGCCTTTCACTTCGTCGTCGAAAAAACTCTCGGTTGGCGCGACGCCTTCTTTGCGTCGATCGCCGCCGGCGCGACTCTCGCCGACACCACCGCCCGTTTCCACGCGGTCAAAAAAACTCCCGGCCAACCGCACCGCATCCGCCAGATCGAGACGCTCATCACCTGCCTCCAAGCCGAGCAATGGGGCGGCGGCAGCGACCCCGCCGTCTTCATCGCAAAGTTTGCCGCTGCCTGCCGCCGCACCCGCACCCCGCCGCCCCCGCTCTCGCCCGACGACCTCGTTCGCGTGCGCTTCGCCCTCCGCGAATTCGGCGCCGCCTGGCGCCCGCTCAACCCCGGCCAGTCGATCGAGCGAACCTTCTGAATTCGTTTCCTCCCTACCTCGGGCCGCGCCTGCGCCTCCTTCTTTGGACCGGCAGTTTCTCAACCACCGACGCGCCCTACTTCCACGCCACTCGACTCGACATAAAAACCGCAACAACAAATCTCTCGGCATGAACCACACAGTTCCCAAAAACAACCGACACCGTGTCGCTAGCGGCGAAAAAAACCAACCGGGCCCGCGCCTCCGCGGCAAACTCGTCGCTTCGAAAGCAACCGGCGCCGGCGATGTGTTCGAGAAATGGCGCGTTCGCGGCACGATCCCCGGCGGCCTTAGCGTCGACGCCTAACTCGCAAAAGCCCGCAATCTTCCCCGCCTCTGAGTTTCCAGTGCCGCCCAACGAGCTCAGCCCCTTCACCGTCCTCCCCGAACCCGTCTGGCTCGCCCGCCAGTCGGCCCACGAAGCCCGCGTCCGCGTCTGGACCGACCCGCATCAAGCCCGTGCTTCGCGCGGCGAAAAACATCCCGTTCACGATTTTCTTTTCAGCTACTACGCCTTCCGCCCCGCCTGGCTTCGCCGCTGGCACCCCGGTCCGGACGTCGCGCTTGCCGGCGAAGCCGCCCGCGCCTTCCTCCGCTGGCCCGAGTATCGCGAGATCACCCTGCCCGACGGTTCCCCTGCCGTCACTCTCGACCCCGCCGCGCTCCCCGTTCACCGCCGCACGTTCGTAATCTGGCTCCGCGATCTCCTGCATACCATGCAGACGCGACCCGCCTTCTTCGGCTGCTTCGGCCTCCACGAGTGGGCGATGGTTTACCGCCAGACCCCCGACGAGATCCGCCACAACGCCTACCCGCTCCGCTACCCGCCCGACGCCCTTGCTCGTATCGTCGAGGCCGCGCCGATCACCTGCACCCATTTCGACGCATTTCGCTTTTTCACGCCGCCCGCCCGCCCGCTCAACCGCCTCCAACCCACCCGCGAGACCACGCCACTCCACGAGCAACGCGGCTGCCTACACGCCGGCATGGACCTCTACAAGTGGGCCTTCAAACTCGCGCCGTTTACCCCGAGCGAGCTCGTCGCCGACGCTTTCGAACTCGCCTGCGCGATCCGAGAGATCGACATGCGCGCCAGCCCCTACGATCTCGCCGCCCTCGGCTACCCGCCCATCGCCATAGAGAGCCCCGCCGGCCGCGCCGACTACGAGTCGCACCAACGCGCCTTCGCCACCCGCGGCGAACCCCTCCGCGCGCGCCTCCTCACCCTCTGCGAGCGCCTCCTCGCCTGAGAGAAAACCGGGCGACAGTCGATTTCCTCCCCTCGCCATGGGCAGGGGGTCATTAGCCGGTCGGCCCACTCCCGTCGGCCAATACCGCCGCGCCGCGTTTTCCGGCATTGTGATGCCGTCGCCTGACACTTCGTCCGGTAACAAAACAAAAAATCATCCGTTATCACTCCCATGCAACTCGTCATCTCCTCCACCTCCGGTTCTTTCCACAACCGTCTCATCGCGCTCGCCGCCGTCGCGATCGGCCTTAGCTGTGCCCTCGCCGTCGCCCACGCCCAACCCGCCCACCTCGTGAAGGGCCTCCAGCTCGCCGACGAAATCGGCGCCGCCCAGTCCCAAAACGTCTTCGCCCAAAACGGCGTCTCCCTGAACCGCTACGGCGGCAGCTGGAACAGCGCCAGCGACGCGTCCTACATCCGCTTCGCCGATTTGCCCAACGGCATCTACGCCGCCAACAACACCCGTTGCGCGCCCCTCGTCACCCACTTGCTCCAGGCCGCCTACAACTGGAACTGGAGCCAATACTCCTTCTACGACCCCGTCCTCAAGATCACCAAGACCTCCAACAGCCCCGCGCCCTACCAATACATCGCGCTGCTCAAGGCCGGCCAAGGTTTCGCCAGCCAGATCACCCGTCTCGACCAAGCCCTGCCCGGCGACATCCTCCTGTGGTGGAACATCGGCTCCGATGCCAAGGACCACGCCATGATCATCGTCTCTGTCGACCTCCAAAACGGCAAAGCCTACCCGAGCCAACTCGCCGCCGCCAAACCCGCTCTCGCCGGCACGACCTACTACGAGGTCGAGGTCCTCGACAGCTCCAGCGGCATCCACTCGGCCGATTCCCGCATCGTCTCCGTGAACGGCGTCGACACCCAGATCGCCGGCATCGGCACCGGCACCGTAGGTATTCTGGTCAACGCCAACTTCGAGATCGTCGGCACCACGTGGAGCCTCCCCACGGCCAATTTCGTCGCCAAGCCCGGCGACTGGCTCAATGGACTCCACTCCCGCCTGAAACTCCAGACCGCCACCGAAGCCGTGATCGGCCGCCTGCCCTAAACGAAGTCCGGATAAGTTAAGTTCCACCTCCCAACCCCGCCGGGTGCGCCGACCGCGCCCGGCGGGTTCTCTTTGCGCCTCCACCCCGCGACCCGTGCTCGACCTGCGGCACACCTGCTGCTTTCGATGCACCGATGCCAATCGCCCCGCGCCTCCCCGCCGTCCTCGCCCTTGCCGTCCTGGGCCTGTGCAACGCCGCGCACGCCGAAGATCCCGCCCTCGCCGAGCGCCGCGTCCGCGCCCACGTCACCTTCCTCGCCGACGATCTCCTCGAAGGCCGCGACACCGGCACCCGCGGCCATGGCCTCGCGATGAACTACGTCGCCGCCCAGTTCATGCGCCTCGGCCTCGAACCCGCCGGCGCATCCGGCTACCAACAGCCCCTCGCGCTCCGCCAGTCGCGCCTCGATCTCGACGCCGGCAAATTCGTCATCCGTCGCGCCGGTAGCCCCGATGTCACCCTCGCCCCGATCAACGATATGATCGCCCGCCCCGCCGCCGGCACCGCCGCGAGCGAGGTCACCGCCCCCGCCGTCTTCGTCGGCTTTGCAATTCACGCCCCCGAGTTTAACTACTCCGATTTTGCCGCCGGCATCGATGTTCGCGGCAAAATCGCCGTCGTCCTCG
>CALSBN010000086.1:0-18837 GCA_943373185.1 Opitutus sp. GAS368 | reverse complement strand
GCCGTTTAAAGCCTTCTCCGATTGTAGGCGGGGTGACCTCACCCCGCTCCCAGCCGCGACGCCCACAGCGTCGCGGCTTTTTTGCGCCATCACCCCAATCCTCCCGCTCTGAGCAAATTCCTTTTTCGTGTCTTTCGTGATTTTCGTGGTTTCCTCCCCTCTATGAATCTTCTCGTCACCAACGACGACGGCATCGCCAGCCCGTTCCTCCACGAACTCGTCGCCGCGCTCCTCGCCGCCGGCCACATCGTCGCCGTAGTCGCGCCGAAAACCGAGCAGAGCTGGACCGGCGCCGCGAAAACCCGCCACCGCCCCGTCCATACCACCCGCCTCGAATCCGCTCCGGCACTGCTCTGCCCCACCTGGACGGTCGACGGCACGCCTTCCGACTGCGTCAACATCGCCCTCGCTCACCTCCTGCCGCCCGAGCTTAAACCCGATGCCGTCCTCAGCGGCATCAACATCGGGCTCAACGCCTCCCTCGGTTTCATCATCGCCAGCGGCACCATCGCCGGCGCGTGGGAAGGCGCGCTCCACGGCTTGCCCGCGATCGCGTTTTCCCAAGACCTCACGACCGATGTCTACGAGCGCCTTAAGGCCAATCACGACATCCCCGACGCCGAACTGCTCGTCACCCTCCGCCATTCCGCCGCCCAAGCCGCGCGCCTTGCTCCGAGCCTCATCGCCGCCACACCCCCGCGCGCCTTTGTCGTGCACAACGTCAACTTTCCCCTGCCCTGCCACGCCGACACCGAGGTCCGCCGCACCGTCCCCGCGCAGGTCGTCGTTCCCGGCCTCTTCAGTCCTGCCAACGACGACGGCACGCACCGCCTGATTTTCCGCCTCGGCGAAGACCTCTCGCCCTCCAGCCCGCTCACCGACCGAACCGCTCTCGCCGCCGGCCACATCAGCCACTCCGTCCTCGACTACACGCGCCTTGGCCGCTGACGGCCCGCCCGCCACGCACTCGGCGTCGCGCCCGTCTCCCGTTTAAACACCACGCTCAGATACTCGACGTGCTCGAAGCCCGTGCGCTCGGCGATCTCATAGAGCGCCAGTTCCGTCTCGCCGAGCAATTGCTTCACTCGCGCCAGCCGCACCTGCAATATCTCCTCCCGCGGTGTCCGCCCGAGCAGCTTCTGAAAACGCTGCTCCAACACCCGCCGTGACAACGGCACCGCCCTCAGCACGTCGCTCACGTTGATTCCCTCACACGCGTGTTCGCGGATCATCCGCACCGCCCGCACGATCGCCCGGTCATCCAGCGCCAGTGCATCCGTCGAATGCCGGCTCGCCACTCCGAGCGGCGGTATCAACTCCGCCATCGGCGTCACTTTCTTCCCCGCCATCAGCCGGTCCAGCCGCGCCGCCGCCGCGTAGCCCGCGCCGTGCGCGTCGGGAATCACACTCGAAAGCGGCGGCGACGCGAGGTCGCAAAGCAACTCGTCATTGTCCACGCCGATCACCGCCACCTCGTCCGGCACCGCCAGCCCTGCGCTCCGACACGCATCGAGCACCTGCTGCCCGCGGCTATCGTAGCACGCCATGATCCCCACCGGTTTCGGCAACGTCGCGAGCCAACGCCCGATCTCCGCCACTTGCTCCGCCGCCGCGCCCTCCTGCTTCGGACGGTATAAATGGCAGTCGTGCCCCGCCGACCGCACGCGCGCCGCAAACTGTGCCTCGCGCCACCTCGACCAGTTGAAACGCTCGACTCCGCAAAACGCAAAGTGCCGAAACCCGCGTTCCAGCAGATGCTCCGCCGCCAGCCGCGCAATCTCCGCATCGTCCGTCTCGACCCACGGCAACGCCGGCACCAGCCGCGCCGCGCTCAAGTCCACCGCCGGCAAGCCGGTCTTCACCACCGCCGCCGCGATCCGCGGCGTCTCGATGCGCGCGATGATCCCGTCGCCCTTCCAGCCCTTCAACCACGCTGGCGGATCGTCGCCCCGCCCTTGCTCCATCAGGTGAAAAGACCACGGCTGATGCTCCCGGATGTAATGCACCACGCCCTGCAACAGCCCGCGCGCGTAGGCGTTCGAGGTCTCGATCAACAGCGCCACTTCACGGCGACGCGCAGGGCGAAGCGAGGTCATGGCGACCACCGTTGCACCTCTTCGCAAAAAATCAACCCGCGGTCCCGTTCCGCCGCCTCCGACCCACCTGCCGGATAAAAAACTCATTCTTTTTGCGTCAACTCTCATGGCGCCGCCGCCGGGAGCTGCTATGATCGGGTGCAGTTACCGCCCCGTTTCCCTGCATCCACTCCCATGCAACTCCGCCTTCGCCTCGTTTTTTTCGTCGCGCTCGCCGTCTGCGCGCTCCCCGCCGCCTTTGCCGCCAACCTCACGCTGCGCCAAGACCCCGTTTCGAAATCCATCTCCGTTTTCCGCGACGGCGAAAAGGAGCCTATCCTCACCCAAAACGCCGGCGCCGAGTTTCGTCCCTACCTTCACCCGATCGTTTCACCCGACGGCAAAAGCGTCCTCACCGAATTCAGCCCCGGCCATCATAAGCACCAAACCGGCCTCTACTGGGGTTTGGCCAAAATCAATGATCGTAGTTTTTTTCACAATCCCGGCGCCGGTTTCTGGCGGCGTCTCGCCAGCACACCCGTCGTTAGCGCCGGCCCCGAGGTCAAGTGGTCCACCACCTACCATCTCCTCGATGCCGCCGGCCAGCCGCTCATGACTGAGACCCAGCTTTGGACCATGCACGACAAGGTCGAGAGCTACGTCCTCGAACTCGAGTGGACCGGTGAGGCCGTCGTCGACCTCACCATGGCGAAAACCGGCTACGGCGGCCTCTTCCTCCGGATGCCTTGGCGCTCCGGTATGGAGGGCGCCGCCATCAACAACGCCCGCCAAAGCAACGCCCGCGCCGAAGCCCAGCGCGCAGTCTGGGTCGATGTCGGCCTCAAACTCGAAGGCCGCGACGACCTCGCCCACATCGCCATTCTGGACCACCCGAAAAACGACGGCTACCCGTCCTACTGGCGCGTCGATCAACAGCTCGGCGTCGGCCCCAGCCGTTCCATGGCCGGGGAATGGAAAATCACGCGCGGCCAAAAGTCCGTTTTCCGCCACCAGTTCATCGTCTACACCGGCAACTTCAACGATCTGAAAGTCGACGAGGCCTGGAGGGATTTCAGCGGCGAAGCCATCGACGGAGCGATGTGGGGTCTCGCCCGCAACGAGGGCAAACAGGCGGTCTTCCTCACGGGCGAACAGGCCGCCGCCAAAATGACTCCGGCTCCCGGCTTCGAAGTAAAACTCGCCGCCACCGAACCGATGATCACCCAGCCCATCGCCTTCTGCTGGGACGACCGTGGCCGCCTTTGGGTCGCCGAGAACCGCGACTACGAATCCCGCCGCACCGGTTTCTCGGGCTCCGGCGACAGCCGCATTGTCATCCTCGAAGACACCGACGGCGACGGAAAGATGGATTCCCGCAAAGTCTTCCTCGACCAGATACCCTTCCCCGCCGCCATCGCCGTCGGCTTCGACGGCCTCTGGCTCGGCGCCCCGCCGAATCTTCTCTTCGTCCCCGACCGCAACCGCGACGACAAGGCCGATGCCAACATCGAGATCCGGCTCACCGGCTGGGGCATTCAGGACCGCCACGAAACCCTCAACAGCCTCAACTGGGGCCCCGACGGCTGGCTCTACGGTTGCCAAGGTTTCGCCACCACCTCCCGCGTCGGCAAACCTCTCGACGGCGGCAAAGTCTACCGCCCCGGCGACGCGTTCCCCGAAAGGCTCGATGTTAAAGACCCGCAGTTCATCGACGGCGGCGTCTGGCGCTATCACCCGACCAAAGACCGTTTCGAAATCGTCGCCCACGGCTTCAGCAATCCCTGGGGCCTCGATTTCGACGACCACGGCCAGATGTTCATCACCGCCTGCGTCATCCCGCACCTGTGGCACGTGATCCCCGGCGGCTTTTATCACCGGCAGGGCGGAAAACACATCAGCCCCTACATCTACGACGACATCAAAACCATCGCCGACCATCGCCACCGCTCCGCGCACGGCGGCGCCCGCATCTACCTTGCCGACGAATTCCCCGCGAAATACCGCGAGCGCATTTTCATGGCCAACATCCATGAGCACGCCCTGCTCACCGATTTTCTCGAAGCCAAAGGCTCCGGCTTCATCGGCCGCCACGGCGACGATGCCCTCCTCGCCAACAACCCGCAATGGGTCGGCTTCAGCGTCGAAATCGGCCCCGATGGCGCCGTCTATATTCTCGACTGGCACGACGCCGAAATCTGCGGCGCAACCGTGCTCACCAAAGAAACCGGCCGTATTTTCCGTTTTGCGCCCAAAGGCCTCCCCGCCAAAACCGGCCTCAACCTCGCCGCGCTCAGCGACGCCGAGCTCGTCGAGCTCCAACTCCATCGCAACGACTGGTATGTCCGCCGCGCCCGCGTCCTCCTCCAACAACGCGCCGCCGAGGGCCGCCTCGCCGCCGATGTGCCGGCGAAACTCTGGGCCCAGTTCGCCCAACAAACCGACACCGGCCGCAAACTCCGCGCCCTCTGGGCGCTGCACGTCACCAACCATCTCCCGACCGAGCGCCTCGTCGCCCTTCTCGATAATCCCGCGCCCTACATCCGCGGCTGGGCCATCCAACTCCTCGGCGAAGACTTCGCCCCCGGTGCCGTTGCCCTCGCGAAGTTTGCCACTTTCGCGAAGTCCGATCCCTCGCCCGTCGTTCGCCTCTATCTCGCGTCCGTCTTGAACCGCCTCCCGCTCGCCGACCGCTGGCCCATCGCCGCCGGCCTGGTTCAACACGGCGAAGACGCCACCGACCACAATCTCCCCAAAATGATCTGGTTCGCGGTCGAGCCCCTCGTGATGGCCAATCCGGCCAAAGCCCTCGCCCTCGCTTCGCAGAGCAACCTGCCCCTCGTCAGCCAGTTCATCGCCCGCCGCGCCACCGCCGGCAAACAGCTCGACGTGATCGCCGCCGCGCTCTCCGCCAACTCTCCGCGTCGCACCGCCCTCCTCGAGGGCCTACGCGACGGCCTTGCCGGCCTCGGCCAACGCACCACCGCCGCCCCCGCCAACTGGGACGCCGTCGAGACCGCCCTTCTCAACGGCAGCGACGTCACCCTCCGCGACCTCGCCCTTCAGGTCGGCCAACTCTTCGGCAACGCCAAAGCCGCCGAGGCCCAACTCGTCGTCCTCGCCGACAAAGCCGCGCCCGTCGAGCGCCGCCGTGAAGTCCTCCTCGGTTTCGCCCGCGACCGCTATGCGCCCGCATTGCCCACCGTGCTCGCGCTGCTCGACGAACCCGCGCTCCGCCGCGATGCCATCCGCGCCCTCTCCTCCTTCGACGACACCGACGTTCCCACTGCGCTACTCGCCCGCTACGCCACCCTGTCCGGCCCCGACAAACTCGAAACCATCCTCACCCTCTCCTCCCGCCAAGCCGGCGCCCGCCAACTCTTCGCCGCGCTCAAGGAACAAAAAATCCCCAAGGCCGACGTTTCCGCCTTCGCCGCCCGCCAACTGCAACGGGTCGTCGGGCCGGCCTTCGTCGATTTCTGGGGCCCGCTCACGCAGCCCGCGGCCGACAAAGATGCCGACATCGCCAAGTTCAAACGCCAGCTCACCGACAAAGCCCTCGCCGCCGCCAACCTGCCCAACGGCCGCGCCGTCTTCGAGCGCGCCTGCTCGGCCTGTCACGTGCTCTACGACCACGGCGGCCTCATCGGCCCCGATCTCACCGGCTCCAACCGCGCCAACCTCGACTACATCCTCGCGCAGATCATCAACCCCAGCGAAGAGATCCAGGAAGCCTACAAACTCGTCACGATTAACACCCAGGACGGCCGCGTCCTCGCCGGCAACGTCGTCGCCGAAGACGAGCAAAAACTCACGCTCCGACTCGTCGGCCAAGATACGATCATCGCCAAATCCGCGATCCTCTCCCGCGAAACCTCGCCCGTCTCGATGATGCCCGAGGGCCTGTTGAAGAATCTCCCGAGCGACGACATCCGCGATCTCATCGCCTACTTGAAAACCTCGAAACAGGTTCCCCTTTCCCAACCCTAACCCAATCTTGGTCCACTCCACCCCCTATGAAACTCCCCCTCCTTTGGCTGCTCTTCGTTTCGCTCGCCCTCAAGTGCGGCGCACAGCCCCTCCGCGTCCTCTACCTCGGCACGCCCGACCGCACGCCGCGCATGACCGCCCACGTGCTCATGCGTGACCTCGGCCGCGACGCCCTTTGGTTCGACTACGTTTCCAATCCCGCAGACGCCACCCCCGCTTTCGTCTCGAAGTTCGACCTCGTTGTCCTCGCCGCACCGGCCGATCTGTTCACCCGCGCGCTCGCCGCCGTGCCCGCCTCACACACCCTTGCCGCCACCGCGCTCGGCGACCCCACCGCACCCGACTACGCGTCCGCCGCCAAAGCCAAACTCCTCGCCGCCCTCAGCCCCGCCCGCCTCGCGTCGTGGGAAAAATTCCTCGCCCAACGCGAACTCGAGAAACGCGAGGCCCGCCCCACCATTGCCAACTACGAAAAGCGCCCCGAGCCCGTCACGTTTCAATTTCCCTTTGATGTCAAAGGCAGCGTCGAGCGCACCCAGGTCGCCCCCGATCTGCGTCTCGTGCTCTTCGCCGCCGAACCCGACATCGCCAAACCCATCTTCATGGCGTGGGACGAGCGCGGCCGCCTCTGGGTCGCCGAGACCCGCGACTATCCGCACGACGTGAAGCCCGACGGTCTCGGCAACGACAGCATCAAGATCTGCGAAGATACCGACGGCGACGGCCGCGCGGACAAGTTCACCGTCTTCGCCGACCGCCTGAACATCCCGACCGGCTTCGTCTTCACCCAAGGCGGCATCGTCGTCGCGCAATCGCCCCGCTTCCTCTTCCTCCGCGACGCCGACGGCGATGACCGCGCCGACGAGCGCCGCGAAATCATGACCGGCTGGGGCATCAACGACACCCACGCGCAGGCCAACAATCTCCACTACGGGCACGACAACTGGCTCTACGGCGCCGTCGGTTACTCCGGCTTCAACGGCACCGTCGGCGGCAAAGAAATGCGTTTCGCCCAAGGCACCTACCGCTTCAAAGCCGATGGCTCGGCCCTCGAGTTCCTCCACCAGTTCACCAACAACACCTGGGCCCACAGCGCCAACGAATGGGGCGATCAGTTCGGCGGCACCGCCAACAACGCCCCGCTCTTCTTCGGCGGCCTGCCCGCCACCGTCGTGCCCCGTGGCACCCGCGCGATGACCGCCAAACGCATCAACACCGAAGACAAGACGCACACCATCACGCCCAACTTCCGCCAAGTCGACGTCATGGGCGGCTACACCGCCGCCGCCGGCAGCGCCTTCATCCATTCTCCACAGCTCCCCGCCCGCCTCCAGGGCAAGGTGATGATCTGCGAGCCCACGATGAAGAACATCGCGCTCTTCGATGTGCAGCGCGACGGCGCGGGCTACACCGCCAACGACGGTTTCAACCTCGTCGCCAGCAGCGACGAATGGATGTCCCCGGTCTTTGCGGAAGTCGGCCCCGATGGCGCCGTGTGGTTCGCCGACTGGCAGAACTACATCATCCAGCACAATCCCACCCCGAATGTCGGACGCGGCGGCTACGACGCCAAAACCGGCGTCGGCGGAGCCCATGAAAATCCGCTCCGCGATCATGAGCGCGGCCGCATTTACCGCGTCGTCTGGGATCAGGCCAAACCCGCGGCGATCAAGTCCCTCAAGGGCGCGACGACCGCGCAACTCGCCGCCGCGCTTGGCGACGGCAATCCGTTCTGGCGCCTCACCGCCCAGCGCCTGCTCGTCGAGGGCAAGCGCACCGACGCCGCCCCCGCGCTGAAATCGCTTGTCACCGCGCCCGCCCCGCACGCGGCCTTGCACGCGCTTTGGACTCTGCACGGCCTCGGTCTGCTCGACGAGGCCACCCATCGCACCGGCCTCACGCACGCCGACGCCGCCGTCCGCCGCAACGCCACCCGAGCCCTCGGTCGCGACGCCGCCGCCATCGCCCTGTTCTTTGCCTCGGCCGTGATCAGCGATGCCGATCCGCTCACGCGCCTCGCCGCGTTCGCCAAACTCGGCGAGTTTCCGACCACGCCCCAGATCAAGACCGTCGTCACCGCCCTGCTGCGCAATCCCGCCAATCAACAGGACGAATGGCTCCGGGAGGCGACCCGCGTCGTCGGCCGCATTCACGGTGCCGGCCTCTACCGCGAGGGGCCGAACCTTCTTCCGAACATCGGCTTCGAATCCCTCGGTGAAGATCGTCTGCCCGTCGGCTGGAAGCGCCGCGACTACGGCGCCAAAGAAGGCAACACCACCGCCACGTGGTCGGTGGCCGGCACCGAACGCGAATTTCACGGCGGCAAGTTTGCCCTCAGGGTCAGCTCTGCCGGCGACGCCGACACAAGCTTTCACGCCGATGTCCCGATCAAGCCCAACACCTCTTACCGTCTCGCCGGCTGGGTTCGCACCCGCGGCCTCCGCGGCAAAGCCGGCTTCAATATCCACAACATCCGCATCGAGACCGAGACCATCCGTCGCGAGACCGACTGGACCCAGGTCGAAGTCGAGTTCAACAGCGGCACCCACACGACGGCGAGCGTCAACGCCCTCCACGTGGCCCGCGGCGAAACCTTCTTCGACGACGTGCGCCTCGTCGAACTCACGTTGGTGGACGAGAACACGCAGCTTCAGCCGGGCAACGCCGCGCGCGGCGAACAGCTCTTCACCAAGCATCCCGCGGCCTGCATTCTCTGCCACGCCGTCAAGGGCGTGGGCAGCACCGTCGGTCCCGCCCTCGACGGCCTTGCTTCCCGCGCAACCCCCGCGTCCATCCGCGAGAGCTTGCTCGAACCGAGCAAGGTCATCGCCAAAGGCTACGAGCAGTTCGGCAAAATATCCCCCATGCCCCCGATGGCTGATATCTTCAGTCCGCAGGAAATCTCCGACCTCGAAGCCTATCTCCAGACTTTGAAGTAACTTCCTCCGCTCGATCCTCCAGCCCACGATTCCCAATTCTCCCCTTCATCCACCATGAGCAAAAAAATCAACCTCGCTATCATCGGTCTCGGTTTCGGCGCCGAGTTCATTCCGATCTTTCAAGCCCATCCCGACGCGAATCTCGTCGCCGTCTGCCAACGCGACCCGAAAAAACTGAAGGCCATCCAGGAGGCCTTCGGCATTCCCAAAGGCTACACCGATTACGACGAACTCCTCCGCGATCCGGAAATCGACGCGGTCCACATCAACACCCCGATTCCCGATCACGCCGAGCAGTCGATCAAGGCGCTCAAGGCCGGCAAACACGTCGCCTGCACCGTGCCGATGGCCACCTCCGTCGCCGACTGCAAACGCATCGTCGATCTCACCAAAAAAACCGGCCTGAAATACATGATGATGGAGACGGTCGTTTACGCCCGTGAATATCTCTTCGTCAAAGAACTCTACGACAAGGGCGAGCTCGGCAAAATCCAGTTTCTCCAGGCGAGCCACCAACAGGACATGGACGGTTGGCCGAACTATTGGCCCGGTCTCCCGCCAATGTGGTATGCCACGCACTGCGTCGGCCCCATGCTCGCACTCACCAACGCCACCGCTGAATATGTCTCCTGCTTCGGCTCCGGCACCGTTCGCGAGGAACTCATCAAACACTACGGCTCGCCCTTCGCCGTCGAGACCGCCCACATCAAGTTCAAGGATTCCGATCTCACCGCCCGCATCATCCGCTCGCTCTTCGACACCGCCCGGCAATACCGCGAGAGCATCGATGTCTACGGCACCAAAAAATCCTTCGAGTGGTCGCTCATCGAGCACGAGCCGCACGTCCTCCACACCGCCAAGCTCCCCGAACACAAGATCCCCAAAAAGATCAAGGTGCCCGACTACGCGAAGCGCCTGCCGAAAGGGATTCAGAAGTTCACGACCAAGGGCGTCTACGACCTCGGGAAAAAGACGCACCTCAGCTTTACGCAAGGCGCGGGGCACGGCGGTTCACATCCTCACCTCGCGCACGAGTTCCTCCGCGCCCTCGTCGAGGACCGCGACCCGATGCCGAATGCCGTGCAGTCCGCCAACTGGACCTGCGTCGGCCTCTGCGCCCACGAATCCGCCCTCGCCGGCGGCAAGATCGTGAAGCTCCCGGCCTTCACCCAAGGCTAAAGTAGGGCAGGGTCTCCGACCCGCCCTCTCAGCATCGCTCCCACTTGCGACGGGCGGGGTCCCAAACCCCGCCCTTTTTCGCGTCCGCAAACTTCCCTTTGCATCCGGGCCGCATCGCACTTCACTGCGCCCTCCGATGATCGAAGTCCAAAACCTCACCCGCGTCTTTCGCACCTACAAAAAAGTGCCCGGCTTCTGGGGCGGCGTGAAAGGTCTGTTCAAGCGCGAGTTCGAGGAGACCGCCGCCGCCAAGGACATCTCGTTCACCATCGCCGAGGGCGAATTCGTCGGCTTCCTCGGGCCCAACGGCGCGGGCAAGACCACCACCCTCAAGATGCTCTCGGGCCTCATCTACCCGACGAGCGGCACCGCCCGCGTCGCCGGTTACGATCCCACCAAACGCGAGAACGCCTACCGCCGCCTATTCGCTCTGGTCCTCGGCCAAAAAAACCAGCTGTGGTGGGACCTGCCGGCCATCGAATCCTTCACCCTGCTCCGCGCCATCTACGGCATCCCCGCCGTCCAGTTCAAGACCACGCTCGACGAACTCGTCGATCTCCTCGAGGTCCGCCCCAAGCTCAACGTGATGGTCCGGGAACTCTCCCTCGGCGAGCGCATGAAGATGGAGCTCATCGCCGCGCTGCTGCACCGCCCGCGTGTGCTTTTCCTCGACGAGCCCACCATCGGCCTCGACGTGATTTCGCAAAAAAACGTGCGCCAGTTCCTTCGCGAATATAACCGCAAGCATCGCGTCACCATTCTCCTCACGAGCCACTACATGGCCGACATCAAGGAGCTTTGCGAACGTGTGATCGTGATCCACAAAGGCGCCAAGATCTACGACGGTGCCCTCGACCGGCTCGAAGCCGGCCCCGGCACCCGGAAAAAAATTCTCACCTTTCTTCCCGGCGACGCCTCTTTCCCCGAGACGTGGACTTCGAAACACGGCGAGACCAAGCGCGACGCCGACACCGGCAAATTCACCGTCTGCACCCCGAGCGACACCATCGTGGCGGTCTCCCAAGAGATTCTAAGCGGCGGCCCGGTCGCCGATATCACCATCGAAGACGTCCCCCTCGAGGACATCATCGCAGAACTATTCGCCACCGGCACCGCCCGGTAGGCCCGCCCCGGGTCAAGGGCCGCGCCACCGCTCGCCCACCAACCCGTCCATCAGCTTCAGCATCGTCGCCTCACTGCGGTCGAGCGCCCCGCGGAGCGCATCGGCTTCCAGTGCGGCGTTAACGGTGACTGCGGCCAAATCGCCCGGCGATGCCACCCGCTCGATTCTCCGCGCTTCCGGAAAACTTCGTTCGCCCCGGCGTAACTTGAGCTCGTGCAGCAGCCGGAAATTGGTCTCCGCCAACTCACCATGCAGCATCCGCTGGGCCGCCAACAACTCGCCGCGCGCGATCTTGCGCCGCACCCACAACGCTTCACACAGAAAGACCTTGGCCAGACTGCCGGCGGCCTCGTCACTCAAACGCGGATCGTCCACCTCGGCCACCACCCGCCGGTAAAAAGCATCCCACGCCGCCCCACCCTTCAGGAAGCGCCAGCCGGGCCGGATCACCACGGCGAGGTCCCGCAAGCCGCGCCGCAATTTTCCTTCGCCGCGATGCCAACCCAGCGCAACCGCCAGTTTGGCCAAAATCAGACGTCGCGCCGGGATCACCACGAAATCCACCTCCGCCCCGGCAAAGATCGCATTTACCTTGGGCACACCGCCGATCTTGGCCACCCGCGGGGCGTAGACCTTCAACTCGGTTCCAGTCAGTCCCCCCGTCCAGTCGCCGGCCCAAAAACTCTCCGGCGCCGACGAGATGATCTGAAAATCCCAGTCAGACTGCGCGTCGGCCGCCCAAACCGCGTCGCCCGCCGCCCGCTCGCGCGAGCCGATCAAAACCAGTCCTTTGACCGTCGGCGTCCGGTCGGCCCACGCCGTCATTACCGCTCCAAAATCTACCGGCGCGTTCACAGGCTCCGCAGCGAAATCAAAATCTCCGTTCCATCCATCCCGGGCCCGGCGTGAATCTCACCTTGGTGCAACCGCAGGACTTCCTTCGCCAAAAACACCCCGAGTTTCCCTTGGTTCGGCACCTCATGGTCGCTCGGCTCCGGTAAGATACCCTCCAGTTCCAGATGCTTGCCCTTGAGCGAGAGCAACGCCGTGAGTTCGGCGCCTTTGCCCGTCGAGCGAACCTGCAACACCAGCTCTCCGGCATCCAATGCCGAACGGTTCTCAATAATCGTCACGATAAGCGCCCGCAGGGAAAACTCCAACAGCCCCCTTGCGACAGTGAGCGGCACCGCATCCGGGCCGACTTCGACCCGCAAGCCCAGCGCCGTGCCCAAGGTCTGGGCCACATCGCGGATGTCCGCCGCGATCGGCACGGCCTCATGCAGCGTCTGCATCAGCCCGATGTCCGAGTTCAGGGTTTCCAGCCGCAAGACGTCGCTCCGTGCCGCTTCCAGCAACTGGGGCGGCATGGCCTTTCCCGGATCGATCTGGCGCAACGTCGCCAGCGAAACGAGCGAGTTGCCGAGTTCATGACTGAGCGTGAGTCCCAGTTCCCGCAAAAGCGTCCGCCGCTCCGCACGCCGTCGGGCCGTCGCATCGTGCCTCTCCGCACTCGCCTCTTCCCAACTCGCCCAGACTCCCCCGGTCTCGGCGATCAGTCCGGCACTGACCCGAAACGGCTGTCCATCGGAAGGCATTGCCCGGCAAATTTCACGCGAGCGCCGGGCCTTGCCGATCAACTCCCGCACCAACAGCGGCAAATGACGGGGAGGAGTTTCATCCGCCGCCAAGACCAAGGTGCCGGGCAAATACTTCGCGCCCAAAGTCGCCTGCTCGGCGAGCGCGTGCAACCGGCCGAGCTGGGCCGACTTCACCAAGGCGTGCCGAAGCAAGCGGGCAAACATGACCACCCGCGACCGGTCCGATTCATCGTAAGCCTGACCGTCATCACGCACGCCCAGCGCGATCAACCCGTGCAGCCGGCCGTTATCGTGGATCGGCGCCAGCAACCGCGCGCCCCAAAGCGCCAGCCGATTTCGCACCGCCAGCTCCGCCACGGGATCGGCCGGTCCTTCCCACTCCGCCCCGTCGATGACCACCGGATGATGCTCCAAAAACCCGACCAACGGATCGTCCTCCGGCAAAAACGAAGTGCCGCGGTCCGCCCGAAACCCCTGAGCTTCCCGTAAGAAAAACACCGCGTGCGACGCCCGCAGCAAATGGCGCGAAGCTCGCCGAAACTCTGCGATGAGCCGGTCCCGCGTATCCAGATTTTCCACCGCGCCCTCCAAAAAATCCCAAAGTTCGGCGGCGTCCATCGCGGCCGGCACCCGCGCCACCGGCCGGGCCGATTCCGTGCGTCGCGTCTTTTCCAACAGCAGGTCGAGCATCGACTGTTTTTCGGCCACTTCTTCAACCAAAGGTAGAAACTCCCCCAGTCTCGTCGCACTCTCCTCGTAGGTGAGGTAAATCTTCGCCCGCCCGGAGATCTTGGCCTGTTCATACGGCAAGCTCCGTGATTCCCCCACATAGATGGTCGGGCAGCGCATCAACGACGGCGGCAAACTCGCTTCCGCTGCGGCATCCAGCACCACCACAGCGGCGAACCCCGGTGAGGTTCCCCCTGCAATCGACTGCGGCAAAAGACGCAGCCCCGTGCGGCCGGGAGGCAGTTGTCGTTCCCAAGCATCGGCCAGCGAGGCATCCGCCGTCGCGAGGATTACGAGGGTCGGCATGGAAAAATCACCCGAAAGATTGCACCCCGCCCGGGCGCTGGTGGATCGACGTTAATACCGGCATTCAAGTTGCCGAGAATGTCTTTGCAGATCGCGAGTCCAAGTCCAAAGCCGGACGATTTGGTCGTTTGGAAGGGTTGAAAAAGCTTGGCCCGAAACTCCTCCGGAATACCCGGACCGCTGTCCGACACCGCCAACTCGATTCCGCCCGAGGTATTGCGGGTCGACACCAGCAACCAGCGTTCGCCCACTTTAAGTTCCGCGGCTTGGATCGCATTAAAACAGAGATTGAGCAGGACCTGCTTCACCGCCGCCGGATCAACGAAGGCCAAATCCGGCGCGGCGTTGAACTCCCTCTTTACCGCAACCGATTTTGCCGCCGCCCGCGTGGTCACCAATTCAAGACCCGATTCCAAAATCGGGTGCAACGCCATCATCTGCGCCGCATAGACTTTGGGCGAAGCCATATCGAGCAGTTGTTCGGTCAGCCGGTCAATCCGGCCGACCTCGTCCCCGATCAGGCCAAAGAATTTCTCCCGGAACCCGGCATCCTGGTAGTGATTTGGCAGCAATTGGACAAATGTTTTGATCGAAACGAGCGGGTTGCGGATCTCATGGGCCAAGCTCGCCCCCATCAGCCCCACCGTGGCGAGTTGCTCGGCGTGCTGGGCCTTGGCGGAAAGCTGGGCCCGCTCCAAGGCGCCCTCGATGATCGCGGCCAGCTCCAGCAACTGAGTGACCTGTGGATAGGTGTAAGGAGTTCTCGAGGCCGAGACGCCGACGCCGACAAAGGCCCGTAGAGTCGGACCTTCATTGCTCACGAGCACCCCCAACCGATGATCGACCATGAATTGCGCCAGAGCTGCCCGTTCAGGAGAGGTTCGCTCTCGCGCCAACCGCTCGGGCGTCGCCCAACGAATCCGTCGCAACGTGGCCGAAACCGGACTGTCGTCCGAAAGCTCCACCCCGCCGCCCTCGACGCTACCGACCCCGCCGGACAGAATCATCGCCTCATCAGTTTGACCCCAACCCTTGAGAATCGGCAGAAACGCAAGACGTAGCCGGGGCAACTGCGCCTCTTTTCCCGCGGCATTGAACGCGGCCTGACGCGCCCTCGAAGCCTCAGGATAAAAATGAAACTTCTGGTCCAGCCACCGCCCAAACACCGCCGCAAACCAAAGCGCCAGAGCCGTGGTCACAATCAAGTCCAACGCCCGGGGCATGATTGGCGAAAGCACAAAATCCAATGCAAATGCCACTCCAGCTGTTGCCAGCACCAACACGGCCTTCTCCGCCGCCACAATCACAATTTGACGGGCGTCCAAAATTCGGTGCGTCGTCATCACCCCAACCGTCCCCAAATAAAAGGCGAGCACGATCAGCGGCTGCATGCGCGAAGCCCAAGTCACGCCAAATGCGAGACGAGAGATGATCAGCCCGATCACGGCGAAGGCCACGGAGATACTTCCGATCAACAGGATCTGAAGTTCCAAACGGCTGGTTCCCGCTTGGGTTCTCATTTGCACCAAGGTTTGCCTGCCTAGAGCCAGATAAAAAAGCACGAGGCCCCCGATGTGGACATAATATCCCGTTCCAACCATGGGTGCACTGGCTGTCGAAGTCGCCGGAATGAACCAGTCGGTGACCGGCACAAACGACAGCGCCAAAGTCGCAAACGCCCACTTCCACCCTCTCGCTAACTTTGAAACCAAGGTCTCGTTGCCGGACACAACCGTTTCCTTCAAGATCCACAAATGCAGCTGGATCAGCGTTCCCAACACCGCTGTGATTCGCACCCAGAACAGTCCGTCCTCACTTACGAAGGCATGGCCCATGGCCAACAGCCAGACGACCACATGCAACGAAAGGCTGAAGAAAACCCGGTTGATCGCCCGACGCGGATTGGACCAAACAGCGACAAACCCCGCCAGCAGCGCCACGCCTACGGCCAGTGCTGTAAAATCTAGTCGCATTTCTGCAGCACGAGACAGGAGTTGGTCCCAGAGATTCCGTGCGAATTGATCAAGACCGACTGGGGAGAAATCAAACGGGTCTCCCCCGATAGATTGAGCCGGCACTCCGGATCGGGATGCGTCCAATTCACCGTTGGCGGCACAAAACTCATGCGCATCCCCAATGCGGCACAGCCCACCTGAATCGCCCCGGCGGCCGCGAACGGATTGCCAATTGCGCCCTTGATCGAGACCGCCGGAATCCGGTCCAACCCCGAGCCGAAGTATCGGCGCAACGACTCGACTTCCACCACGTCGATTTTTCGATGTCCGGGTCCCCAAGCACTGATCGAATCGATTTCGGTTGCCCGCAGCTGCGCATTCGCCGCGCAATGTTTGATCGCCTCGAAAAGTCCCACCCCGGACTGGTTGATCGGGTCGCTGGCAAAAGCGTAGCCGCTGACAAATGCATAGCCGCGGCGTGGACTTGATTCCGGTTCCAAAATGAGAAAACACGCTCCTTCCCCGATCACTCCCGTCGTCCGCCAAAGGTCAAAGGGACGACAGAGCTGCTCTGGACGGTCCGCCGTGTCAGGCGATAGCCCCGACTGCTTCAACTCAAGCATAGGGTGGTAAAAAATGGGGGCTTCGGTTCCCCCGCAAATCGCCAAGTCACACTCACCGTCCGCCACCATCGACGCGGCATGTCCAACGGCATCCGTTCCCGAGCAGCACGCGCTCTGCAAGGTCATGGTCCGGCCACATCCGATACTTTCCGCCACGGTCGCGGAAATCGAACTCACGGGACCGTCGTAGACCACCCGCTGCAAGGCGTGGCGCGGTCCCTTGCGGGTCACATTCTGAATCGTCTTGTTGATCACCTCGCTGTCCATGGTCGCCGTTCCGGTCACTACGATCGGAGAAAACGATTGAATCGCCTCCGAACTCAGCCCCGCATCCCTCAAAGCCAAGTGCGACGCGGCCAGAGCAAACTGGGTGTGACGGGGAGTTTTCCGTGCGGGCAGAGTCTTCATATAGCGACCCAACTTGAAATCCAAAATCTCCGCCGCCACGAAGGGCCCCGCCTCCGGGTCAAAGCGCGTCACCGGCACCACAAAGCTTTTCCCGGAAAGAATGCCATTTGCGAACGCCTCTTTTCCGATTCCCGCCGGCGTCACAAAGCCAATTCCGGTGATCTTTACCCGGCGACGCTTCATTGGAAGGAAGCTCCGGCAACGCCGATGGTTGCGTTCATGTCCCGACCGCGGTCGCGGTCTTGGGAAATTTCAAACGCACCGTCGTCCCAACCCCGACCGTTGACTCCATCGCAAAACTCCCCCCGTGCGCGCTTACCAAGTGACGGCAAATGCTCAATCCAAGTCCCGTGCCCGTCGCCTTGCTGCTAAACCCGCCGTTTAATGCGCGCTTCAACTGCTCCGCATCCATACCCGGTCCATTGTCGGCGATCACCACGCCAAAGCCCCTGCCTTCGTCCGAAAATGTCACCGTCAACGCCCGCGCACCCGACTCGAGGCCGTTCTTAAACAGGTTTTGAAACACCCGCATAAGTTCATACTTCGAACCGCGGATAACCGCCTGAGCCTCACCGCCGATCTGGATCGCAACGTTGCCGAAGAACAACACCTGCTTCACGTCACGCGCGATCTCCACCAGGTCCACGCCGTCAAAACCCGCCGTGTTTCTCGACGCCACCCGCCAATTTTCCGACAGGTGGTGGCAATATTCGGCAGCTTTTCCGACCATAGTGGCATAGTCCAAAAGCTTTTGGCTTTCCCCAGGATGTTTCAGCGCGTTGTGCCGCGATTCTTCTATCAAAAGCGTCGCGTAGCCGATCACCACCGTCAGGGGATTATTGAGATCGTGCACGAGTTCGACCGAGGCCCTCGCCTGCCACACCTGCGGCTCCGTTCGCTCGATCTCCTTTTTCAACGCAAGATTCAGATTCAACGCGTCTTGGGCCAATTTCGCCTGATGCCGCCGTAGCTTGGTCGCCTGCACCTGCTGGCGCACCGCCGCCAACAACTCCGCCACATCGGGCGGTTTGCGCAGGTATTGATTCGCGCCGACAATCATGGCCTGCTGCGCCGTCGCCAGCGTGCCGTAGCCCGTCAACATGATCACCGAGACCAAGGGATCGATCTTCCTGAGTTCCTCAACCGCCCGAATCCCGTCCATCTCCGGCATTCGGATGTCCAACACCACCGCCGCATAGGTCTTCGCATTGATTTTCTTCAGCGCTTCCGTCGCACGTTCGGCCGTCTCGACGGCGAACTCGGTCGCCAACGTATAGGCAATCGACTCCCGAGGGCCATACTCATCATCCACCACTAGAACCAATGGTCGGGCGGGCGCACCGACGGCGGTTAAAATATCTTCTTGGAGCATCGAATGTGGTAGGTTCCGCAGCGTTCCGAACGGTTTCAGACTCGCGACCTCTGCGATTTGCAGAGTGGATTTGCCTCTGTCAAGAAACCGAACAGGCAATCATTTGCAGTTAACGTCCCGCCCCCACCTTTACATGTCTTTTATCCTCACCGCACTTTTTGCCGCTCTCCTCGGTGCTGTCATCGCTTGGTTCTTCTGGCATGGTCGTGCCGCCACCCTCATCGAACGCGCCCGCGCCCTCAATGAAGAGAACCTCCGCCTCACCAACGAGGTCACCACCCTTCGCACCGAGCTCCAGCAGCTCTCTAACCTCAACACCCAGCGCGCCACCGAACTCACCGCCGAACGCTCCGCCCACGAACGTCTCGTGGCCGAGTTCAAGGCGCTTTCCGCCGACGCCCTTCGCGCCAACCGCGCCGACTTTCTCGAGCAAGCCCAGCAAACCTTCGCCCAGCTCCAAACCCAGTCCGCCGGCGACCTCGAAAAACGCCAGATTGCGATCGACGCCCTCGTGAAACCCCTCCGCGAGTCCCTTGAAAAAGT
>CALSBN010000085.1:0-18944 GCA_943373185.1 Opitutus sp. GAS368 | reverse complement strand
AAAACGGAAACGTCGGTATGGCCATGCCGGCGTGGTTGTGACGCATGAACACTGCGACCGTGAGCTGGACGAGCAGCAGCGCGACGCAGGCCACGGCGGCCGAGCGAACCCGGGGCCCGACAGGAAGGACGCCCTCGATCCACCGGCGGGAACACCCAAGGGCGATGGCGACTAATATGCACACGTAAATCTGGGCGAGAACGCCGTGCGGGACGCGCAGCATTTGTCCCAATGACATATCGAAACCGGGCACCTGGGTCGCATCGAGCAGCACGCGTTTGCCACCGATCAGACCTTGGATGACGACGATGCCGAGCGCCCACCACCCGAGCTGCCGAAGCCAACGGCGGGCGACGGTGCGGTGGAGCCACACGGCAAGTCCGATGGCAAAAATTCCCATCACCGTGCCGGTCAGGCGGTGCGAATGCTCGGCGAACATCGCCATATCGGTAAGCCAGCCCTCGGGGTTGACCGAGCCGTTGGAAAGCGGCCAATCGAGGAACGCCATCCCGGCGCCGATCGTCGTGGTGAACGCTCCAAGCGTCACCAACACGAACACCCACACGGCGGCGGACGTGGCAAATACCGAGAGCCCGCCTTGGTAAGCGGAGTTGCGGAGCGTGGTCGACGAAGCAGGCATAAGAGGGAAGGCGGCGAACAGAAGGCACACTTCAATTACCGGCAAACCCTTTGACAAAGTTATGCTCCGGCGAATCCGTTGCGTCATGAAATCTAATGCACGGGTATGGCGGCCGACCTTGGGAGCGGTCCTTGCGTTGGCTCTGGGTGGTTGTGGTCGGCCCGCCGCTCCGAAGTCCGACGCCCAGCCCGCCCCGTCGGCGGCGACGTCGGCTGAAACCGCGGCAGTCGCGACGAATCCCGTAGGTTCGGCCAAAAAGGCGGTGGCCGAACGTTATCCGTTGACCGGTGAAATCACGGGAATCGATGCGGCCCGCAAGGTGCTCATCGTCTACCACGACGAAATCAAGGACTACATGCCGGCGATGACGATGGAGTTCATCGTGAGCCCGGGCGATCTGGCGGTGGCCAAAGTGGGTCAACGAATCCGCGCCAATCTGATCCCGAGTGAGACCGGCGACTTCCGCTTGGAAAAAATTTGGCCGGACGAAAAGTTGGCGACGGCGGCCGTTGCTGACGCGGCGCGGGGGCTGCGCGAGGACACCAAGACGCGCGGAAAGAATGCTTATCGCGAGGTGGGCGAATCCGTGCCGAGCTTCACGCTCTTCGATCAGGAGGGTCGGGTGATTCCCGGCGGGCACTTTCGCGGCAAGAAAGTGATGATGAACTTCATCTTTTCCCGCTGTCCCGTGGCGACGATGTGCCCGGCGGCGACGGCAAAAATGATGGCGACGCAGAAACTCGCCAAGGACGCCGCAGTGCCGAACATCGAGTTTGTATCGATCACGCTCGACCCCGTTTACGACACGCCCGGGGTGCTCAAGGAATATGCGTCGGTGCGGGGTATCGATACCGCGAATTTCTCGTTCCTAACCGGGCCGGACAGCGCGATCCGTGATCTGCTTACCCAGTTCGGCGTGATCGCCGAACTCGAAGGCGATTTTCTCAAGCACACGCTCACGACGCTCCTGATCGACGAACGGGGCAAGATCATCCACCGGACCGACGGCAGCGTTTGGGAGCCGAAGGATTTTGTCGCGAAGATGAAACAACCATGACCACGACCACACTCGCGACGCCGAATCCGGCGCTCGGTTCCGCCCAATGGCGTCAGTTCGTTTGGATCACGCTCGGGGCGATTTCGCTCTACGTTTTCTTTCGGTTCCTGCCCACGGGGACAGACCTGAACCACATGGATTTCCGGGTGACGGGAAAGAATGCGATCGAAATGTGCGACCCGTCGAACCCTCAGTTCATCTCGGTGATCGCGGCGACTTCGCCCGTGGCTTTGACGTTGAAAACGGCCGCGGCTCCGACGGCGGGTCTCGAGGTGCTAGTGACGCTGCGCATGACCACGGCGAACAACAAGCCGATCGCACCGGAGGACTTGGTCGTGATGCACACCCGCAAGCTGCACCTGTTGATCGCGGATCCCTCGCTCACCGACTACCAGCATCTGCACCCCGAGCCGACCCGCGTGCCTGGCGAGTGGAGCTTTACCTTCACACCCAAGCTCGGCGGGACCTACCGGATCTTCGCGGATTTCACCCCTGCGGCGACAAATCGCAGTCTTTACGCCAACGTTGATCTGGTCGTGGCGGGCGGGCAGCTCTCGACCTTGGAATTGGCGGCGGCGATGACTCCCAGCTGGATCGGTCAACGGGATGCCTACCGCCTCGAGCTCGCCCCGGCGACCCGGCAGATCCGCGCGGGGCAGGCGACAGATTTGAAGTTTTCGGTGACGAACACGGAGGGGGGCGCTGTCGGTCTGGAGCCGGTGATGGATGCGTATGTGCACTTGGTCGCCTTCGATACGGCGCGGAGCGGATTCGCGCACCTCCACCCGATGGATACGGATTTGGGCGTGGTGCCGGATCCCATCAAGCCAGCGCTCTCGTTCAAGATCACGATCCCGGCGGTGGGACGCTACGTGATTTGGGCGCAACTCAAGATCAACGGGCGCGAGAGATTCGTGCCGTTTTGGTTCGACGTGGTGGCGTGAGTTTTTGCTCCGGGGTGCGCATCGTCGTCAGGAACGCGGCCTCAAGTTTCACGTCGTAGGCGTTCGCGAGGAGCAAAATCAAAGGCAATCAGCGGCCTTGGCCTTCGGGCAGTTTTTCGAGGGTGGCGCTGAGTTGGTAATCGAGGTAGAATTCGACGAAAAGCGTGTCGAGCTGGCGGACGAGCACGGGGCCGTCGAGACCGGTGACAGTGAGGACGTTGGCGCCGAGTTGCTCGCGGGTCTTGGCGATCTGCTCGCGGATGAGCTGCATGAGCCGGTCGCGTTGTTGCTCGGCATCGGCGACGGCCATCGTCGTTGAGACAACGCGGACTTCAGCGTCGTTGGGCACCTCGATGCGGGCGACAAACAGACTGATCTGGCGAATGATCTCGAAAACCTCGGCGTCGGCTGTGAGCGGGCTCAAGATGCGAACACTGGTCTGGAGCGAGCCTGGGGCGTAGTTAGTTTTGCCCGAAAGAAAACTGGGCCCGGTGCCGGCACCGAAGACGCGCACGGGACCTTGGTGGAGCTGAAACGTGTTGGAGCGTTGCACGGCGGTGGTAAGCCGCCGGACGGTTTCCTGGACCGCGACGGCTTGGCGATCGGTGTCCTTGGCGGTGCTGCGGATCGTGACCGTGGCGCAGAGGTAGTCGGCGGGTCGCCGGATCACCACGGCGGGCGGACTGTGCGGCGGGTCGAAAGCGAGGGTCAGGCTGGCGGAATTGATAACGGCGAACGCGGGCACCACGGCGAAGGCGGCCAAGGCTGCGACAAAGTGCGGGCGGGTTCGCATAGACGGCGGCGGTTCAAAACCGGAGATGTTTCACCGTGAGGCCCTTGTTGAGAAGCTGTTTGAGGGCGGCGATACCGATCTTGAGGTGGTCGTTGACGAATTTCTCGTCGACCTGCTTGTCGCTTTCGGCGGTCTTCACGCCCTCGGGGACCATCGGCTGATCGGAGACGAGGAGCAGCGCGCCGGTGGGGATTTCGTTGAAAAAGCCGGTCATGAAAATTGTCGCGGTCTCCATATCGACGGCGAGGACGCGGATTTTTTTGAGGTATTTCTTAAACGTCTCGTCGTGTTCCCAGACGCGGCGGTTGGTGGTGTAGATCGTGCCGGTCCAATAATCGCGGGCGAAGTCGCGGATGGTGGTCGAGATGGCCTTTTGCAGGGCGAACGAGGGCAAGGCAGGCACCTCGGGCGGGAAATAGTCGTTGCTGGTGCCCTCGCCGCGGACGGCGGCGATGGGCAAAATCAGGTCGCCGATTTCGGCGCGGTGTTTGACACCGCCGCACTTGCCCAGGAAGAGCACGGCCTTGGGTTTGATGGCGCTAAGGAGGTCCATGACGGTGGCGGCGGTGGCGCTGCCCATGCCGAAGTTGATGATCGTGATGTCGCCGGCGGTGGCAGAGGTCATGGGCTTGTCCTTGCCCATGACAGGGACGCGGTGCCATTGGGCAAAGAGCTGAACGTAGCGGTCGAAGTTGGTCAGCAAGATGTAGCCGCCAAATTTGTTGAGGGGAACACCGGTGTAGCGCGGGAGCCAGTTGGCGACGATTTCGCGGCGGGTCTTCATGGTCGATGATTGCCTGTGAATCGGGTCAAAAGCACGAAAAAGATGCTGGGTTTGCTTCGACTGCGCTCTGAAAAACAAAAAAATGCTTCAGGAAGATAAAAACAGAGCCGAAGACTGGAACATCGGCGTTTTTCGGGTTTCTGTAGGGGAGTATCATCGTTTTCTCCTCCGCTTAGCGGGGGAGATTGGGGTAAGTAAGAAAGCAAAGGCCGGCCACATAGGGGTATGTGGCCGGCCAACTTTTTTGATCTGCCGATAGAGCCCAGAATGGGCGCGGCGAGCGATCAGACGGTTGCGGGAACGGCTTTCTCGGAGGCTTTGGCTTCGTGGAAATCGGCGGGAGTGCCGGTGTGGTTCACGTAACCGGTGCGGATCGTGAAGTCGCCAAAGCGTTCACCGGGAGTGCGTTCGAGGGCATAGCGGCGGATGATCGGGCCGAGCAGCGGGACGATTTCGGCGACGGGCACGCTGGCTTTGAAGAGGGTGTTGCAACGTGAGCCGTTGAAGGCGGCGCCGAGGTAGATGTTGTATTTGCCGGGGGCGCGGCCGACGAAACCGATCTCCGCGAGGTAGGGGCGACCGCAGCCGTTGGGGCAGCCGGTGATGCGAAGGGTGATCGCGTCGTCGCGGAGACCGGCGGCCTCGATCTCGGCTTCGAGATTTCTTACGAGTTCGGGCAAGTAGCGTTCGCTTTCGGCGAGGGCCAAACCACAGGTGGGCAGGGCAACGCATGACATGGCGTTGAGGGCCAGACCGGAGGCGGAGTTGGCGGAGTCGAGACCGTGCTTTTTGAGGAGAGCCTCGATAACCGGACGTTGCGCCGGGGTGACGCCTGCGATCATGAGGTTTTGATTGGCGGTGAGGCGGAAGTCGCCGGTGTGCGCGGTGGCGATCTCACGGAGGGCGAGCTTGAGGTCGTCCTTTACGCGGCCGCTCATGATGAAAAGGGTGTAGTGCGCGTTGCCGTGTTCGCCCTCGACCCAACCATAGCGGTCGCCGGTGGAGGTAAATTCGAAACGGCGCGGCGAACTCAGGAAGTAGCCGAGGCGTTTCTCGACTTCGGCGCGGAACCAGACGATGCCGCGGTCGGCGATGGTGTATTTGAGACGCGCGTGTTTGCGGTCGGTGCGATCGCCGTAGTCGCGTTGGACGAGCATGACTTTTTCGGCGACGTCGACGACTTGGTCGAGCGTGCAGAAGCCAAGGATGTCGGCGAGGCGCGGGTAGGTTTCGATCTGGTTGTGCGACATGCCGAGACCGCCGCCGACGGTGACGTTGAAGCCGAGGAGTTTTTTCCCGGACTCGTCCGCGATGGCGATGAAGCCGAGGTCGTGGGCGTAGATGTCGACGTCGTTGCTCGGCGGGATGGCGATGACGGTCTTGAATTTCCGGGGAAGATAGGTCGTGCCGTAGAGCGGCTCGTGGTCGGGCTCGCCGCCGGCGACGAGTTCGTCGGCGACCCAGATTTCATGATAGGCGCGGGTGCGTGGGGAGAGATGATCGCTGATGGCCTTGGCGAGGCGGAGGACGTCGGCGTGGAGCGCGGACTGGTCGGGATTGGGATTGGCCATGACGTTGCGGTTGACGTCGCCGCACGCCGCGAGGGTGTCCATGAGCTGGGCGTTCACCGCTTTGATGGCGGGGCGGAGGTTGCCCTTGAGAATACCGTGAAACTGGAAGGCTTGGCGGGTGGTGATCTTGAGGGTGCCGTTGGCATGGGAGTCGGCGAGGGCGTCGAGGGCAAGCCACTGCGCGGGAGTGCAAACGCCGCCGGGGACGCGGATACGGGCCATGAACGAGAAGGCCTTTTCTTTGTTCTCTTTGCGGCGTTGGTTTCGGAGATCGCGGTCGTCTTGCGGGTAGATGCCGTGGAATTTCGTGAGGAGGGAACTGTCCTCGGTGATCGTGCCGGTCGTGGGATCGGCCAGATCGCGGAGGATGTGGCCGCGGAGAAAATTGCTTTCGGCTTTGATGGTCTCGTTTTTGACGAGAGGTTTCGACGCGGTGGGAGCGGAGGTCGGGCGGTCGGACATGGAAGATTCGGAGGTCTGGAGTTGGGAAAGAGTCTGGCGCAGGGCGAGCGCGAGCGCGTCGGCCGCAAACGGATGCGTGCCGATCAGTTCGGTGAGGTCACAGCGGAGGGCAGGGTTTTCGAGTTCGGCGGCGCCGCAGATTTGCGCGATGTCGCCCCCGGGGCCGGCGTGGCGGCCGGGTGAGAGGAAGAGCAAAGCGATGATTACCGGACCGGAGTTGAAGCCGGGGGCGCGCAGTTGGTCGGCGAGGACCGGGTGGTTGTGCGGGTGCTCTTCGCCCTCCATCGAGGCGGCGACGACGCGGCCGACCGTGGAGCCCAAGAGGAGGTGAACCACATCGGCGATCTGGTTGCGCAGCGCGGCGGAAAGAGGGGAGGGCCCGCCATGATCGACGACGATGACCGGCGGTGGCGTGAGCGTGAGTCCCGCAGTTTCGATTGTCTGGCGGATGCGGGCGGCGACGATGCGCGGGATCGCATCGGTGCTCGCGAGGCTGGCGGTGAAGGTGAAGCGAAACGGTGTGTCCGGTGTCTGGAGTCTCTCAAGGTCTTGGCGGAGCGCCGAGCCGATGGCGCCTTGCGCGCTGATGAAAAACGGAATGAAAACGAAGTCGCGTTCCCCGGCGGCAAGTTGAGCGGCCATCCACGGGAGCAAGGTCCAAGCCGCAGCGTCGCCGTCGAGTGCGGCGAGGGAGATGCGGTCACTGTGCTTCCAGGAAATCGGGTGAACGTGAACGCCCACTGCGGCGGACAGTTGGGTGGCGACGGTGCGAAGGTTGAAGGTCGCGGCGGGCTCGAGGGAGCCGTTGTCGATGAGGACGATGGTCATGGGGACGGGAACGGGTTCAATCGCCCGCGCTGGCGCCGAACGTAGCGGGAACGCGCTCGCGGGCAAACCAAGCGAGTTTGTCGCTGAGGGCGGCAACTTCGCCGATGACGACGATCGCGGGAGCCCCGAAGCCCGCATGCTCGGACTCGAGGGCGACCGTGGCCAGCGTGGCCAAAAGCTGACGGTGCCCGCCGGTGGTGGCAGATTGGATCACCGCCACCGGGGTGGTGCCTGCAAGGCCGCCGGCTTGAAGGCGGCGCGTGATGATTTCCAGGTTCTTCATGCCCATATAAAGACAGAGCGTCGCACCGAGTTTGGCGTAGTCTTCCCAGCGAATTGCAGCGTCGGGCTTGGTGGGATCTTCATGGCCGGTGAGGAAAACAACGCCGCTGGCATGACTGCGATGCGTCAAAGGGATGCCGGCATAAGCGGCGGCCGCGAGCGCGGAGGTGACGCCGGGCACGACCTCAAAAGGGATGCCGGCGGCGGCGAGGGCTTCGGCTTCCTCGCCACCGCGCCCAAAGATGAACGGGTCGCCTCCCTTTAGCCGAACGACGGTTTTGCCCTCGCGGGCGAGTCTGATCAGAATCGCTTCGATCTCAGTCTGAGGGCAGCAAAAGCCGCCTCCCTTTTTGCCCACGAAGATCTTTTCCGAGTCGGGTCGGGCGAGCGCAAGGATTGCCGGCGCGACGAGATAGTCATGCACCACGGCATCCGCCGCGCGGATGAGGCGGTGGGCCTTGAGGGTGAGCAACTCCGGGTCGCCGGGTCCGGCGCCGACGAGGGCGACGCGGCCGATCCAGGCATCGCTCGGGGCAAAAGTGGGAGTGTGCTCTTGAAACATGACTACTTTAGTAAATATGACGAGTTTTAGCCTTTACGCGCCGGAAGGATGAGGCAAGCAGTCTTCTTGTTATGCCAACATTTTCATCCGAAGACCTCGTTCAACTGAACGCCAAGCTACGGCTCCAGTCACCGTTGGAGATTGTGCGTTGGGCGGTGACCCAAGCTCCGGGTCGCTCGATCGTCTCCACCAACTTCCGTCCGTATGAAGCTGCAATTCTGCACCTTGCGGTGCAGGCTCAGGCGGATATTCCGGTGCTTTGGGTTGACCATGGTTATAACCGGCCCGCGACCTACCAGCACGCCGAGGCGTTGCGCGTTCGTTTTGGCCTCAATCTAAAATCCTATCTTCCCCGGGTGACGGCGGCGCATCGGGACGCGATTCATGGTCCGATTCCCACCACGGAAGACGAGGAAGGCCTGAAGAAATTCAGTGCGGTGATGAAGTTGGAGCCGTTCCAACGTGGGATGAAGGAGTTGGCGCCGCTGGTTTGGATCACGGCCCTTCGGAAGGTCCAGAATCCGAACCGCGCGGGCCTCGATATCGTGTCGCTTGATGAGAACTTTGGGGCACTCAAGGTAAGCCCGCTTTTCTATTTCAGTGACGTCGAACTCGACGCCTACCTGACGCGGCACCAGTTGCCGAATGAGTGGGATTACTTCGATCCGGCCAAGGCCGACGAGAAACGCGAATGCGGATTGCACGCCTCGTGGGGAAAATCGGCGGCGCACGGCGCGGCCGTCGCGGAGCTCGGTTCCCGCAGTTCGTGATGGGTCGTCCGCCACTTGGCCTTTGGCCATTTCTTTCCTCGATCTCCGAACTCCGATCACCGTGAGCAACTACCATCTCGACCACCTCCAGCACCTCGAAACCGAGGCCATCCACATCATGCGCGAGGTCGCGGGCGAATTCGAGCGGCCGGCGCTCCTTTTCTCCGGCGGCAAGGACTCCATCTGCCTCCTACGTCTCGCGGAAAAAGCGTTTCGCCCGTCGGAGTTTCCGATGCCGCTGCTCAACGTCGACACCGGTCATCATTTCCCGGAGTTAAACGAATTCCGCGACCGCCGCGCGAAGCAGCTTGGCTCAAAACTCATCATCCGCACCGTCGAGGACGCCATCGCGAAAGGTATCGCGATGCCTGCCCCCGGCGAGATCAGCCGTAACCGCCTTCAGATTCCGACGCTGCTCGCGGCCATCGATGAGTTTCGGTTCGACTGCTGCATCGGCGGCGCGCGCCGCGATGAAGAGAAAGCCCGCGCGAAGGAGCGTTTCTTCAGCTTCCGCGATAGTTTCGGCCAGTGGGATCCGAAGAACCAGCGCCCTGAGATCTGGAACCTCTACAACGGCCGTCTGAACCCCGGGGAAAACATGCGGGTTTTTCCGATCAGCAATTGGACCGAGATGGACGTGTGGGAGTATATCCAACGCGAGAAACTCGAGGTGCCTAGCATCTACTTTAGCCACAAACGTCTCTGCGTGCGGCGCGCCGGCCAATGGTTGCCGGTGAACGCCCTCCAGCCGCCAAAGCCGGGCGAGGACGTGCGCGAACTCGTCGTGCGCGTGCGCACCATCGGCGACATCATCAGCACAGGCTGCGTCGAATCGCCCGCCACGACGACGGCCGATATCATCGCCGAGATCGCCGCCGCCCGCGTGACCGAGCGCGGATCGCGCGCCGATGACAAGTCCTCCGAGGCCGCGATGGAAGATCGCAAAAAAGCCGGTTACTTTTGATGCCCAATTTTTCGCCGCCGTTTCCATGCCTTTGAACACCGCTTCTCCTCTCCCCGTCGATATTCTCCGTTTCAATACCTGCGGCAGCGTCGATGACGGTAAATCCACGCTCATCGGGCGGCTCCTTTACGATTCGAAATCGCTCATGGAAGACCAGATCGAGGCGCTCGAACGCTCTGCCGACATCACCGGCGGCGGGCAGATCAATCTCGCCAACCTCACCGACGGCCTTCGCGCCGAGCGCGAGCAGGGCATCACGATCGACGTCGCCTACCGCTACTTTGCGACGCCGCGACGCAAGTTCATCATCGCGGACACTCCGGGCCACGTCCAATACACGCGCAACATGGTGACGGGCGCCTCGCTGGCCAATCTCTCCATCGTCCTCGTCGATGCCCGCCTCGGCGTGATCGAGCAGAGCCGCCGTCACACCGCGATCGCATCGCTGCTCCGCATCCCGCACCTGGTCGTGGCCGTGAACAAGATGGACCTCGTCGGCTGGAGCGAGGCGCGCTTCCTGGAGATCCGTGCGCAGTTCGAAGAGTTTCTTCCGCGTCTCGATATCAAGGACGTGAAGTTCATCCCGATGAGCGCGCTCAACGGTGACAACGTCGTTGATGCCTCGCCGCATACCCCGTGGTATGTTGGCCCGACGTTGCTCGGTCATCTCGAGACGGTTCACATCGCGAGCGATTGGAACCTCAACGGGTTTCGCCTGCCGGTGCAGTGGGTCAACCGGCCCAACAATCCCACCGACGCGGCGCTCCATGATTTCCGCGGTTTCAGCGGGCAGATCGCGGGCGGCATCGTGCGCGTCGGGCAAAAAATCATCGCGTTCCCCGCCGGCCTCACGACCACGGTGAAACAAATCTGGACCTTCGACGGGCCGGTGCAGGAAGCGTTCTGCCCGCAGTCCGTCACCCTCGTGCTGGAGCACGACATCGACATCAGCCGCGGCTCGATGCTGGTCGGGCTCGACGCGCATCTGCCGGGATCGCACGTCGATTTGCAGGCCGAGGTGTGCTGGATGCACTCCCGTCCGCTCCAACCCGGGAAAAAATATTTCCTCAAGCACACGACCCACACCGTGCAGGTGGCGATCACCGAGATCGTGAGCAAACTGAACCTCGACACCCTCGAATCCGGGGCCGCGCCGGCCGAGCTCGCGATGAACGACATCGGCGAAATTCGCCTGCGCGCGGCGAAGCCCCTGGTGTTCGACGGCTACGCGACGAACCGGCTTACCGGATCGTTTATCTTGATCGAGCAGGGCACCAATACGACGGTGGCGGCCGGCATGATGCGGCCGCCTCGCGAAATCGTGAAACCGGAGAATGCCGACTACGTGATTTGAGTGGACCGGGGTGCCCGCGTTTACGACTTTTCGATGAAAATCTCCGTCAAAGTAGACTATGCCTGCCGGGTGATGGCGGAGCTCGCGCGGCTGCACAGCTCGGGCGAACTCGCGCAGATCGAGCAACTCGCGAAGACCGAGGAAGTTCCGGCGAGTTTTCTCGCGCAGATTCTCGGCAAGCTCCGCACCCACGGGCTGATCGTGAGCCGGCGTGGCAGTCAGGGCGGCTTCACGCTCGCGCGCGCGCCGGAGGAGATTTCGCTCTATGACATCTTGATGGCCGTCGAGGGCGAGTGCCTGCATCTGAGCGGCAATGTCGCGGGCCGCAGCGGTCGCCGCATGAAACAAATCTGGGACGAAATCGGCGCCACGCTCGTCAAGAAGACCAAGAGCTACACGCTCAACCAACTCGCGACCAAGCAGCAGGCCGAGATGTATTACATCTGAAAGGGATTGGGGGGGGGAGTTGAGCGCTGAGAGTGGGGTGCGTGGCGTTGAGCGCCGGAGGCACGTTGGGTGAAGCGACGGGCCAGAAAAGTGTTTGCCAGCGCGGTTCTTGGGCACCGAGCTGGGGCGCACTTTATCCCGCATGAACGAAGACATTCTCAAATCCATCCACGAAGAATTGGTGAGCATCCGGAAGCTCCTGACCGAGGCGACCAAGAGCGCTCCCCGCAGCGCCCCGGGCCGCGCCCCGAGCACGGCGACCAGCTACGCGAGCAGCGGCGGCTTGGGTGGCGATGAGATTATCCCGCAACCGACCGAGGTCGTGCCCAACGCGGGCGACGTGCAGGTGCATTTCGGGAAAAACAACGGCGTCGCGCTCTCGAAACTGAGCGAGCGTTCGCTCTCGTGGTATGCGACGGAACAGCCGCCGCGCCTCGACAGCAGCGGCAAGCCCTACCCGGCGCGGCCGCAGGAGATCACGCTACGCAACGCGGCGCGCACTCTCTGGCACCAAAACAAAGGCACCCTCGGCCAGGCCGACGTCGTGAAGCCGGCGGCAGCCGGTGTAAGCGCGGCCGCCGCGGCGGATTTGGCGGCGGTGGCACCGACTCATCCGTCGGACGAGGAAGTGCCGTTTTAAGCGGTAAGCGCCCGCGATTTGCTCGGGGGTTAGGGTAGGGCGGGTCGGAGACCCTGCCAGACGTTGGCTGAAGTTCTTCGCCGCGGCCGTCGTTGGAATTGACGTAGATTTTGGCTTCGGTTGCTTCGCGTAATGCCTTCTGCACCCGCCTCGGCCGCGCCCACGTCCTGGTTTCAGCGTTTCCTAAATCAAATCGAGCGGGTCGGCAATGTGCTGCCGAACCCATCGACATTGTTCGCGATTCTCGCGGCGCTGGTGGTGGGCCTGTCTTGGATTTTCAGCCGGATGGGCGTTGCGGTGACTCATCCCGCGACGGGCGCGAGCGTGCCGGTCATCAATCTGCTCAGCGTCGAGGGATTTCATCGGATGATCCTCAATCTGGTGCCCAACTTCGTCGGGTTTCCTCCGCTCGGGTCGGTGTTGGCCTGTCTTGTGGGCATCGCCGTGGCGGAGCGCACCGGGCTGGTGGGCGCGGTCTTGCGGCTGATCGTGATGGCGGCGCCGCGTCGCTGGCTCTCGGCGATCGTGGTCTTTGGCGGAATCCTTTCCCACTCGGGGGCCGACGTGGGCTACGTGCTTTATGTGCCGCTCGGGGCGGCGATCTTCCATGCGGTGGGGCGTCATCCTTTGGCGGGGCTCGCGGCGGCGTTTGCCGGCGTGGCCGGCGGATTTAACGCCAACATTGTTCTGGGAATGATCGATGTGCTTCTCGCCGGGATCACCCAAACGGCGGCGGCGGTGGTTAAGCCTGGGATCGTGGTCAGCCCGGCGGCCAACTGGTATTTTCTCACCGTCTCATCGGTGTTGATCACGGCCGTCGGGGCGTGGGTGACGGAAAGAATCGTCGAGCCCCGGCTCGGGCCCTATGCGGGCGACGCCAAACGTGACGAGATCAAACCGCTCGGCGCCGACGAGAAACGCGGTCTGCGCTTTGCCGGGATCGCGGTGCTCGCCGTGACGGCGCTCGTGCTTTTGGGCACGCTGACGACCGGAGGGTTTTTGTTGGACCCGAAGAACCCGACGTTTCTTGGCTCCATCTTTATCCGCGGGCTGATTTTTTTCATCTTCCTCTACGGGCTCGTGGCCGGCCTCGCTTTCGGGATCGGGGCGCGCACGATCCGCAACGATCAGGATGTTGTCAGCGGCATGGACGCATCGCTCTCCACGATGGGCTCCTACATCGTGATGGCGTTTTTTGCGGCGCAGTTCCTCGCGTATTTCAACTGGACGAATCTTGGCACGGTCATGGCGGTGAAAGGGGCGGGCGTGATCAAACAACTCGACCTTCAGGACAGCCCGATTCTGCTCATGGTCTCGCTCGTGTTTTTCACGGCGGTGGTGAATCTCGTGATCGGCAGCGCGTCGGCGAAGTGGACGCTATTGGCGCCGATCTTCGTGCCGATGTTTATGCTGCTCGGCTACTCGCCGGAGCTGGTGCAAGGCGCGTATCGGGTGGGCGACAGTTGCACCAATATCATCACGCCGCTGAACCAATATTTTCCTCTGATTTTGGGCTTTGCGGTTCGTTACGTGCCGAAGACCGGAATCGGGACGATGATCGCGATCATGCTGCCCTACTCGGTGGCGTTCCTCCTCGCTTGGACGCTGATGCTGATGGGCTGGATCGCGCTCGGGTTGCCGGTCGGACCCGGGGCGGGGTTATTCTTGGCGAAGTGACCGGGGGTGAAGAGCGGAATTCTTGGTCGAGCGGCGATTCGAGTGATTGGGCGGCGGAGAAGGAGGATTGGCGCCTGTTGGCGCGGAGGAGCTTTGGGCGGCGGTGCGGACGGGGGCGAGCTAGACCTGATGAAATTCGCTCTTGGCCGCCTTCTCCTTGGTCGTGAAAATTGGCGCGAATTGGAGGATTCCGATTAAAGAGGCTGAGAAGAGTGTGAGCTTCGTCTCAGGAAAACTTGGCGGGACAAGAAACAATCCCAGAAGGGCGGCGGCTTCATTCAGGGCTAAACCGACGATCATTAAAGTTAACCGAGTTTCCGGCTTCTCGGCCTTGGGAATCAAAAACCATCGGACAGCGGCAGACAAAACGATCGCGACCAATCCGATCGCAAGCACGGGTGAGAATGGTTCGCTCGCGGGATTTGAACCTAAAGGGACGCCCTTGCCGACGACTACGTGCAATACAATCAAGCCGTTCAAAGCAGCGAACCAAAGAATCCAGAGAATCAGGGGCTTTTTGCTTGGGGAATTCATGTGCAACCCGAGAAGAATCTATTTCTCGGGCTCGTCGAGGAGTGAAGCAAGCCGATCACGACTGGCCGCCCGGGTGCGCAAGGGGCGGGCCCGACCTCGTCGGATTGCCGCTTCGCCGCGACAAGGCGGCCATCAAGGTCCAAATCGGCTCGGGCCAGATCAAACGCTATCTTTTCTCGCCATACCAACAGCGAAGACGAAGCAGATGCAGCTAGCTATGAAGTTTCAGTAGGTTTTCCCTCTGAGTCCTGCCGGAGAAAGATGGGTGTGCAAAAGAAACATCCAACCCAGAAGGACTCGAAAGGACATGCATCTCAATGCCCGGACTACTTTGCGTAGTCGAGAGGACATCGTGCGCTTACTGCTCAAGCAGGGACAGACGGTGCGCAAATGGCTCGTCCGACATCAGAACGAAGGACCGCATGGTCTGCGCGAGCGTTCGTCGCGACCGCAGCACAGCCCAAAGCGGACCGGGGCGTCCCGCAGAGCGCAAGCGCTGGCGTCTTGGCAGCAGGGTTTGGTTTATACCGAGATCGCGCAACGCACCGGCTTGTTCGAAGCCACGCTCAGCCGCATCCTTCGCGCCGTGCAATTGCACCCGCCTCCACCGGCAGCCCCGATCGTGCGTTACGAACGCGCCACGCCCGGCGAGTTGCTGCAGCTCGACACCAAAAAGCTCGGCCGCATCAAGCGGGTCGGCCATCGCATCACCGACGATACCCGCGATCGCACCCGAGGCGCCGGTTAAAAGAGCGTGCGTGTGTGCATCGACGATCACTCGCGTGTCGCTTACGCCGAAATCCGGCCCGACGAGAAAAAGGAAAGAGCCGTTGCGTTCCAGTAAGCTGCCCTCGCCAGCCATGGGCGCTTCGGCATTCGCGTGCAACGCGTGATGACCGACAACGGCAGTTGCTACAAGTCAGCCGCCTTCCGCAAAGCGTCTCACAAACTTGGTTTGCGCCATCTGCGCACCCGGCCCTATCCCCAAAGACTAACGGCAAAGCCGAACGCTTCATCCGGTCCTCGTTGGGCGAGCGGCTCTACGCCCGCACTTATGCCCACTCCGATCAGCACACCGCCCAACTCCAGCGCTGGCTCCATTGATACAACCGTTATCGCCCTCACCGTTCACTAAACCGCCTACCACCCATCAGCAGGCTAAACATGGGGGACCACGTCCTGTCGACTCACATATAGGCGCGCTACATTTTCACTTTTGTCAAAAAAGTTCTTGCGGTGAATTTCGGTAACGGTAGCTTCTCCCTCTTTTCTCAAATTCCCACTCTCAAACTCGTATGCCGACCATCAATCAACTCGTCCGGAAGGGCCGCCGCAAAGTGCGAATTAAATCAAAGTCGCCGGCGTTGGATGGGAACCCGTTTCGCCGCGGGGTCTGCGTCCAAGTGATGACCCGCACGCCGAAGAAGCCAAATTCGGCAATTCGAAAAGTTGCGAAGGTTCGTCTGACCAATGGCAATGAGGTGATTTCTTATATCCCGGACGAAGGCCACAATCTTCAAGAGCACTCGATTGTTTTGGTGCGGGGCGGCCGTGTTAAGGATTTGCCAGGTGTTAGATACCATATCGTCCGAGGGACGTTGGACGCGACTGGGGTCGAAAAGCGTCGCCGCAGCCGCTCGAAATATGGAGTTAAGCGTCCGAAAGTCGCGAAGAAGTAAACCAAACGAAAGCAATTTACCATGTCACGCCGCCACAGAGCCGATAAGAGACACGTTGAACCAGATGCTCGCTACAACAGCCCGCTCGTTGCGCATTTAGTAAATGTAATCATGAAGAGCGGTAAGAAGAATATCGCTCAACGGATTGTTTACGGTGCTTTTGAGAAAGTCTCTGAAAAGCTGGAGAAGGGTGATCCCGTGGATCTGATGCTAGGCGCACTTGAAAATGCGCGTCCTCGGCTAGAGGTGAAGAGTCGCCGTGTCGGTGGAGCCACGTATCAGGTTCCAATCGAGATCTCATTCGAACGCCAGGAAAGTCTCGCGCTCCGGTGGATTGTAGACGCCGCGAGTGCCCGCAAAGGCCTCCCAATGAGGGATGCGTTGGCCGCGGAAATTATCGATGCTTACAATAACACGGGTTCGGTCGTAAAGAAGAAGGAAGATACTCACAAGATGGCTCAAGCCAATCGGGCATTTGCCCATCTCCGCTGGTAATCCGACACTATATTTTTCTCATGTCCGCTGTCCCCCAAATTACAATTGTCACTGACAAGGCGAAAGTTTCGCCGGTCAATGCAAAAGAACGTCCTTTCCCCTTGGAATGGACGCGGAACATCGGGATCGCCGCGCACATTGACGCCGGGAAAACGACGACGACAGAGCGTATTCTTTTCTATTCCGGAGCTGTCCATAAAATGGGCGAAGTCCATGAGGGGACTACGGTAACCGACTGGATGGAGCAGGAACGCGAACGGGGAATTACGATCACCGCCGCCGCGATTTCGTGTGCATGGAATGCGTCGTGGGGTCCGTGGAAAGGGATCAAGCAGCGGATCAATATTATCGATACCCCGGGGCATGTTGATTTCACCGCAGAGGTAGAGCGATCGCTGCGGGTTCTTGACGGGGCTGTTGCGGTATTTGATGCTGTCTCGGGGGTTCAGCCTCAGTCCGAGACCGTATGGCGTCAGGCCAACAAATACAAAGTTCCTAGGATAGCATTCATCAACAAGATGGATCGCGTTGGCGCGAATTTCTTCCGCTGTATTGAAGATATCCGAACAAAGTTGAAGGCGAACGCCCACGCTCTCTATCTTCCAATCGGGGCAGAGGAGAACTTCACGGGGCTCATTGATCTCGTTCAGAATGTCGCCTACAGCTTTGAGGAAAGCGCCAATGATCCCTTGGGGATGAAGCCTACCACGATGCCTATTCCTGACGCGACGAAGGCGCAGGCAAAGGAGTATCGCGACAAATTGATCGAAGCGGTTTCGGACTTCGACGACGTTCTCGCCGAGAAGTATCTAAACGGCGAGGAGATCAGTGTCGAAGAATTGATGCTGTGCGTGCGCAAAGCCACGATCTCGCTCCAGTTCACAGGTGTGTTTCCGGGTTCAGCCTTCAAAAAGAAAGGCGTCCAACGCCTTCTTGATTGTGTCGTAAATTATCTCCCGAGTCCGATCGATGTCCCGCCGATGCAAGGGCAGGACTCAGACGGAAATCCGGTTGAGGCCGTCGTCAGCGACAAGGCAAAGCTTGCCGGCTTGGCGTTCAAACTTTGGAATGATCCTTTTGTCGGGCGTTTGGTTTTTTTCCGCGTCTACACTGGACAGTTGCCGCGCGGCATGTCACTGTATAATCCTCGCACCCGCCGCAGCGAGCGTGTATCCCGTTTGGTGCTGATGCGTGCGATTGAACGCGAAGAGATCGATGTCGCCTACGCGGGGGATATCTGTGCGGTTGTCGGAGTTAAGGAAGTCATCACCGGGGACACACTTTGCGACGAGAATTTTGATATTCGTCTCGAGCCACCGTCGTTTCCGGAGCCGGTCATCTCGATGTCGATCGAACCCAATTCGAAGGCTGACCAAGAGAAGCTTGGAGTAGCCTTGCAACGACTTGTGGCGGAGGACCCCACTTTGCGCGTCAAGACGGATACGGATACCGGCCAGACCATTCTCGCTGGCATGGGTGAGCTTCATCTTGAGATCATCATTGATCGAATGAAGCGCGAATTCAAGGTGGAGGCTACCTCAGGGAAGCCGCAGATTGCTTACCGTGAAACGATCGCTAAAGCCGCTGACGGCGAAGGCAAATTCATCCGGCAATCCGGAGGCAAAGGCCAATACGGCCACGTCGTCATTAAGTTGGAGCCAAATGAGAAGGGTAAGGGGGTTGAGATTCTGAATGAAACGGTCGGTGGTTCAATTCCAAAAGAGTTCATTAAGCCGGCCACCGAAGGTATTCGTGAAGGAACCAACAACGGCGTTGTCGCCGGGTTTCCGGTCGTGGATGTCATTGTCCGAATCATTGATGGCTCCTTTCACGAAGTGGACTCTTCGGAATTGGCCTTCAAGATGGCCGGCATCTTTGCTTTCAAGGATGCAATGAAGAAAGCTAATCCGATTCTGCTTGAACCCATCATGGGTGTCGAAGTGACCACGCCCGAGGAATACCAAGGGGATCTCATGGGGGATATCAATCGCCGCCGGGGTCAGATTCAAGGAATGGAGAACAAAGCGGGTGCGTGCATAATTGCCGCCCACGTTCCACTGGAGTTGCTCTTTGGATATGTAACCGACATCCGCTCGCTGTCAAAGGGACGCGCGAGCGCAGGCATCACTCCGTCGCATTTCGAGCAAGTCCCCAATTCACTTCTTGCCAAGATTGTCGAAACCAATGCCAAGGGCCCGGCCCGTAGCTAAACTCAAGTTATTTTAACGCCATGAAAGGCCAACGAATTCGCATCAAATTACAGGGTTTCGACTATCGAGTTATCGATCAGTCGGCGCAGGACATCGTTGAGACGGCCAAGCGGTCCGGTGCTCGCGTATCAGGCCCAATACCCTTGCCCACGCGCATTGAGAAATTGTCGGTCAATCGCTCGCCTCACGTCGATAAGAAGTCTATGGAGCAATTTGAGACCCGCACGCACAAGCGCCTCATTGATATCATC
>CALSBN010000084.1:0-19047 GCA_943373185.1 Opitutus sp. GAS368 | reverse complement strand
CTTCGGACCGCTTTTGGAGCGGGCCAAAGAACTCAAGGAGTTTTCCGCGATTACAAAGGTTGCGGTTACGCAAGGCCCGGGATTGGCGGCTTGCTTGGCTGTGGGAGGTGCTGCGGCGAAGGCGTTGGCGTTGGCGTGGGGCGTGCCTCTCGTGGGCGTGAACCATCTGAGGGCTCACGCGTGGTCGCCTTTCATTGGGATTCACGCGGCTGCACCCAATGACTTCGTCCAGCGCAGGAGGGCGCTTTTGCCTCACTTGGGTTTGATCGTTTCAGGAGGCAATACCCTGCTTTTCGAAATTGGCGAAGAGCTTACGATTTCTGTCTTGGCCGCAACTAGAGACGACGCGGCGGGTGAGGCGCTTGATAAGGGCGCGAAACTGCTCGGGTTGGGATATCCAGGTGGCCCGTTGATCGAGCGAGTAGCGATGGGTGGGCGGCCCGACGCTTTTGATTTCCCGAAAGGTAACGGCCCGCGCGGCGAGCTTTCGTTTAGCTTTTCTGGACTCAAGACGAGCCTGCGCTACCGCCTCGAGAAAATGTCGATCGGCGAGGTGACCGCCGGCCTACCTGATTTGTGTGCCAGTTATCAACAAGCGGTGATTGAATCCTTGCTCCGCCGGACCCGTGCGGCGTTGTCCTTGCGCCCGTGGCGCAGCTTGGGGCTCTCCGGCGGTGTGGCGAACAATGGAGCATTGCGTCGGGCGATGTCGGCGGAGGCTGACAAGGCTGGGCTGGAGTTCCTGGCCGCAGCTCCCCGGCATACGGGCGACAACTCGGGAATGATCGGGTTCGCGGCTTGGTCCGATGTGGACGGGACCGAGAGAGCGGTAGGTTACGACCTGTCGGTGGAGCCAAATGCCCCGCTCGCCTGAAGAGCGACTGGGCTGCGCTATTTGTAATCGCGGCGAAGGTTGCTTGGCAGGATTCCGAGCTCTTCGCGATATTTGGCGACCGTTCGCCGAGCGATTGTGATGCCCTTCGTCTGGAGCTTCTTGACCAATTCCTGATCGCTCAAGGGCTCGCCTTTGTTTTCTCCCAACACGAGGTCCGCAATCATCTCCTTGACGCTGGTATTTGAAACTGAGGCTCCACTTTCGGCTTGGTAGCCCGGAGTGAAGAAATATTTGAAATCGAAAACTCCGTGAGGGGTCTTGAGATACTTGTTGGCGATTGCCCGGCTCACCGTGGTCTCGTGCACGCCTACCACATCGGCGATTTGGGTCATCGTGAGCGGTCGTAGCTCGGCTACGCCTTTCTCAAAGAATGCCAGCTGAGCCTTCAAGATTTCACGCGTGATCCGTTCGATAGTGCGTTGGCGCTGCTCGATTGAATCGATCAAGAATTTGCCCGCGCGGATGCGTTCGCGGAGGTAGTCTTTTTCGGTTTTTGCCAAGCTTCCTTTGGCTATCAGGTCGCGGTAGGTGCTGGAGATACGAAGTCGGGGAATGTAGTCGCTGTTGAGCGAGATCTTCCATTCGTCGGAATCTTTTTCAACGGTGACATCCGCGATGACGACACGGTTGTTGTCTTCGGCGAAACGGCGACCCGGCGCGGGATCCAGTTTGCCGATCTCCTCAATTGCCTCCTGCACGTCGTCTGCCGGAACCGCCAGTTTGCGAGCGAGTTCAGGAATTCGCCGGCGGGCAAGAAGATCGAATTGATCCCGGATGATTCGCACGCTGAGCGAGTCCTTTCGTCCAAGCGCAATCAGCTGTGCCATCAAGCATTCGGCCAAGGATTGAGCCCCAATTCCCGGTGGGTCGAAACCCTTGAGCAAGGTGAGAGCTGTCTTCACCGCGTCCAATGGCAGACTCGTTTGGAGCGCCACGTCGTTCGGACTTTGAGTAAGGAATCCGCGGTCATCCAAGCTTCCGACCAAGTGCCGAAGTGCGGCGAGGGTGGGCTCGTCGAGGTCCGCGAGCTCAGCTTGCTGCATGAGATGTTCCTGCAAAGACGTCGTCGCGACCAAAGAATCGAAAAAATGCTGCCTGCGTTCGGCGTCTTCCGAGGTGTAAGGCTGGGCACCGCCGGCGTTGGCCATGTGATCCCGCCAGTCTTCGTCCATTTTCCCCAAAATCTCGAACTCCTTGGTGAAATCCATTTCATCCCTCTTTACGGGAGAGTCATCGGTGGGCGCGGGCGAAGCGGAGTCTTGGTCGTTTTCATTCGAATTGGCGGCCGCGTCTTCGTTGTCTTGGTCGTCGCTCGTCTTGTCGAGGCTCTCGCCCTCCATCGGCAACTCCTCGATCGTAGGATTGGCCTGCAATTCTTCTTGAATGACGGAACGAAGATCCAAGGCGGCGACCTGAAGAATCTTGAGCGATTGACGAAGCTGCGGCGCGAGGACGAGTGATTGCGTCTGGCGCTGGCGGATGTCCTGACTAAATCCGGGGCCGCTCATGTAAGGAATGTAATGGCTGAAAAGTCCCCTTACATGGGGTGGCGAGTGGGGAGCGCAGGAATGACCGGATCACGCACATCGAAAAGCTCTTTCAGATAGACGCCGAGCTTCTCATTGGTCGGTCCATAGCCGGCTCCGTAAAGATGCATTTCCAGATCGGTTAGCACGTCCAAGGAGGATTGATATCGTTTGTCACGATCCCGCTGGAAGCAGCGCTGCAAAACCGCTTCAAGGGCTGGCTTGATATCGGCCCTCAACGAGCTGAATTGGGGAATTGGCATCGTGAGGATGTTGCGCCGAGATTGAGCGCGGTCGACGGCTCGAAACAGATTTTTGCAAAGCAGGACCTCGGACAGGACAATTCCGAGAGGAAACAAATCGGCTCTGGCGTCGGTGACAGCGTAGCTCGCTTGTTCCGGAGAAAGATATTCATCTTTGCCCGCGATCACCTTGCCTTCTTCGTTATACATTAGGTCGAGGGCCTTCGCTATGCCGAAATCCGTCAGCTTCACGTCGCCCTCGTAGGCCAACATGATGTTCTTTGGGCCGATGTCTCGATGGACGATGTTGAGATGCCGGCCCTCGCGGTCGCACTTGTTATGCGCATAGGCGAGGCCTCGCGCGATTCGAGAAATGATAAAGGCAGCGAGGTCTACCGGCACTTGTTTCCCGAGTTGGCGGTGGCGCTCGATGAACTGCTCCAAGTTCACTCCCCGCACAAATTCCATCACCATGAAATACTGTCCGCCCACTTGGCCGAGATGGTAGGTTTGAACGATGTTGGTGTGAATCAAGTCGGCCACCAGCCGAGCCTCTCCGATAAAGTTGTTTTGAAACTCCTCGATCGCCGAGTATTCTTCGCGGATCAACTTGACCGCGACGACTTTGCGGAAATTTCCGGCCCCAAGTTGCACCGCTTCGTAGACCAAACCCATCCCGCCCTCTGCGATCTTGCGGGTCATCTCATAGTGGAGTTCGTTGAAGATGTGTTTAATCGCGGCCACAAAATCAGAAAGTCTAGCATCGCGGCAGCTGGCAAGAGTGCAGATTCATTGTGGGCGTGAATCCTGCTTTGCAGAGATTTGACAGGGAGATTCGATCACGCACGTTTGAGTTATGGTAACTCTTACCGCCCGCGCCGCCGACCGAGTTCGCTCGATGCATGCCGAGATTGCCGAGCCGGCAAAACGCCTCCGTGTATTTGTCGAGTCGGGCGGCTGCTCGGGTTTCCAATACGGGATGTCGTTCGACGAGCCCAAGGCGGACGACTCAGTCCTCGAGAGCGAAGGCGTGGCGATGTTGCTCGATCCTGCAAGTTTGGCTTATCTCAGCGGTTCCCAGATCGATTTTGATGATGGCCTTCACGGCAAAGGATTTGAAATCAAGAATCCCAACGCCCAAAGCACATGCGGGTGTGGGAAATCGTTCAATTAACGACCTGCAAATTGGCCTATCAGTCGGCTATCTAACTGCGCTTACGCCTGCGCTTCGTGAAGCGCCACGATCCCAAACGTGAGACCCTCCGCTTTGACCGCGCGAAAGCCAGCGGTCCGAATTTCTTCCGACAACGCGGAGCGATCGGGAAATTGTTCGATGGTTTCGTTTAGGTAGACGTAGGCCGCTCGGTCGCCTGTTACTACTCCGGCGACAAAAGGAAGGATTCGCCGTAAGTAAAAGTAGTAGATAGGTCGAAACCACGGCTGCGGCTGAGAGAATTCCAAGATCACAACGCTGCCTCCCGGTTTGAGGACACGCCGCATTTCGCAAAGCGAACGGTGCCGATCCGCCATATTGCGGAGTCCGAATGAAATGGTCACGGCGTCGATACACCCATCGGGCAGCGGAAGACTAAGTCCGTCTCCTAGTTTGAAGTCGACGTTTGCGTAGGAGCCCTGCTTGGCGCGGGACTTCTTCGCTGTGGCCTCGTCGAGCATAGGCTGGCAAAAATCCATGCCGGTAATCTCAGTTACTTCGGGTAGTGAACCGGCGAGGGCAAAGGCCACGTCCCCGCTCCCAGTGGCCAAATCTAGCACTCGTTTCGGTGAACTCCTTCTAACCGCACGCACCAAGCAACGGCGCCACCAAACATCAATTCCGCAACTGAGCAATCGGTTCGCCAGATCATACCTCGCCGCGATCCGGGCGAACATGGAATTGACCGAGGTAGATTCTGGTTTGGTAGGCATTACGTTAATGGGTGTTATTCCCTATAATCAAGGTGAGGCAAGAGGTTGACGCAAATCTCCTTCTGGATTTATTCCGGAGTAGTCTAAATCAAAACCCAAGACGTCCGATAACTAATACACAACAATGGCCTCAAATCTAACCAAACGGGAAATTGTCCTGCAGATCTTCCGCAAGACGGGATTTCCCCAAAAGCAAATTGTCGATACCGTGCAACAGACGCTCGATATCATTCAAAAAGCCCTTGCAGATGCCCGTAACGTCGAGCTCCGCAATTTCGGCGTGCTTGAGGTGCAAATCCGCAAGCAACGCATCGGTCGCAATCCCAATAAGCCCGAAGCCGAAGTCATCATTCCGCAACGTGCCGTGGTGAAATTCAAGTCGGGCAAGATCCTCAAGCAACAGCTCAAGAAGATCGACCTCGCGAAGCTCGGTTAAGCATTTGTCTTATCTTTTTGATTAAACCCGGACCGATACGAATCGGATCCGGGTTTTTTTGTTGGCGACGAGCGGGACGCATGGGCACGGTTTGCTCCCCATGGCTACTTTTCAGACGCTGCCCGGATTCCGAGAATTCTATCCCGAGGATTTTGCCCGTCGGAATCACGTGTTCCGTTTGTGGCGGCAGACCGCGAGCACCTACGGATTCGCCGAGTATGACGCGCCGGTTTTGGAACCGCTTGAACTTTATAAGGCAAAGTCGGGTGACGAAATCGAGGGCCAGCTCTTTAGTTTCACCGACAAAGGCGGGCGTGAGGTTGCGCTGCGCCCCGAAATGACGCCGACGGTTTGTCGTCTCATCGGCGCAAAGGCGAACGCCCTCAAGCGTCCGATCAAATGGTTTAGCATCGGTGAATTTTACCGTTACGAACGGATGCAAAAAGGGCGCGGTCGATGCTTCTTCCAGTTCAACGCCGATATCTTTGGCGAACCCGGACCCGAAGCGGAGATCGAGTTGATCGCGTTGCTCACGCAGTGTCTCTGCGCGTTCGGTTTGACCGAGCAGGATTTCTACGTGCGCCTGAGTGATCGGAATCTGTGGTTCAATTATCTCGAAGCCCTAGGGCTTGATGAACCCCGCATCCGGGCGGTGCTCGGAGTCGTTGATAAATTTGAAAAAACGGGCGACGACGCGTTCAAGGCTTACACGGAGCAGTTCGGTGAACTCGACGCCACGCTGAAGGCCAAGGTGCTCGCGTTCTTGCAGATCAAGTCACTCGCTGCCCTTGAGGCTCTGCTCGCTCCCATCGGCGGCGATAAACTGGCCGCACGATTGTTGGAATGGCGCAAGTTGCTCGGCGGTCTCACGGCGATGGGACTTGAGCGGTTTATCGAGGTCGATTTGGGCGTGGTGCGGGGGTTGGCGTATTACACGGGCTTTGTGTTTGAGGCGTTTGACCGGAAAGGCGAACTGCGCGCGCTGGCGGGTGGCGGACGCTATGATGATCTCGTCCAGAAGCTCGGCGGACCGGCGTTTCCGGCGGTCGGTTTCGCCATCGGCGACATGACGTTTGCGCTGTTGCTGGAGCAACGTGGCTTGATGCCGACCGTGGTGCAGGCGCCTGACGTTTACTGCGTGATCGGCGGCGAGGCCGAGAGGATAGCCGCATTTGGCGCAATCCAGGCCATCCGAGCTTCGGGCTATCGAGTGGATTATCCGATGAAAGACGTCGCGTTCGGCAAACAATTGAAGGCGGCCTCGGACTCGGGCGCTCAGCTGGCGTTGATTTACGGCGCAGACGAGTTGGCCAAAGGTGTCGTAAAGATCCGAAATCTCGGGGACCGCACGGAGACCGAAGTCCCGAGCGCGGATGTGGTCACGGCCGTGCGCGATTTCTTTACGAGCTGAACTAGCGCAAATTCGACGGACCGAAAGCGTTTGGGAGGAGGAGGTCCAGCGTCGTCTCGATGCGCTCGTCGGAATCGCAGATTGAGATGACGACGGCGGTCGGGCCGAATTCGTTGATGACTTGGCGACACGCGCCGCAAGGACTCGTCGCAGTGGGGGTGGGCGTGTAGACGACCACGGCTTCCACAACGCGCTCGCCGGCGGCGGCGGCGGTGAAGATTGCGGTGCGTTCGGCGCAATTGCAGAGCCCAAACGAGGCGTTCTCGACGTTGCAGCCGGTGTAGATTTTTCCCGAACCGGTAAGAATCGCCGCGCCCACGGAGAATTTCGAATACGGGGAGTAGGAGGCGCGCGCGGCCGTTCGCGCGGCTTTTTCGAGGCGGCGGCAAAGGGGGGCGGGGAGTTGCTTGGCCATGGTGTTGGCGGGTTAAAGGCCGAGTTCGTTCTTGGTCCCGGCGAAGGCGTTGATGGCGAACTCGAGATCGGACCGGCTGTGGGCAGCACTGACTTGTGTGCGGATGCGCGCGGTGCCTTGTGGAACTACGGGATAAAAGAAGCCCACGACGTAGACGCCTTTTTCCAACATGCGCGCTGCGAACCTTTGGGAGAGCGCGGCGTCGCCCAGCATTACGGGCACGATGGGGTGAGTGCCGGGTTTGATGGTGAGTCCGGCGTCGGTGAGCCCCGCGCGGAAGAAACTGGTGTTTTCCGCCAGTCGGTCGCGGAGTTCGGTGGAACGCGATAGCAGGTCGAGGGTGGCGAGGGAGGCGGCGACGATCACGGGTGCGACTGAGTTGGAAAACAGGTAGGGCCGCGAGCGTTGACGGAGCAGAGCCACGATTTCGGCGGAGGCGGCGGTGAAGCCTCCGCTGGCTCCGCCCAGGGCTTTTCCGAGAGTGCCGGTGATGATGTCGATGCGCCCGACGAGGTCGTGGTGCTCGTGGGTGCCACGACCGGTGCGGCCGAGAAAGCCGGTCGCGTGGCAGTCGTCCATCATCGTAAGAGCGCCGTAACTCTCGGCGAGCGCGACAATGGCGGGGAGGTTGGCGATCGTGCCGTCCATCGAGAAGACGCCGTCGGTTGCGATCAAGGTGTGGCGCACTCCGGCGGCTTGAGCGGCACGGAGTTGGGTCTCAAGATCCGCCATGTCGTTGTGGCGATAGCGGAAACGTTTGGCTTTCGAAAGGCGGATACCGTCGATGATCGACGCGTGGTTCAGTTCGTCGCTGATGATCGCGTCTTCAGCGGAGAGCAGGGTTTCAAAAAGCCCGCCGTTGGCGTCGAAAGCGGAGGGATAAAGGATCGTGTCGGCGGTGCCGAGGAACGCACTGAGCTTGGATTCGAGTTCGCGGTGGATTTCCTGGGTGCCGCAAATGAAGCGCACCGAGGCGAGTCCGTAGCCCCAGCGGTCGAGGGCGGCGTGGGCGGCGGCGATGATCGCAGGGTGATCGGCGAGGCCGAGGTAGTTGTTCGCGCAAAAATTCAGGACTTGCTGGCCGCCCGCGACCGCGATGTGGGCCGACTGCGGGGTCGCGATGAGGCGCTCCCGCTTGGTGAGGCCGGCGACCTCGATTTCGCCAAGGGTTTTCTGGAGGTGCGCGAGGTAGGCGGGCGTCATGGCTCAATCCCAGTTGAGGATGATTTTCCCGCTGCGGCCCGAACGCATAAGGTCAAAGGCGGTTTGGAACTCGGTGTAGTGAAACCGGTGCGTGATTACAGGCGAGATATCGAGGCCCCGTTGGATGAGGGAGGTCATCTTATACCAGGTCTCATACATCTCGCGGCCGTAGATGCCGCGGATCGTGAGCATGTTGAAAACGACCTTGTTCCAGTCGACGGCGGCGGCGCCTGGTATGATGCCGAGCAGGGCGATGCGACCGCCGTGCGCCATGTTGTCGATCATGGTGTTTAGGGCGACGGGGTTGCCGGACATTTCAAGGCCGATGTCGAAGCCTTCCTTCATGCCGATCTCACGTTGGACATCGGGGAGTTTCTCTTTGGAAACATCGACGGTGCGCGTCGCGCCCATGCGGGCGGCGAGGGCGAGGCGGTCGGGGTTGACGTCGGTGACGACGATTTTGCGAGCGCCGGCCTGCCACGCGATGGCGGTGGCCATGCAGCCGATCGGGCCGGCGCCGGTGATGAGCACGTCTTCGCCGACGAGATCGAATTGGAGCGCGGTGTGCGTGGCGTTGCCGAGCGGGTCGAAACACGAGAGCACATCGAGCGGGATCGCGGGGTCGACATGGACGGCGTTGCTCGCGGGGATGCAGAGGTATTCGGCGAACGCGCCGTCGCGGTTCACACCCACGCCCTTGGTGTCTTTGCAGAGGTGGCGGCGGCCAGCGAGGCAGTTGCGGCAGAGGCCGCAGACGATGTGGCCCTCGCCGTCGACGAGATCGCCGGGTTGAAAGCCGATCACATTGGCCCCGACGGCGGCGATCGTGCCGACGAACTCATGGCCGATGACCATCGGCGTCTTGATCGTTTTCTCGGCCCAGGCGTCCCAATTATAGATGTGAATATCGGTCCCGCAGATGGAGGTTTTTTTGACCTTGATCAGGACATCGTTGACGCCGGGCGAGGGCATGGGGACGTCGGTGAGCGAGAGTCCGGGGCCGGGAATGAGTTTGGCGATGGCACGCATGAGAAAAAAGGAGGGGTTATTCGGAGAGCAGCAAGGCACCTTCGAGGGCGAGGAGCCGGGTCTTGGTGCGGATGCCGCCGGGTCCGGGAAATCCGGTCATATGTCCGCCCGCGCCGACGATACGGTGGCAGGGAACGAGTAACGGCCAGGGATTGGCGCCGAGAGCGGCGGCGACGGCGCGCGAACCGCCGGGCGGAAGTGAAAGGGCGGAAGCGAGTTGGCCATAGCTGCGCGTTTCGCCGGGTGGGATCGCGAGGGCGAGTTCATAAACCCGGCGCTCGAAATCCGTGACGGTCGCGAAGGCGTAAGGCGCGTCGGCAAAGATCTGGGGATCGCCGCCGAGATGTTGTTGCACGCGGGTCACGATTGCGGAAAGCCACGGCGGCGGTTCGGCGTTGGCGGCGGGCAGGTCGCCGCCGGGAAGCGTGAAGCCGAGGAGACCGTTGTCATCCCAAGTCATGGCGCAGTCGCCGAGCGCGGTGGGAAATCGGTGGCGGTGCATATGGGTTTGCATCGTGGGCGGGGAGGCGGTCCTGTCGAAACCAAAGCCGATGAATAACCGCTTCTACTCCGACTTCGACGCCGAGACCTATGGAGCGGTCCGCAAGACGGATTACCGCAATGCGTTTCAGATCGACCGCGACCGGATCATCCACGCCCACGCGTTTCGAAAGCTGCAGTCCAAGACGCAGGTCTTCCTCTCGGGAGAATACGATTTCTACCGCACCCGGCTCACGCACTCGATGGAAGTCGCCCAGATCGGGCGATCCATCTGCCACTTTTTGCGAACGCAGGGCGGGCCGCTCGGCGAGGATTTTTTCGTGGACGGAGATTTGGTTGAGGCGGTGTGTCTCGCGCACGATCTCGGGCATCCGCCTTTTGGACATTCGGGTGAGCGAACGTTGCAGGAGTTGATGCTGCCTTGGGGCGGATTTGAGGGGAACGCGCAGACGCTGCACCTGCTCACGGAGACGATGTATCAGAACGAATCCGGCGTGCGCGGGATGCAGGCGACGCGGGCGCTGCTGGACGGCGTGTTAAAATACAAAAAACTGTTCGCGGAGTTTCCGACCCCGCCGGCGAACCACTTTTTATATGATCCGCAGGGGGCGGTTCGGGGTTTTGTTTTTGGTGCCCAAGCGATCCCAACGGAGATGCACGGCGGGGAAAGATTGAATGCGTTCAAGAGCGTGGAGTGTCAGATCATGGACTGGGCGGACGACGCCGCCTACTCGCTCAATGATATTGTCGACGGGGTGAAGGCCGGGTTTCTGACGATGGAGCGTGTCGAGGCTTGGGCGGCGGGCGAGGCGCTGGACTCGGAACGGCAGGCGTGGCTCGACGGGCTCTTCGCGGCGATGCGCGGCGACCGGTTGGAGAACGTGTTCTCGGCGAAGATCGGAACGTTCATCACCGCGTGTAGGCTGCGCGAGCGGACGAATTTTATGAGCGCGGCGACGAACCGCTACCGCTTCGAATTGGTCGTCGGCGCGGCCGCCGAGCGGGAGGCGGCGTTTTATAAGAAAATGGCCAACGACATCATCTTTGAGAGTCCGCAACTCCAGCAGATGGAGCACAAGGCGCGGAAGGTGATGTGCGAGTTATGGGACTCGGCTTGGAAAATTTACGTCGAGCGAAAGGGCCGCGTTATCCACATCTTGCCGCCGCGGGTCGGTCGGCTGATCGCGGCGGAACCGACCGAGGCAGGCAAGGCGCGGCAAATCTGCGACTGGTTGGCGGGTTTGACCGACGGGATGATCGTGCGGACTTACCAGCGGCTGTTTGACCCCGAGTTCGGATCGATCCGGGATTTGAGCTGAGGAGTGACGAAGGACGGAAAGCCCGATGAGGACATCGGGCTCCACCTCAAGCGGCGAACCGGCGGGTGACGATGTCCCAGGCGACGACGTTCCACCAGGCTTTGAGGTAGTCGGCGCGGCGGTTTTGGTAGTTCAGGTAATAGGCGTGCTCCCAGACGTCGCAGGCGAGCAGGCAGGTGCGGTCGGTCTGGTAAAGTTCGCCGTCCTGATTGGGGGCGGTGGTGATCTTCAGTTTCTTCGTGGCGTGATCGACGATGAGGAAGGACCAGCCGGAGCCAAAGACCCGGAGCGAGGCGGCGTTGAAGGCCTCGCGGAATTTTTCGAACGAGCCAAACTCGGCGGTGATGGCGGCGGCGAGTTTTTCGCCCGGTTGGCCACCGGCGCCGGCGGTGCCGACGGGGCGCATGATCTGCCAGAAAAACTCGTGGTTCAGGTGGCCGCCGCCGTGGTTGCGCACGACGGGCTGGAGGGCCGCCGGCAGGGTTTCGCGCTGCCGCAGGAGTTGTTCGACGGTTTGGCCGTGAAGATTGGGATGGTCCTTGAGGGCGGTGTTGAGATTGGTGACGTAGGCGGCGTGATGTTTTCCGTGATGGAGTTTCATCGTCGCGGCATCGATGTGGGGCTCAAGAGCAGCGAAGTCGTAGGCGAGGGGCGAGACGGCGAACGGGTAAGTTGCACCCGCAGCGGCGGGTGCGGGCGCGGTGGCGGCGGAAAGTTTTGAAAGTGCGGGCGTGAGCGACGCGGCGAGGGCCACGGTGGAGGTGCGGGCGAGGAAAATGCGGCGATTCATGAGTCGAATGGTGCTGAAGTGATGGAGTTTATCAAGTGGCGGCGGGAGAGGGAGCGGGCGCGACGTGGCCGCCGGCGACGGCGTCACGGAGCATGTGTTGGGCGTAGGCCCAGAGTTCGGCGCTGCCTTCGGCGATGTGGACGTTGCGGGCGAGGACGCGGTCGACGGTGATGCCGTGTTTTTTCCAAGCGGTGCCCTCGGTGGAGCAGTTGAGGAGCATGGGATGAAAGCGGTCGACGGCGGCGGCGAATTTGGACTCGGGTGTCTGGCGGGCTTCAAACTCCTCCCAGAGCGCGCGAAACTCGGCGGACTGGCCGGTGGGGAGAAGGCCAAAGATGCGGTCGGCGGCGAGAGCTTCGCGCGCGTGCTGGTCCGCCATGTTCTTCGTGTCGTAGGCGAAGGTGTCGCCGGCGTCGATTTCCACGAGGTCGTGGAGGATGACCATCTTCAGGGCGCGCAGGACGTCGAGGCTGGGAACGTTGGCGTGTTCGGCGAGGGTGATGACGAGGAGGCAGAGCGCCCACGAGTGCTCGGCGTCGTTTTCGGCGCGGCGGCTGACGGTGTTCACTGTCTGTCTGAAGATGTTCTTCAGTTTGTCGGTCTCGACGATGAAGGCGATCTGGCGGGCGAGGCGGGCGGCGGGCGACTCGCTCATGGTTTCAGGTGGGGCGCGAGCGCCTTGGTCCAGATGACGTAGCCGGAGGGATTCATGTGGAGCTGATCGGCGATGAAGAGTTCGGGGCGGGTTTGGCCCTGGGCGTCGAGCATCGGAGTCGCGACGTCGACGAAGGTGAGGCGCGGGTCTTTAGCGCAGGCGGCGGCGACGAGCTTGTTGGCGAGGAGAACCTTGTCGCGGATTTTGGCGCGCGAGGGGCTTTCCTTGATCGCGAGGAAGATGATCTTCGTTTGGGGGAGCGCGGCGTGAACCTTGGCGTGGAAAGCTTGGAAGGCGGCGAGGACGGACTCGGCGGATTTACCAGCCTGAAGGTCGTTTTCGCCGGCGTAAACGACCACGAGGCGCGGGGCGTAGGGGATGACAATGCGGTCGGCGTAGAAAACGCTGTCGGGCAACTCGGAGCCGCCGAAGCCGCGGTTGAGCAGAGCGACGCCGGGGAAGTCGGTGGCGAGGCTGGTCCAGCGGCGGATCGAAGAGCTCCCGATAAAAACAACCCCGCCCTTCGCGGGAGCCTTGAGTAAGTCGGATTGGGTGTATTTCTCAATCTCGGGCGCCCATTTTTCCGGGGCGGCGGCAGCATGAGCCGAGATCAGAAGCGCGACGGCGAAAAGAAATCGGAGGTTTTGGAGTGGGGGCATGACGCTAGTGAGTTGGCGGGTGGGGAGGCGTGCAATCCGGGAGCAGATTTTTTCACAGGGACGGTTGCGCAACCTTGGAATTGGAGGCATCGGGTAACGTCTATGGGTTTATTGCATGCTTCACTTCAACTAGGCGCGCACACGCTGCCAAATCGGGTCATCATGGCGCCACTTACCCGATGCCGCGCTTCGGCGGGGCGGGTGCCGAATGAGCTGATGCGCGAGTATTACGTGCAGCGTGCCAGCGCTGGGCTGATTCTTTCCGAGGCGACGGCGGTGGATCCGATGGGTGTGGGTTATCCGGACACGCCGGGTATCTGGTCGGAGGCGCAGGTCGCGGGCTGGGCGCCGATCACGGCGGCGGTGCGCGCGGCGGGCGGACGGATGTTTTTGCAGCTCTGGCATGTGGGGCGCGTCTCCGACCCGGTGTATCTCGACGGAAAACTTCCGGTGGCGCCCAGCGCGATCGCACCAACCGGGCACGTGAGCCACATCCGGCCGCAAAAGGCGTTTGTGACGCCACGGGCGCTGGAGCGGGCGGAGATTGCGGGCGTGGTTGAGGCGTTTCGGCGTGGGGCGGAAAACGCGAAGCGCGCCGGCTTTGACGGGGTGGAGATTCACGGGGCCAACGGCTACCTGCTCGATCAGTTTTTGCAGAGTTCCTCCAACCACCGGACGGATGATTACGGCGGGACGGTGGAAAATCGCGCGCGGTTCGCGTTGGAGGTGACCGATGCGGTCACGAGCGTGTGGGGCGCGGACCGCGTCGGCTATCACCTCGCGCCGCGCGGCATGGGCGATGCGAATCCGACGGAGACGTTCGGCTATCTCGCGACGGAGTTCGGCAAGCGGAAGCTGGCTTTCCTATGCGCACGCGAGGGTTTGGCGGAGCCGAGGCTCGGACCGATGCTCAAGCGGGCGTTCGGCGGGGTGTTCATTGCAAATCAGGGATTCACGGCGGCCGAGGGCGAAGCCGAGTTGGCGGCGGGCAACGCGGATGCGGTCGCGTGGGGAAAGCTCTTTATCGCGAATCCGGATTTGTCGCGGCGATTCCGCGAAGGTGCGGCGTTGAACGCGCCGGTGCCGGAAACTTTTTACCGGGCGGGAGCAGTGGGTTACACCGATTACCCGGCGCTCGCATCTTGAGAATTTTCCGACCTTCCTCAGATCACCATGACTTCAAAAATCGCTCTCATCACCGGCGCCAACAAGGGCATCGGTCTCGAAGCGGCCCGGCAACTCGGGCGCCAAGGCATCACGGTGCTGCTCGGCTCGCGCGATGCGGGCCGGGGTGCGCTGGCGGCGGCACAGCTCAAAGCGGAAGGGATCGACGCGCGCGCGTTGGACCTGACGGTGACGGACGAAGGATCGATCCGGGCGGCCGCGGTGCGGGTGGAACAGGAATTTGGCCGGCTGGATATTTTGGTGAACAATGCGGGCGTGCTCGACTACGCAACGGAAACGGGGCCGAGCACGGTGACGCAGGCTTCGTTGCGGGCGACGTTCGACACGAATTTTTTCGGGCTGGTGGCAGTGACCCAGGCATTTTTGCCGTTGCTGAAAAAGTCGGAGGCCGGGCGGATCGTGAATCTCTCGTCGATCCTCGGCTCTCTCACGGAGCACGGGGATGCGAACTCGCCGATCTATCCGGCGCGGTTGCTGGGCTATGATGCTTCGAAGGCGGCCGTGAACATGTTTACCGTCGAACTCGCGCAGGAGTTGAAGGGCACGGCGATCAAGGTGAACTCGGCGCATCCGGGTTGGGTCAAGACAGACATGGGCGGCGCAGGTGCGGCGCTGGAGATCGCCGACGGGGCCAAGACCAGTGTGGCGCTCGCGCTGTTGCCGCCGGAGGGACCGAGCGGCGGATATTTCCACCTTGGCGTGCACATGCGCTGGTGAGGCGCGGCGGCAAAATGCCGGCGGGCTGCACTCCGCCGGCAAGACGTCGGACGGCGGTTATTTGCCCAAGAACGCGGGCTGGGGAAGCGCGGTCGACGAATCCTCGGTCTCGGTGACGGGCTTGGGCGTGAGGTGCTTCGAGAAGCGTTCCATGTAGAGATAAAACACGGGCGTGATGTAGAGGGTGAGGATCTGCGAGACGACGAGGCCGCCGACGACGGCAAGTCCAAGAGTGCGGCGGGCATCGGCGCCGGCGCCCCACCCGAGGGCGATAGGCAAGGTGCCGGCGATGGCCGCAAACGTCGTCATCATGATCGGGCGGAAGCGCACGATGCAGGCTTCAAAGATGGCATCCTCGGCGGATTTGCCGTGTTGGCGGCGGGCATCGAGAGCGAAATCGATCATCATGATGGCGTTCTTCTTCACGATCCCGATGAGCATAATCAGGCCGACGTAGCCATACATGTTCAGCTCTTGGCCGAACGCGAGGAGGGTGACGAGTGCGCCAAACGTGGCGGCGGGCAGGCCGGAGAGAATCGTGACCGGGTGGACGAAGTCCTCGTAAAGAATGCCGAGCACCAAGTAGATCACGAGCACGGCGATTATGAGAGTGAGCCCGAGCCCTTGCAGCGAGCTGGTGAAGGCCGCGGCGGTGCCTTGAAACGTGCCGCTGACGGTGGCGGGCAGGATCTCGCGCGCGATCTTCTCGATCTCTTCCGTGGCCTGGCTGAGGGCGAGCTCGGGCTTGAGGTTGAAGCTGATCGTGACGGCGGGCACTTGGCCGAGGTGGGCGACGGTGAGCGGGCCGACGGAGGGGCGCAGCTTGGCGACGGCCTCCAGCGGGATGAGTTTGCCCTCGCGGTTGCGCAAGTAGAGCAGGGCGAGCGAAGCGGGGTCGCGGAGGTATTTCTCCTCCAGTTCAAGAATGACGGCGTATTGGTTGGTGGACGTGTAGATCGTGGAAACCTGCCGTGAGCCAAACGCGCTGTAGAGGGCCTCTTGAACTTGCTGGGCGTTGAGGCCGAGCGAGGACGTTTTGTCGCGGTCGATGTCGATGATCAGCTGCGGACTGGTGATCTGCAGGTCGGAGCTGACATCGATGATTCCGGGCACTTCGCGCACGCGTTCCAAGACCAGCGGGGTGGTGCGGTAGAGTTCCTGCAAATCGGTGCCGTAAAGCGTGTATTGATAAACCGAGGAAGAACCGCGCGAGCCGAGACGTATGCTGGGAGGCACGGTCGGGAAGACGCGAACGCCGGGAATCCCGGCGGTGGCGGCGCGGAGTTGTTGGGCGATTTCAGCGGCGGATAAGCGGTCGGTATCGACCAGTCCGACAAACATGCGTCCAGTGTTGCTGGCGCCGCCGCCCCGGCCGAACGAGCCGGTGAATGCGATGATGTCGCGCACGCCGGGGTTGGCCTTGATGGCGGCCATGACCTTGCGCTGGTAGCCGGTCATCGCCTCGAAGGACGTGTCTTGGGCGGCTTCGACGATGACCTGGATGCGGCCCGTGTCCTCGGTGGGAATGAAGCCCTTCGGGATGATGACGATCAACCAAAGCGTGAGACCGACGGTGGCGAGAGCGACGCCCATGGTGAGCACGCGGCGGCGGAGCGAGTAACGCAGGGTGCGCTCGTAGAAATCGACGCTCCACTGGAAAACCCGCTCGGTGGCCGCGTAGACTCTTCCGTGCTGCTTCGCGTGGTCGACGGGCTTGAGAAACCGGCTGCAGAGCATCGGAATCAAGGTGAGGGAAACAAAGCCCGAGACGAGGATGGCGGCCGAGATGGTGATGGCGAACTCGTGGAGCAAACGGCCCAAGACGCCGCCCATGAAGAGCACGGGAATGAAGACCGCGACCAGGGAGATGGTCATCGAAACGATCGTGAAGCCGATTTCGCGCGAGCCGCGCAGGGAGGCGGCGACGACCGATTCGCCCTTCTCGATGTGGCGGACGATGTTTTCGAGCATCACGATCGCGTCGTCCACGACGAAGCCGACGGAGAGCGTGAGGGCGAGCAGGGTGACGTTGTTGATGCTGAAACCGAAGAAATACATCACCGCAAAGGTGCCGATGATGGCGATGGGCATCGCGATGCTCGGAATGATCGTGGCCGAGAGCGCGCGCAGGAAGAGGAAGATCACCAGCACGACCAAAATGATCGCGAGGACCAAGGTGAACTTCACATCGTCGACGGAGTGACGGATGGAAGTCGATCGGTCCACGACCACTTCGAGGTCGACCGTCGCGGGCAATTGCGCCCGAAACGCGGGCAGGAGTTCCTTGATGCCATCGACGACCTTGATCGTGTTGGTGCCGGGCTGGCGTTGGATGGAAAGCACGATGGCCCGGGTCTCTTTGGTGCCGGCGGCGAACTCCGGGTCTTCGACGCCGTTGATGAAGCGCGGATCGAACCAGCTGACGGACTTTTCATTTTCAACGCTGTCGGTGACCTGGGCGACGTCGCCGAGGCGCACGGCGGCGCCGTTGCGGTAGGTCACGATCACGTTGCGGAAGCCGGCGGCGTCTTTCAGCTGGCCGGTAGCGAGAAGGGTGGTGGCCTTTGAGGCACCGTCGATCACGCCGGCGGGGAGGTTGACGTTGTTGGTGCTGAGGGCGGTGCGGACCTCGTCGATGCCGATGCTCCGGGAGGCGAGGGCGCGGGGATCGACCCGGACGCGGACGGCGTATTTCTGGGCGCCGAAGACGTTGACCTGGGAGACGCCGTCGACGGTGGAGATGCGCTGGGCGAGAACGGTCTCGGCGAGTTCGTTGATCTCGGAGAGGGCGAGAGTCTTGGAGGAGAGGGCGAGCAGGAGAATCGAGTCGTCGTTGGGGTTGGACTTCCGGAATGACGGCGGGCTGGGCATGTCCTGCGGCAGCCGGCGCTGGACGGCGGCGATGGCGGATTGCACGTCTTGGGCGGCGCCATCGATGTTGCGGTCGAGGGTGAACTGCATCGTGACCGAGGTGCTCCCGAGAGAGCTGGTCGAGGTCATCGATTCGATGCCGGCGATGCTGGAGAACTGTTGCTCGAGCGGGGTGGCGACGGAAGCGGCCATCGTCTCGGGGCTCGCGCCGGGGAGGCTGGCCGAGACGGAAATCGTGGGGAAGTCGACGTTGGGCAGATCGCTGACGGGGAGGCGCTCGTAGGCCATCCAGCCGAAGAGCGTGATCGCAGAGGTGACGAGCGTCGTCATCACCGGCCGGCGGATGAAGTGTTCGGGAATGTTCATTGCGCTTTTTTCTCCTTCGTGGACGTGGCGGCGGGGGTGGCAGGGCCGGGGGCTTTGCCCTTGGCTTTGTCGTCGCCGGTTTTGGAGCCTTTGCCGGACTTTCCGCCGGAGGGAGCACCGGCGGTCTTGATCTCGACCGGGCGGCCGGGAATCACGCGAAGTTGACCGTCGGTGACGATGGTTTCGCCTTCGGCGACGCCCTTGGCAATGACGGCCAAGGGTCCGGCGAGACGCTCGACGGTGACCGGACGAAGCACGGCGGTTTTGTCATCTTTGATGACGAAGACATGTTGCCCGGCTTGGGAAGTTTGCAGGGCGCTGCTGGCGACCGTGAGAACTTCGGGTGCGGCCAAGGTGAGCGTAACGGTGGCAAATTGCCCGGGCCAGAGGCGCTGCTTGGGATTGGGGAACGTGCCTTTGAGTTTCAAAGTGCCGGTGGACGGATCAACGGTGTTGTCCATGAACGTGAGTTCGCCTTCCTCGGGGCGGTCGTCGGGGCCGGGCGGGGTCACCTTGATCTTGAGCGCACCCTGGGAGCGGTATTGGACGAGCGAGCCGAAGTATTGCTGCGGCACGCTGAAGGTGACGTTGATCGGGCTGATTTGATGCACGGTGACGAGCTGGCCGGCCGAGTCGTTGCCGCGGATCAGATCGCCTTCGTGAACGGTTACGTTGCCGGTGCGGCCGTCGAGGGGCGCCCGGATCAGGCAGTATTCGAGTTGGAGACGGGCATTGGCGGCGGCGGACTCGCTGGCGAGTTGCTGGGACTGGAGGGCGCGGGCGGAGTCGGCGATGGATTGGAACTGCTCCTGCGAAACGAGCGCGCCCTCGTTGAGCGTGCGGTAGCGGTCGACTTGGGCCTGAGCGGTGCCGAGCTGGACCTTGATCCGTTGCAGGTCGG
>CALSBN010000083.1:0-19196 GCA_943373185.1 Opitutus sp. GAS368 | reverse complement strand
GTCGCGATGCGCAGATTGTTCTGGAGGAGAAACGTGTTGATGGCGGACATGAAGTTTGGATGGGGAGAAGCGTGAGCGAAAACGGTCTGCCGGTCCCGATCAAGCCGCGTCACGCGCACACCGGAAGCCGAGATTCGTGGTCGCGCTCTCGGGCGTGTTGCTGCTGCGCGCATCCGTGCGGTAGCGGTTACAATAACTCGCATGGCACAGGTAACTGCCGCCGCGCATGACCCGACGCTCCCCGATTGTCGGGCCGGTCGGATTCACGCAGGGCTGCCTGCGCGCGTTGTGCCGGTAGGTGGCCACGTCGAACCAATCCGCGCACCACTCCCACACATTGCCTGTCATTTGATAAAGGCCGTAGCCGTTGGCTCGGTAACTCTTCGCCGGGGCCGGGCCGAAATGTCCGTCGGCCTCGGTGTTCACGGTCGGAAACACCCCTTGCCAGACGTTCATGCGGTGACGTCCCTCCGGCTCCAGCTCGTCGCCCCAGGGGAATCGTTTTTGCGCGAGCCCGCCCCGCGCGGCATATTCCCACTCGGCTTCGGTCGGCAGGCGTTTGCCCGCCCACGTTGCGTAGGCGAGCGCATCGCTCCACGACACCTGCACCACCGGGTGGGTCCAACGCTTCTTGATGTTCGATTCCGGGCCTTCCGGATGCCGCCACGTCGCGCCATCGACCCGACACCACCACTCGCTCCCCGACACTCGCAGCCGCACTGCCGTCGCCTGTTGCTTGGCCGAAAGGTGCCCGAAAAAAACAAAGCTCCAACCGAAGCGCTCGCTCTCGGTCTTGTGCCCCGTCGCGTTCACAAACGCGTTGAATTGCTCGTTCGTCACGCACGTCGCGTCGAGATGGAATGCCGCCAACCTCACCGCATGGCTCGGGCCTTCGCCGTCGAGCGGAAATCCGTAGTCGCCATCCGTCCCCATCCGGAACTCGCCCGCCGGAATCAGGGCCATGCCCGTCGTCGAACCCGCCGCCGGCGATACCTCTGGCTTCGGCACCGCCGCCGCGACGGCCGCGGTGGTTTTTGGGCGCCCGGGCGCGCAACACGAGTCCATGGAATCGGTCTTCAAGCGTCCCAAACCCGGCAGATTTCAACGGCTCTGACAACCCCCGGAGTTTCTTCTTCGCGTCCCGTCACTTTCGTGGTTGCCCGCACCTCGCCGCCCTCTCTGCTCGGCTCTCTTTTTCAAAAACCAATGGAATTGCCCAACCCCGACCACGTCCTCCGCGTCACGCAGGAACTCAACCTCAAGGTCCACCAAGTCGCCGCCACCGCCCAACTCTTCGCCGAGGGCGCCACCGTGCCGTTCATCGCCCGCTACCGCAAAGAAGCCACCGGCGAACTCGACGAGGTCCAGATCACCGCCATCCGCGACCGCCTCGAGCAAATGCGCGCCATCGACGAACGCCGCGCCTCCATCCTCGCCTCGCTCAAGGAACGCAACCTCCTCTCTCCCGCCCTCGAAAAAGCCGTCAACGCCGCCGATTCGCTCACCGTCCTCGAGGACATCTATCTGCCATTCCGGCCCAAAAAACGCACCCGAGCCACCATCGCCAAAGAAAAGGGCCTCGAGCCCCTCGCCGACCTCATCTTTGCCCAGGCCGACACCACCGACCCCATCGCCGAGGCCGAAAAACTCGTCGGTCACGAATACACCGCGGACGACGGTAAAAACCAGAAGTCGAAAATCGAAAACTCCGCCGAGGCCCTCGCCGGCGCCCGCGACATCATCGCCGAGCGCGTCAGCGACGACAAAGACGCCCGCGCCCGTCTCCGCGTCATCTACCAGCGCGACGCCATCGTCTCCTCCAAGGTTCTTCTCGGCAAAGACACCGCGCCCGAAGCCGCAAAGTTCAAAGACTACTTCGAGTGGAGCGAGCCCCTCGCCAAAGCCCCGTCCCACCGCGTCCTCGCCATGCGCCGCGGCGAGAAAGAGCTGTTTCTCATGATGCGCGTGCAACTCCCCGACGAGGCCACCGCGCCCGCCGAGGTGGAACCGCTCTTCGCCAAAACCAAAAACGCCGCCTCCGCCCAGGTCCGTCTCGCCGTCCAAGACGCCTGCAAACGTCTCCTCTGCCCCGCGATGGAGACCGAGATGCGCCTCGAATCCAAAAAGCGCGCCGACGCCGAGGGCATCAAGGTCTTCGCCTCAAACCTGCGCGAACTCCTCCTCGCCGCTCCCCTCGGCCAGCGCGCCGTCCTCGCCATCGATCCCGGCATCCGCACCGGTTGCAAAGTCGTCCTCCTCGATCGCCAGGGAAAGCTGCTCCACAACGACGTCGTTTTCCCCGACCGCATGGAGGCCGATGCCAAGGAGAAGCTCCTCGGCTTCGTGAAGTTCTTCAAAGTCGAAGCCGTCGCCATCGGCAACGGCACCGGCGGCCGCGAGACCGAGTCTTTCGTCCGCACCCTCGGCCTGCCCGCTTCGATTCCCATCGTGATGGTGAACGAATCCGGCGCCTCGATCTACTCCGCCAGCGACGTCGCCCGCGAAGAATTCCCGGACCACGATCTCACCGTGCGCGGCGCCGTCTCCATCGGCCGACGCCTCATGGACCCGCTCGCCGAACTCGTGAAACTCGACCCGAAATCCATCGGCGTCGGCCAATACCAGCACGACGTCGACCAGTCCGCCCTCAAGCGCTCCCTCGACGACACCGTCGTCAGCTCCGTCAACGGCGTCGGCGTCGAACTCAACACCGCGTCGAAACAGCTGCTCAGCTACGTCTCCGGTCTCAACGCCACCACCGCCGCCGCCATCGTCGCCCACCGCAACGAAAACGGACCGTTCAAATCCCGCTCCGAGCTGAAATCCGTCCCGCGCCTCGGCCCCAAAGCCTTCGAGCAGGCGGCCGGCTTCCTCCGCATCCGCGACGCCGCCCACCCGCTCGACACCTGCGCCGTCCATCCCGAGCGCTACGCCCTCGTCGAGAAAATGGCCGCCGACCTCGGCGTCACCGTGCCCGATCTCATCCGCGACGGCCTCGCCCGTTCGAAAATCAAATTGGAAAACTACGTCACCGCCGACGTCGGTCTGCCCACCCTCACCGACATCGTCGCCGAACTCGCCAAACCCGGCCGCGACCCGCGCGAGAAATTCGAAGTCTTTGCTTTCGAGGCCAGCGTCCACAAACCCGAGGACCTCAAGCCCGGCATGAAGCTCCCCGGCATCGTCACCAACGTCACCGCGTTCGGCGCGTTCGTGGACATCGGTGTCCACCAAGACGGGCTCGTCCACGTCAGCCAGCTCGCCGACAGCTTCGTGAAAGAGCCCGCGGCCGTGGTGAAGCCCGGCCAGAAGGTTTCCGTCACGGTTACCGAGGTCGATCTTCCCCGCCAACGCATCGCGCTCTCGATGCGCAGCAACCCCGTGATCGGCCCCAAGACCCAGAACGGCCCGGGCGCTCCGCGCGCGACCTTCGGCAACGGGAGCCCCCGTCCGTCCGCAGCCCCCGCGGCACCTCGCGCCGCCGCGCCCGTGAACAACGACTGGTTCGCCGCCGCCTTAAATAAAAAGCGCTGAGCCGGGCCGACGTCGGCTCGTGCCTTGCGCTGCCGAGCGCGGCGTGTCAGATCAGCCCACCGGCTTCGCGCGATTGGCCGTCTCGGCAATACGGTCGAGCATCGCTTTCACCTCTGGGTCGATCTCCCCGAGCGGGATGACATCGGCCATACCGTGATAGTCCCGCTTGAATGTTTTTTGCGGTGTGCCGAGACGAGTGTAAAAATTCTTGAACAGAGGATCGAGAAATTCATCGGTCACCTTTATGTCGGGTCCCCAGGGATCGGGGCGATTGGCGATTTGCAAGGCGTTGACGAGTTCCGCCACGCAAACGTCGAGAATCTCGACACGCGTCTTCCGCTCGGCCTGCTCGAGCAAGTCATCGTCACGCAGACCTTGCTGCACGTAGGCGCGCAAACTCGTCGGCGTAACGAGGTAGTTTTCAATTTCGCGCCGAGACCACATCCGCTCTTGAAATGGGCCGATCTCGATCAGTTCCGTTGACGGATTTGGGAGCCGGTCAAACAACGCCAGCGCGACCAAGTCGGCCTTCGCTTCCTTGAGTGCGTCGAAGTGATTTCGCGCCTCTCCCGGTTTGTTATTTCCCAGATAGATGACGGGGACTCTGCCTTGGAGCACCTCTTGCGCAGGATGCTGAAGACGGATCGCCAATTTTCTCAAGATCGCCAGATCTGTGGGACCTTCTACATATAGCGTCCAGCCTCGCTGTTCCGCCTGATAGAAGTCGGCAATTGGAATGCTTTCCAAGGCCTTCTTGACTTGGTTTTGCCGAGATCGGGTATCGACGCGGTGCGGTTTTCCTAGGAAGGCGACAAGCACATCCCGCTCACTGGCCTCCTGCATCACCGTGATCGAATGACTCGCCGCGATAACCTGCGAGCCCTGGGCAGCGGCCACCTCAGTGAGCAAATTATAGACGTCCCGCTGACGAAGAATCTCCAGATGAGCGTCAGGCTCGTCGAGCAACAGAATCGCTCCCGGATGGGCCAGCAGAAAACTCAGTAGCAACAAGACCTGCTGGCAGCCACGACCGGAAGCCGAGATGTCGAGAGTTACGCCGGATGCTTCGCGGTATTCGAGGGTCAAACTGCTGTTCTCCGGGAAATACTGCGGTGCTAGCATCTCAATGTGAAACAGCCGCCGGATGTGCGCAACCAACGATTGCCACGGCAGTGTATCAACTTTCGAGTGAAGCTGCCAGCAGAGGTTCCTTAGAACTTGTGCGGTTTGGCCTTGGCCGATCAGCACATTGATTTCGCCGGTCTCCTTCCGAAATTCCCTATCAGCCAAACCCGACATCGGCGGAAGAAAAACGACAGGATGTTTGTATACGGCCTCTGGCAACAGGCCGTCACCCGTGCCCTGCAAACGGCAGTAAAACGATTCCTCGTTCGCATAGTAGAATTCCATCGCGCACACCCACGGCTTGTCCCCCTCCACCCCTTCGGCCGTGAGGGTGATGTAGATGTTGGCCGTCTTCTTTCCGCCTTCGGGCCTGTCGATAGTCTCATGCGTATGAAGGTCACGCCACAGAAGTCGCGCGGAAGGCACGGGAATCGCATAAAGGTCACGCCGGTTGATTGTGACCCCGGGACGTTTTCCCGGCGCACCGTCGCCACGTTTCTCCGCCCATCGCCGCCAACCCGCGTCCCACAACGTGAGAGCCTGGAGCGCACTCGACTTCCCCGAGTTGTTCGGCCCGATGAAAACCACGTTGCCGCCCAACTCGATTTCCGCCGAACCCAGTCGCTTGAAATTCGAAATGCAAAACCGGGTAATCATGATGCCTCAAAGCTAAGAGACAGAACTCTAGTGAAGCAAAGTCATAAGCCTCGCTCGGAAAATTTGGGCAGTTCTGCATCTAGAACGTTCTTTTCAAAGGAATCTACAATCCGGTGTCTACCGGCGCATTCCATTTCGCCCAGAAGGACAATCAGAGCTATCTTGCCCGGTTATCGACGGAGGCAAAGCTGTCCCATCATCGATTGGGCTTTCTTCGTGCGAAAACTTGTCGAGTCGTAATTTGACAAGTCGCCACAAGATGAAATCCGCCACGATCCGCCTCCGCCATTTCACCCGCGACCGCCCACCCGCCGCCCCGGCCGCCGGCGCGCCGCACGAGACCTGGCACCGCCTCTCCGCCCTTTACGACGGCCGCTGAACTCAGTTTCTCGGACTCGGAATCGTTGGCGGTTTTTCCACCGAACATCCCGCGGAATCACGCGTCGAACCCAACGCATGAAACTCAAAGTCACCTCTAACCCCACCCGCACTGCCGCCCCCGCCGATCTCTCCGACAAAGTGATCGTCCGAGGGGTTCACCTCGAGATCACCCCGGCCCTGCGCGACCACGCCCTCGGCGTCGCCGAGCGTCTGCTCCGCCACAACGACCACCTCGTCCGCGTGCGCATCGACCTCGAACACGATCACACCCGCGGGGTCGGCGACGAGTTCGCCGCCAAGGGCCACATCGAAATCGGCGGCCCCGATCTCATCGCCAGCGTCCGCTCCGACGACGCCTACAAATCCCTCGACCTGCTCTCCGACCGCCTCGACCGGATGCTCCGCGAACGCTCCCGCGCCCGTGCCGACCGCCGCAACAACGGCCGAGTCAGTGAAAAATTCCGCAAGGAACTGGCCGTGGAAGATTAAACCCCCACCCACGCCAACCCCAGCCGCAGCCACAGCGGGATCGTCAACAGCGCGAGCACCGTCGTTCCGAGCACGATTTGAACGGCCGTCAGCGGCTGACCGCCATAGTGCCGCGCGATGATGATCGGCATCACGCCGGCCGGCATCGCCGCCTGCACCACCAGCACACGCTTCAGTTCAATCGAGAGCGGCAACCACTTCGCCGCCGCCAAAATCAACACCGGGAAAATCCCCAAGCGCACCACGCACGCCAGCAGCGTGATCTTCGGTTGCACCAGCGCCCGCACATCGCCGAGGTAGTTTGCGAGGCTCACCCCGGTCATCAAAATGCCCAGCGGGATCGCGCACACCGCCAGCGAGTGGACGAGGTCGGTGAAAATTTTCGGCAAGAGCGGCGCCACCCCCGCGAGATTCAACACCACCGCCACCACCAGCGTGACCATGATCGGATTCAGCAGCTTTCGCCAACCGTCGCGCGGCGAGAGCCCATTCAACACGAGCACGCCCACCGTCCAGAGAGCCGCCTCGACGCCGACGTTATGCACCAACAACACACCCCGGCTTTCCGGCCCCCAAATCCCCGCCATGATCGGCATTGGCAAGTAGCCGTAGTTCGCGATCCCGACGGCGAGCGCAAATGTCCGCAACCCCGTGCCCACCGTGAGTCCCGCCGCCTTTCCGATCGCGCGGGCCAAGAGAAATCCCCCCGCCGTGACCACAAAACCCATCAGAGGCGGCACCAACACATTCTTCGCGTCCTGCAACGCGGCGTTCCCCGTGATCGACTCGAAAATGAGACAGGGAAACAGCACGTTCACGACGAGCTTCAGCAAACTCGACTCCGCCTCCCCCTCGATCCAGTGCACCCGCCGCACCACCACGCCGATGGCGATCAACGCAAAGACGGGGAGAATCAGCTGCAGGAGTTGCCAGTAGGAGGTCATACGCGAACGAGTATCACTAAATTCGGAAACTCGTCGTGCATCTAGCCTCAACTCCTAATCTTAGTCTTTAGGGTCTTTGTCTACAGATTGGGTCTTATCAGGAACTTTTTGGCCGGAGTTTTCTTCCACTTCTTCACCGTGCCAAAGAATCGCCAACCAAAGCGGCCATAGGGCGGCAAAGATCACAAACCCAAACACGTGCAAGCTGGCGATATCGAGCAAAACGCCGAGCCCGCGAGATTTCTTCTTCGTCAGATCCGAAACAAAAATTACCAAAGCCGTGATAATTCCAATCGCGAGATATCCAATCGAAAAAATCCCGAGGAGCATGTGCAGAAATTAGCGTGAACTCTCGACGAGCGACTCCAAGAGAAACCTTCTTCCTTCGTTCACTTATCTACCCCCGCCATCGCCCGTCCCGCCAGCCACCCCGTTGTCCACGCCGCCTGGAAATTGAACCCACCCGTCACCCCGTCGATGTCGAGCACCTCGCCGGCGAAATGCAGCCCCGGGCAAATCCTGCTCTCCATCGTGCGAAATTCCACCTCGCGCAACCGCACGCCTCCACACGTCACAAACTCGTCCTTGTTCGTGCTCTTCCCGCTCACCGCAAACTCCGCCGCGCACACCTGGGCCGCCAACGCCGCGATTCCCGCATTGCCGACATTCGTCCACGGCGTCGTCGCCCCGATTCCCGCCGCCACCACCAAGCGCTCCCAAAACCGCTGCGGCATCCCCGCCACCGGACTCCACGTCGTCACTTGCTTCTTCAGATTTTTCTCCCGCGCCGCCGCCAACTCCTTCGCCAGCGTCTCCCGCGAGTGCTCCGGCGCGAAATTCACCACGAGCGTGAATTTGTAATCCATCACCGCCAGTTCCCGCGCGCCCCACGCCGAAAGTTTCAAAATCCCCGGACCGCTCACACCCCAATGCGTCACCAACAACGGCCCGCACTCCTTCAACTTCATGCCTCGCACACTCGTCTCGACGCGCTCGACCGCAACCCCCGCCAGCCCCTCCAGCCGTGCATCCTTCGCGATGTTAAACGTGAACAACGACGGCACCGCCGCCTCGATCTCGTGCCCCAACCCCCGCGCCACCGCCAATCCCGCCGAAGATTTGTTGCCGCCGGTCGCGATCAACACCCGGTCCGCCGGGATTCTTTCGCCCGTCGTGAGCTCAATCTCAAAGCCCTCCGCGTCCTTGCTCAAATTTCTCACCCCCACGCCCGTCACCACCCGCACCCCCGCATCCGCCGCCGCCCGCTGCAGACACTCCACGATCGTCGCCGAATCATCCGTCACGGGAAACATCCGCCCGTCGCTCTCGGTTTTCAGCTCCACGCCCCGCTCCGCAAACCACGCCACCGTGTCGCGCGGCTGAAACCGCGAAAACGCCCCGATCAACTCGCGCCCGCCGCGCGGGTATTTTTTCACCAGCTCGCGCGGCTCGAAACAAGCGTGCGTCACGTTGCACCGCCCGCCGCCGGAGATGCGCACCTTCGCCAACAAATGCGCCGTCACTTCATATAACATCACCGTGCCGCCCGCGCCTTGCCCCTCGGCGGCGGCTATTCGCAACGTCTCCGCCGCCGTGATGGCCGCGAAAAATCCCGCCGCCCCGCCGCCCACCACCACGATGCGTTTTTGCGCCGCCATCTCCGCACCTTGGGCCGCCCCGCCGCCTCCGCCGAGTCGAAAAGAAAAAACCGCCGTCCGCCAAAAGGCAGACGACGGCTCGCTCGCCGGACGCGACGATCAATTCTGTTTTTTCTTCTTCTCGCCGCCCGGACCGCCGGGTCCACCGGGGCCGCCCCGGCCCGGCGCCGGCATCGCGTCGAATTTCTTCATCTGTTCGGGAGTGAGCACCGCGCGAACTTTCTCCCGCGTGGCCGCCATCGACTCGCGCATTTTCTCGCGGCGCTCCTCTTGGGGAATCGCCTGCATCGCCGCCATCTGCTCCTTGTAGATCGCGGTGATTTTCGTCTTTTGCTCGGCGGTAAGAGTCACGGCTTCATCGAGCCGGGCCATCATTTGCTCGGGCCCCATCCGACCGCCGCCGGGACCACCGCGCTTTTCCGCCGGCGGGGGCCCATCCTGGGCAACGGATACAACTGGCAGGAGCGCGGCGCCGAGGGCGAGCACTCCGATAAAGGAACGAAGGGATGATTTCATAGGATCGTAATGTTTATGATTGGGGACTGATCTGGACAAATTTGGTTCGGAAGCGTTCTGCGTCGATCACTCAGGAAGCGTCTTCCTTCTTACCTTTCCTGCCCTTCTTGCCTTCGCGGCCTTCGGGTTTGATCGATTCAAACGTGGTCTGCTGCTCGGGCGTCAGCATCGCGCGGATCTGATCCCGGCCGGTCTTTACGACCTCGGCCATCTTGGCGCGGTCGCCCCGATTGGCCTTCATTCCGGCGGCCTGCTCCTTGCGGATCGTCGCGAGCTTCGTCTGCTGTTCCGCGGTGAGTTTCAATTTCTCGGTGAGCATCTTGTCGTGCTCATCGACCGCGCCCTTCATCCGCTGGCCCGCTTGGGCGACTTTTTCCGGCTTTTCTTTGGCCTGCGCCAAAGGCGCGGCGACGGCGAGGCCGAGGGTGAGAAGTGCGAACACGAGTTTAACGGTGGTTTTCACGATGATTAGTTTTTGAGGTTTAAAGTCGGACGTTGTGTCCGATGCCACCAAGACGCCGGGAGTTTCTTCCGGTTACGCGTCGTCCGCGCCGGGCTTGCGGCGTCCGTCGAAGCCCCGCAGCGTCGCCGGCCATGATCGAAGTTTCGGCTCTCTCCAAGCGCTACGGCGATTTCACCGCGGTGCGTGATCTGTCGTTCACCGTGCAACCGGGCGAGGTCCTCGGCCTCGTCGGGCCCAACGGCGCCGGCAAGACGAGCACGCTGCGCAGCCTGGCCGGCATCATCCCGCCGAGCGGCGGCACGGTGCGCATCGGCGGCATCGACCTCGCCGCCGAACCCGTCGCGGCCAAACGCCTGCTCGCCTTCTTTCCCGACGAACCGCGTCTTTTCGATTACCTCACCGTGCGTCAGCACCTCAACTTTGTCGCCCGCATCTACGGCGTCGCGGACCACGCGGCCCTCGCGCAACCGTTGCTCGAAGAGCTCGAGATCGCGGAGAAAGCCGACCAACTCCCCGGCGAACTCTCGCGCGGCATGAAGCAGAAACTCGCGATCGCCTGCGGCCTCCTGCATTCCCCGCGCGTGATGTTTTTCGACGAGCCTCTCACCGGTCTCGACCCGCTCGGCATCCGCCGGATGAAGGACTCCATCCTCCGCCGCGCCCGCGACGGGGCTGCCATCGTTCTCAGCTCGCACCTGCTGCATTTGCTCGAAGAGGTCTGCTCCCACGTGCTGATTCTCAAAAAGGGCGAGAAGATCGCCCATGGCTCGCTCGCCGAGATCTCCGCGCAATTTGCGCACGGCGAGACCGGCGTCAGCCTCGAAGAGATTTTCATCCGCGCCACCGGCGGCTCGGAGAACTGAACCGCCGGGCCCGCCTCTTTCCGATCATGCTCGGCGCCTTGCTCTATTTGCGGCTCACGTCGCTCAAGAACCTGCTGCTCTCCCGCCTGCGCCGGCTTCGACAGCCCAAATACCTGCTCGGGGCGGCCGTGGGCGCGGCGTATTTTTATTTTGTCTTTTCCCGGCCCTTCGCCGGCGCCGGCCGTCCTTCGACTTCGTCGGGCTCCGGAGCGGCCGCGTCCTTCACGCTTTCGACCGTCGAACTCATTCCGCTGCTCAGCGTCTTCGGCGCCTTCGCCTTGGTGGTGATCGCGCTGTTCACGTGGCTCGTGCCCTCGGAGAAACAGGGCCTGACGTTCAGCGAGGCCGAGGTCGCGTTTCTCTTTCCCGCCCCGATTTCGCGGCGGCGTCTCATCCACTTCCGCCTGCTGGGAGCTCAGCTGCACATTTTGCTCTCCGCGATTTTCTTCACGCTGCTGTCCCGCGGCTGGAGTTTTTTGGGCGGCAACGTCCTCACCCACATCGTCGGCTGGTGGCTGGTTCTGACCGTCGTAAATCTCCACTTCACCGGCGCCGCGCTCACCCTCAACCGGATCTTCGATGCCGGCATCTCCGTCTGGCGCCGCCGGCTCGTGATCCTTGGCGGTTTTTCCGTCCTGATTGTCGCCACCGCGATTTCAATCTGGCAAAACGCGCCGGCGTTTCCCACCGGCAATTTCGGTCCGGGCGCGTTTTTCAGCGCCATCGCCCGCACGATCGACACCGGGCTGCTCCACTGGCTGCTCTTCCCCGGCAAGCTGCTGCTGGCCCCGTTTCTCGCCGCCGATGTTCGCACGTTTTTCTTCGCGCTGGGCCCCGCCGCGCTGTTGCTCGCCGCCCACTATTTATGGGTTTCACGACTTGAGGTTTCCTTCGAGGAAGCCTCCGTCGCCCACGCCGAGAAACGCGCCGCCCGGGTCGCGCGCTTCCAAGCCGGCGACTACCGCCTCGGCTCCGCCCCCGCCAAGGCCCGCCGCGAGCCTTTCCCGCTCCGCGTCCCCGGCCGGCCCGAATTGGCGTTTCTTTGGAAAAATCTGCTCGGCACCCGGGCATTGTTTCACTGGCGGGTTTGGACCGGCTGCGCCGTCGCGATCATGATCGGGGTGCCGTGGATCATCCGCGCCGGCGGCAAGGCTCCGTTCGCCGCCATCATCGCGATCATAGCCGCTGTGTTCGCCATCTATACGCTGCTGCTCGGCCCCCAGCTCGCCCGCCAGGATCTGCGCAGCGATCTGCCCAACTCCGATATCTTGAAAACCTACCCGCTTGCCGGCTGGCAGATTCTTCTCGGCCAATTGCTCACCCCCATCGCGATTCTCAGCGGGCTGTTGTGGCTTTCCCTGCTGGCCGCGATTCTCGCGCTCGCGCCCCGCGCCGATACGGTCAGTTGGCTGACCCCCGGCTTCCGCCTCACCGCCGGGCTCTGCGTCGCCGCCGTCATACCCGCTCTCTGCACGCTGCAACTTCTCATTCCCAACGCCGCCGCCCTGCTCTTCCCCGCATGGTTTCAATCCACGCGCACCCGCGGCGGTGGCATCGAGCTGATGGGCCAACGGCTCATTTTCGTGATCGGACAACTGTTCGTGATCCTGATTTCCCTGCTCCCCGTGGTCCTCGGCTGCGCCCTCGTGATTTTCGCCTCCCAGTGGCTGATCGGTCCGGCGGCCGCCGTCGTTCTCGCCACGTTGCTCGCGCTCACCTTGCTGGCCGCGGAGATCGCCTGCGGCCTTTGGTGGCTGGGCGAACGTTTCGAAAAACTCGACCTCGCCACCGAGCTCCGGCCCTAACCGTCTTTCCGCGTCCGCCATGACCCTCGACCAGCTCACCACCCTCGCCGCCGGCACGGTCACCGCCACGCAGCGTTCCCTGCCGCCCGCGCTGCGCCCGCTCGCCGCCGCCGTGCCCGTTCACTACGAGGCCCTGCCCCACGCCGACCTGCTCGAGGAGGGTTTCCCCGCCGACATCCTCGGCCTCTTTACCGGCAGCCCCCACGGCACCGAACTCGCCCACGACCAACCCGCTCCGCCGCAGATCCTGCTCTACCTCGAAAACCTCTGGGACTACGCCGATTGCGACCCCGGCTACTTTCGCGACGAAGTCCGCCTCACCTACCTCCACGAGCTCGGCCACTACTTCGGCTGGGACGAAGACCAGCTCGCCAATCGCGGCCTGGAGTGAGTTCTCCCGGCGCCGGCGCTTGGGCGGTCGTTGCCGCCCTCCCACTTGGCCGGAACTCCTCCTACTCCACGCTTTCCAACCCCATCCTGTCATGCTTAGTTCCTCCTACATGCAGTCTTCGCTCTTCACCGTGAAAAAACTCCTTCCTCTGCTCATCGCCGCGCTCTTTGCCCTCGCGCCCGCCCACGCCTTTGCCAAGGCCTCGCGCGCCGATCTCGTCACCAAAGTCGAATCCTGCGAGGCGATTCTCCAATCCTTCCAACGCGATCCCCGCACCGCGATACCGGCGGGCATCCTCGCGCAAGCCAAGGGCCTCGTGATCGTCAATCAGTTCAAGGCCGGCCTGATTTTCGGCGTCAAGGCCGGCTACGGCGTTGTCATGGTAAAGCAATCCACCGGTCGCTGGAGCCTTCCCGTTCTCATCTCCGCCAGCGAGACCAGCATCGGTCTCCAGCTCGGCGCCAACGACGTCGAAACCATCTACGTGCTCAACGACGACCAGACCGCCCGCTTGCTCTTCAAGCAACGCTTCCGCCTCGGCGTCGACGCCAAGGCCGTGATCGGGCCCAAGGCCGCCGAAGCCAACAACCCCGACTACAAAGTCATCGACGCTCCGGTGCTCGTCTACACCAAGACCGCCGGCCTCTTCGCCGGGGCCACCGTCAAAGCCGGCTACATCGCCCGCAACGACGACGACAATGCCACCCTCTACAACACCCGCTACACCCTGCCCGAGCTGCTTTACAGCAACTGGGTCCAGCCACCCGCCGAAGTTCAGCCCCTCATGAATCTCGTCCAGAGCCTCTCGCCCTGAACGCCTCCTCTCAAAAAGGGCGGGTCTCCGACCCGCCCTTTTTTGTGCCCAGATACCGGGATCCCGTCCGCGTGCTTCCCGGTTTCTGCTTCCAACTTAAACTTCCGTCCTTCAACTGGCGCGCATGAGCGCACTGATTTCCGGCTTCCACCACGTCTGCATCAAAACCCGCGACTGGGACCGCACCCTCGCCTTTTATTGCTCCACCCTCGGCTTCACCGAAAAGATCACCTGGCGCACCGCTCCCAACCGCGCCGTCATGCTGAACACCGGCGACGGCAACTACCTCGAAGTCTTCGAGGACCTCGCCTACGAGCCCGCCGCCAACGGTGCCGTCATCCACTTCGCCCTCCGCACCGCCCGCCTCGACGAGGTCGCCGCGCTCGTCCGTGCCACCGGTGCCAAGATCACGATGGAGCCGAAAGACGTCACGATCGCGACCACCAACGCCCACGCCCCTGTGCCGATCCGCATCTTCTTCTGCGAAGGCCCCAACGGCGAAATCATCGAGTTCTTCCAAAACTCCCTGACCTGATCTCCGTTCTACCGCGCCTACCCTCGTAGCTCCCGCAGATACGCCGCCAGCTCCGCCAAAACCGCTCCGGCGACGATCTGCTGCACCGCGACCCTCCGCTCGCCCGGACACTCCACGCGCCCGCTGAAAATCGTCACACCGCGTCGGCCCCGCCGGTGCGCGATCGCCCACCACGCCATCGGCGACGCCACCCCGTCCGCCGCACTCGGCTCCGCGTATCCCGTCGTCGCCACCGCCAGATCGGCACCAAAAAGCTCCGCCGCGCCCCGTGCCATTTCCTCGGCCACCCGCGCCGAGACACCGTTCACTTTCTTCGCGCCCGCGCGATTCACGCCGAGCAGGCGCACCTTCTCTTCAATGGAATAGGCCGTCACGCCCCCGAGAAAATAACCCGACGCCCCGGAAACACCCGCGATCTGCGCCTGCACGTTTCCCGCCGTCAGGCTCTCCGCCACCGCCAGCGTCAGCTTCGGCTCGCGCAGCAGCAGCGTCTTCAGCTCGGTCGCCACGCTCATCTTCGCCTTCATCTTCAACTTCGATTTCACCGGGCTCATCAGTTCGAAATTTTCTTCGGCAAAGACGGCGTCCCGTTGCCCGGCACGATCAAAGGCCCACATTCAAAAACGCGCGCCGACGCCGGGTCCACCTTCACCAGCACCCCATGGATGTCGTTCGCCCCATACGTCTCCAGCCGCGTCACGTTCGGCACGGGTTCGGCGCCTCGCTCGAACTTCATTCCGACCTCGAACCGGTAGCGATGCTCGTCCGCGTGCACGAGCAACACCGGCTTCTTCCACGCCCGCGCCTCGGCCTCCATCACATCCAAAAACCGCTTGAACCCCGAGAGCCGGCCGCTTCGCAAAAAATCCTGCGCAAACGGCGCCGCCTGAAAAAAGAACGCCACCCCCGCCGCCTCCGTCGCCCTTGCCTCGGCAAACGTCGCCCGCACCCACGCCGCGTTCGCCGCGTCGCGCTCCCGGAACTCCGCCACCGCCCCCGGAATCTCCGGCTGGTCGTTGTTGTTGCTCCCCACGACGTGCACCGTCGCAAACACCACCCCGCCCCGCGTCCACCGGGCGTTCTCCACAAATTTCTCAAACCCCTTCTCCCGGCGCTGCGTCACGAGCGGGATGGGCTTTTTTCCCATGCTCTTTTCCTCGGAAAAATACTCCGCCCGCACTTTGCCGAGCCACACCGCCGGGTCCTGGCTGCCGTTGCTCTTGCGGTGCACATCGGTCCACTCGTTGTCGCCCGGCGTGTAGATCGCCGCGCCGTCCAGCGAGTCGAACCACGCGTGCACCTGTTTCAGAAACGCGTCCGTCGGCGGCAGGCCGCCGCTCTTGGTGTCGCCGCAATGCACCGTAAACGCCGGCTGCCGGCGGTTGATTTCCGCCAGCAACCGTTCGTAGGCCGCGAAGTTGTCTTTTCCATACGGCATGCAGCCCAGAGCAGCAAAGGTGAACGGCTCCGCAGCCCACGCCGCCGCCGCCATCACCGCGCCGGCCAGCGCCCACCGCCACCCATGCCGCGAGGAAACGTTCACTTGGACCCGGCCTCCGCGACCCGCTTCAGCTTGGCCATCCCCGCCTCAAAATCCGGCCCGATCATCATGTCCAAAAAAGGTCCCATGAGGCGCGTCATCGGATTCATCCCGAGATCGCCCGTCATCGCTGTCGACACGCGCAGCGCGCCATTTTCCCCCGGCGCCATCGCGAGCACACCCACGCCCAACATGCCTTGGTCGGGCATTTCCAGCGTGTAAGTGACGCTCTTCAGCGGCTCGACCGCCGTCACCGTCGCCTTGCCGTTACCCTCCGTCTTGCTCTTCCAATCGCTGAACGCACCCACCCCCGTCGTGACCGGCGAGTAGGCGATGGTCATCGCCGGATCGCGCTCATGCCACACCCCCCACTTCGGCCATTGCTTCAAGTCGGCCAACAGCGGAAACACCGCCTCGGGCTTCGCCTGGATCACCACCGCCCGTTCGACGCGATACGTCCTGGGCATGAAAAACGAAACCACCACCAACCCGAGGACCAGCGCCACCAGTCCGAGCAAAAGCTTTTTGAGAGTCTTCATGGCACCACCGACCCCAACCGCTTCTCCTCCCGGCCGCACCACAAAAATCTCCTCCCATCAGCCGTCTGATTTCCACCCGCGCCGCTGTGCTCGGACTCTCAGCTCTCAACTCTCAGCTCTCAGCTGCATTCCCTTCTCAAAACTTCAACTCCACCCCCACCGGACAGTGGTCGCTGCCCATCACTCCCGGCTCGATCCACGCCCGCTTCAGGTGCGGCCGCAGCGACGCCGAGGCCAGCACGTAGTCGATGCGCCAGCCGACGTTGTTCGCCCGAGCCCCCGCCCGATACGTCCACCAACTGTAATGCCCCGGACCCGTTTCGAATTCGCGAAACGTGTCGATAAACCCCGCGCCCAAAAACGCCCGGAACCCGTCGCGCTCCTGATCCGAAAAGCCCGGATTGCCCACGTTCTCCTTCGGCCGGGCCAAATCGATCTCTTCATGCGCCACGTTCAAGTCGCCGCACAACAGCACCGGTTTTTTCTTCTCCAATTTTTTCATGTGGCCGAGCAGCGCCCGGTCCCACTCCTGCCGAAAACCGATCCGCACCAGCTCGGGCTGCGCGTTGGGCACATACACGCCGACCACATAGCAGTCCGGAAACTCCGCCGTGATCGCCCGTCCCTCCGCATCATGCGCCGCCGAGCCGATCCCGCGCACCACCGACAACGGCTTGGTCCGCGAAAACAACGCCGTCCCGCTGTAGCCCTTTTTCTCCGCCGCGTTCCACGCCCGCTCGTAGCCCGCCGGCCACACGATGTGCTCCACATCGGCCTCGAGCGCCTTCACCTCCTGCAGGAAAATCACATCGGCCCGCGAGGCCGTCATCCAATCAAGCAGGCCTTTGCCATGCGCCGCCCGCACTCCGTTTACATTCCAAGAAAGTAGTTTCATCCGCGCCGTTCAACGCCCCCGCCCCGCCTCCGGCAAATCCATTCGCTCCCTCGCCCCACTCCCAATCGTAGCGGACGAGGTCACGAGGCCGCCCGCTCCCTTCCCCACCCCCGCGATCATGTCACATCGGCCACTTGCCTCACGCAGTCCGCCAGCCGAATCTCTCCGCCCTCATCTCATGCCTTCCGCCTTCACCCATCTGCCCATCGGTGCCGCCATCCCGCCCAGCCCTCATGCCGTTTCGTGCAGCTTGCCCACGATGCACTCCGTCCGCGGCTACGAGGAGAAAGACCCCGAGATCATCCGCCAACTCGCCACCGGCTACCCGCGCTTCGTCGTCCATCCGTTCGCGCTCCAGCTCGCCGCGCACTACGTCGCCTCCAACCCCGCTCTCGCCGGCCAAAAGCTCTGGCTCACCTCCTCCCTCGCCATCGCCGAAAATCTCGTCACCCACCTCGGCGCCTCCACCCCCGCCGCCGCCCGCCTTTTTGTCGACACCCACGGCCTCCACGGCGTCGCTCACCCCGCCGCCCACAGCGCCACTTACGCCCTCGCCAAGACCTACCTGCAAAACCTCGGCGGCTTCCTCTCCTCCCGCGAAGCCGAGGATCACCTCGTCCGTCTCGGCCTCCGCCCCGCCGTTTATCCTGAGGCCACGTTCGCCGGCGACGCCCCCGCCGAGATCCGCCGCCACCTCCGCGGCGTGCTCAACTCCGACCTCGCGCCCACCGCCACGCCCGTCGCCGACGACGATCTTTTTCTCACCAACTGCGGCATGAGCGCCATCTACGCCTCCTTCCGCGCCGTCGCCGACCTGCAGGCCAGCCGCGGCCGCACCGTCTGGATTCAACTCGGCTGGTTCTACCTCGATACCATCGCCATCCTCAAAAAATTCACCGCGTCGCCCGCCGACTACGTTTACATCCGCAACCCGCTCGATTTCGACGCCATCGCCCGCATCTTCGCCGCCCACGGCACCCGCATCGCCGGCGTCGTCGCCGAGGTGCCCACCAACCCGCTCCTTCAGACCCCCGACATCCCCGCCATCTCCGCCCTCGCTCACCGCCACGGCGCCCACGTCCTCATCGACGCCTCCACCGCCTCGCTCTATAACCTCGACGTCCTCCCCCGCGCCGACATCGCCCTCGCCAGCCTCACCAAATATACGGGCAGCGTCGGCGACCTCACCGCCGGCCTCGCCGTCGTCAACCCCGACTGCCCCGACGCCCCCGAGCTCCGCCGCCGCATCGCGCTCGCCGCCGAGCCCCTCTACGCCCGCGACGCCGCCCGCCTCGCCCACGAGATCGCCGACACCGAAAACGTCCTCGAAAAAATCCACGCCAGCACCCCGCGCGTCGTCGCGTTTTTGGAAAACCACCCTGCCGTCAAAGACGTCTACTGGGCCCGCCACGCCGCCAGCGTCGCCAACTTCGAGAAACTCGCCCGCCATCCAAACGCCACCGGCGGCATGGTCACCTTTTCCCTCCGCGAGATCGGCGGCCTGGAAAAATTCTACGACCGCCTCCGCCTCCCGAAAGGCCCGAGCTTCGGCATGACCACGACGCTGATCTGCCCGTTCATGTATCTCGCGCACTACGACCTCGTGACAACTCCTGCCGGCCTCGCCGAATTGTCCGCCAGCAACCTTGATCCCGATCTCCTCCGCCTCTGCGTGGGCTGTGAACCGGTGGAGGAAATTATCGAGGCGCTCCGTGAGGCGCTAGGATAGCGTTCGTCGCAATTCTCATTTAATTCAGTTGCAGAACAGGGCTTTGGATCAGCACAACCAAACGCCGCTCCCTCTTCACATTCCAGAATTTAGCTGAACCCAAAATCATGCTCTCGAAACAAACGACGACCGTCTTCTTCCTACTTGCACTCATGGCTGGACTTACCGGCTGCGTGGGCACTTTGAGTTTTCCCACCATCGAACCAATCAGCTACAAGCCCAGTGGCATGTCACCGACTGGAGCCGTTTTGGTTGATTCGCTGACGCCGACATTCAAATGGAAGCAGCAGAATCTAAGCGAAAAGATGGATCTCGCCG
>CALSBN010000082.1:0-19259 GCA_943373185.1 Opitutus sp. GAS368 | reverse complement strand
GGCGAAAACAACCATCGGCGTGACCCACTTCGCCGGAGACTTCAGCACCACCAGCCGGAGCATCGCGCCCATGAGCCCGGAGTATTCGGCGATGCCGATCCCGAGCAGACACGCGAGCGAGATGCCGAGCGGCGGATAGGCGAGGAAGTTGCGCGTCGCCTCGAGGATCATCCGCTGCACGCCTTCAACCGAGAGGAGATTGACCGCCGCGACGACCTTGCCGTTGGCGGGATTGGTGACGGTGACGCCCAGACTGTGGCAGAGCCAAGAGACGAGCACGACCAGCCCCGCGAGGGCGACGAAGAGCGTCGCGGGATGCGGGAGGGCGTTACCGGCGCGTTCGACGTGGCCAAGGAAGCGGTTGATCAACGTGGGGCGCGCCGAAGTGCTCATGACCTCAGCGTGGGCCGAGCCAACGTCCGGGTGCAACGCCAGGCTGAAGGCACGCCGCAGGCTTGTGCGGGGCCGGGGACGCCGTGAGATTTTCGGCTCAACCTAACCTCCCCATGACCCCGCTTTACCCCCGCTTGGCTTCCTTGCTCGCCGCCTTCGCGCTCGCCGCGTCGGCCCTCGCCCAAACTCCCACCGCGCCGGACGAGACCGTTACGCTGCGGACCTTCGAGGTCAGCGTGAGCCGCGAGGATTCCTACGAGTCGCTCAACACCAGCGGCGTCACCGGCACCAACCGATCCCTGCGCTCGTTGCCCATGACGATGAATGCCTACACGCGCACCTTCATCGACGAAATCGACGCCACCGACGTCTCGGACCTGTTGAAGTTCACCCCCAACGTCTCCTTCTCCCTCGACAGCACCGGCGGCGGCACACAGTCGCCCGAGCAGTTCCGTCTGCGCGGCCTCACCAGCAAAGAGGAGCGCCGGCGCAACGGCTTCGTTTCCCTCGCCAAGAGCGACACGTTCTCCACCGAACGCATTGAAGTCCTCCGCGGCGCGCAGGCCCTCCTCTACGGACAGGGCGTCTCCTCCGGCGCGGTCAACACCGTCACCAAGCGCGCCGTGCCCGGCCGTTTCGGCGAGGCCAGAGTCCAAATCGACAGTCACGGCACCCGCCGCTTCACGTTCGACTACAACCAGTCCTTCGGCCGCACCCGTCTCCGCCTCGCCGCCCTCACCGGGCACCAATCGTTCTGGCAGGACAACCTCGCCGATGAGCCCCGCGGTTTCTATTTCGACGCCGCCCGCCCCCTCTTCCGCAATTTCACCCTTCGCGCGAACCACGAATACATCGAAGAGCGCAGCCGCACCCGCATCGGCGGCACCGCCACCACGATCCGCGACGCGAGCCTCCGCGAGCCCCGTGTCGGCCAAACCCTCGACGATCTCCTCGCCCGCGGCGGCGACCTTTCCGGCATCATCATCGGCGGGAAACCGGTCTCGTTCGAAAACTACCGCTCCATCACGAGCATCGAATCCGGCCGCCGCCAACTCGGCAACACCACCACCGTCGCCCTCGAAGGCGCGCCCGCCAAAAACTTTTCCACCCGCGCCGCCTGGAGCTATCAACGCGTCCGCATCTTCAACAATGCGAACAACAATCTGAACAACCTCGTCGCCCCCACCGACCCCAACGCCATCGACGGCCAGTGGTCCACCCAGATCAACCCGGCCCGTTCCCGCAACTATTGGCACATCTGGGCCGTGCAGGCCGCCGGCGTCTACTCCTTCGACCTCGGTCGCTTCGCCACCAACCAGCTCATCGTCGGCGGCGAGCAACGCATGAAGCAGCAGACCTTCATCAACCAGCGCCTCTTCCAAGTGGACGCCCAGGGCAACTTCGTCGCCGGCACCGACTCCCTCGGCCGGCGTTTCCTTCCGTCCTACTACGTCCCGATCCAAAAATCCTACATCAACCGTCTCTCCCCGCCGGCCGGCTACGTCTGGGCCGACACCGCCGCTTTCAACTCCGTCCCCGCCACCGCCGCCAATCCCCGCGGCCTCTCCGGTTCCTCGCCGCTCACCCTCCGCGTCGAGCGCCAACTCGCCGGCTACGTGAGTTGGCTCGGCAACTGGTGGCGCGACCGCGCCGAGACCATGGTCGGCGTCCGCCTCGACCAGGTGCGCCTCGACAACGACCACGAGCAACGGAACATCACCGACACCACCGCCGAGTCGGGCCTCGCCGGAGTCGTCTTCAACGTCACCCCGGATTACGGCCTCTACGCCAACGTTTCCAAATCCTTCGCCGCCGCCGGCACCTTCATGCCCACCGTGGACAACACCTTTCCCCAACCCGGAAAAGGCTTTTCCTCCGAGGCCGGCCTAAAGTTCGAACTTTGGAACCGCCGCGTCTCCGGCTCCCTCGCGTTCTACGAAAACACCTCCGAGAACGAGGCCCTCGCGCTCCCCGCCGCCGTGCGCAACGTCATCGACCCCGCCGGCATCAACGGCCGCAACGGCGGCACCGGCGCCACGGCCGATGTGCGCTCCCGCGGCGTCGAACTCGTCCTCACGGCCCAACCCGCGAAAGGCTGGCGCGTCTATTTCAGCGCCGGCACCAACGACGCCACGATCACCTCCAGCTACTCGCACGCCGTTTTCTACAACGACCAATTCAACGCCGTCGGCGACAACGTGAAAATCAAAGCCGCCGACGGCTCGCTCACCGACCTTCTCGTGCCCTCCGTGCGCAGCAATCCCGCCAGCCCCCGCGTGCCCCTCACCCTCACCATGCTTCGCACCGATCCCGCCTCCGGCTACCGCGCCACGCTTGATCCGACCAGCGGACGGATCACCAACCCCGCCGCCCTGCTCCTCACGACGCCCGGCGTCGGCACCGGCGCGCTCGGCCTGCCCATCACCGCGCACCAGCTCGGCTTCGTCGCGCCCAACAACGGCGTGTTCAATGTCTTCGCCGCCGGCGACAAAACCACGCCCAACGCCGGCTTCACGGTCAGCGGCAACACCAACTACCAATTCGAGCGCGGACCGCTCGCCGGCCTCTCCGTCGGCGGCAGCGCCCAGTGGCAAAACGAGATTCGCCAGGGTTACGCGAATTTCGGCGGCACCGGCCGCCGGCTCTACTTTCAGCCCGACTTTCTGCGCACCGATCTCCGCCTCGGCTACCGGCTGAAAATCCGCCGCATCACTTGGAATCTCCAGCTCACAACGCAGAACCTCTTCGACAAACAGCCGATTGAGAAAATCTACTCCGATGTCGGCGTGCTCACCCTCGTCAACATGAGCCAGCCCCCGCGCACCTACGTCTTCTCCGCGACCGTGAAATTCTGAGCCCGGCCGCCGCAATTTCGCGCGCCACCACACCCACAACCGGAAAGCCCGCGGTCCTTCGTCGCCATGAAAAAACCGACCACCGAACAGAAACGCCGGAGCTGCACCCGCAAACGCCGGTATCGCACCCAAGGCGACGCGCTCGACGCCGCCCTCCTCGCCGGCGTTGAACGCGGCCGCACCGCCTATCGTTGCCCGATCTGCGGTCACTGGCATCTCGCTTCGCTCTGACCACCCGTCCAACCCAAGCGCGGAGTGGACAACCGCCCGACATACTCCGTGAGTGGTTCCTCGCCCATCAATTACCCTATGAAATCCCTCCTCCTGCTCCTTGCCCTGACCGCCGGCAGTTTTGCCCAAACCGCTCCCGCGCCGAAATCCGCCACGCCGCCCGCAGCGCCCGCTCCGTCGGCCGAGCCTTCACTCACGTGGCACGACGTCACCACCTGGGGCACGGAGGGCCGCGCTTTCGGTGACATGGAACGCAAACGTTGGTTCGACCGCTTTCCCGCCAGCGCCGAGGGCAAAGTCACGGCCACCGTCTGGAATCTCAGCCGCGACAGCGCCGGCATGATGGTCCGCTTCAAAACCGACGCCACCGCCATCTCGGCCGACATCACCGTGCTCAAAGAGAAGCTCAACGGCGTCAACATGACGCCCATCGGCGCCAGCGGCCTCGATCTCTACGCGCGCGACGCCAACGGCAAGTGGCGTTGGGCCGGCGTCAGCCGCCCCGACAAGAAGACCATGAAACAACAGATCGTCGGCGAACTCGCCCCCGGCCTGCGCGAATACGCCCTCTACCTCCCGCTCTACAACGGCGTTGAAAGCCTCTCGGTCGGCGTGTCTCCCGGCGCCAAGTTCGAGCCCCTCGCACCGCGCGCCGCCAAGCCCATCGTATTTTACGGCACCTCGATCAACCACGGCGCCAGCGCCTCCCGCCCCGGCATGGTGCACACCGCGATCCTCGGCCGCCGCTTTGATCGCCCCGTCGTGAACCTCGGTTTCTCCGGCAACGGTCGCATGGACGCCGCCGTGGGCGACCTCCTCATCAAGATCGACGCCGCCGTCTTCGTCATCGACTGCCTGCCCAACATGGACGCCGCCGCCGTGCGCGCGAAGTGCATCCCGCTCGTCAACCAGCTCCGCGCCGCGCATCCCGCGACCCCCATCGTGCTCGTCGAGGACCGCCGCAACACCAACTCCTGGATTCTCCCGAAGCGCGACGCCCACCACACCGCCAACCACGCCGCCCTGCGCGAGTGCTTCGAAAAACTCAAGGCCGCCGGTGTCACCGGCCTAACCTACATTCCCGGCGACAACCTGCTCGGCGACGACGGCGAGGGCACCACCGATGGCTCCCACCCCAACGATCTCGGCTTCGTCCGCCAAGCCGACGTGATGGAGCCCTACCTCCGCGCCGCCCTCGTCGGGCGCTGAAGTTCCAACTGCCGCGGACGTCCGCATTTCGTGGTTCGCACGGTCGGGCAAACGACCTCAGACAACCGAGGAACCCGACGGAGCCTTGGTTTCCGGCTGACCCGCCGCTTTACGGCAGGTCGGTCGAACCCATCAGGAAGCGGTCGACCTCACGGGCCGCGCCGCGGCCTTCGTTGATCGCCCAGACCACAAGGCTTTGACCCCGGCGACAGTCGCCGGCAGCGAAGATGCGCGGGACGTTCGTCGTGTATTTCTCGTGCTCGGCTTTCACGTTGGTGCGGCCATCCACTTCGACGCCGATGTCTTTGAGGATCGACTGCTCCGGCCCAAGGAAACCCATCGCGAGAAGGACGAGTTGCGCGGGAAGCGTTTTCTCCGTGCCGGGCTGCTCCTTCGGGACAAACTGACCTTTGTCGTTCTTCTCCCACTTGATTTCGACCGTCACGATTTCCTTCAGCTTTCCGGCCTCGTCACCGACGAATTTTTTGACGGTCGTGAGGTAAATGCGGGGATCGGCGCCGAATTTCGCGGCGGCTTCTTCCTGACCGTAGTCCATCTTGTAGGTCTTGGGCCACTCGGGCCACGGGTTGTCGGCCGTGCGCTCGAGCGGAGGCTTGGGCAGGATTTCGATCTGCACGATGCTCTTGCAGCCGTGGCGCATCGAGGTGCCGACGCAGTCGGTGCCGGTATCGCCGCCACCGATGACGATGACATCCTTGCCGAGCGCGTGGATCGCCGCGTGATCGGCGCCGCCGTTGAGGACGGCCTTCGTGTTGGCGCTGAGAAACTCCATCGCGTAATGCACGCCCTTCAAATCGCGGCCCTCGATGGGGAGATCGCGCGCCTTGGTCGCACCGGTGCAGATGACGGTGGCGTCGTATTCTTTCAGGAAAATCTGGGCCTCGACATTTTCACCGACGGTGGCGTTGCAGATGAATTTGATGCCGGAGTCTTCCATCAACTTGATGCGGCGGAGGACGACTTCCTTTTTGTCCAACTTCATGTTGGGGATGCCATACATCAGGAGGCCGCCGGGACGGTCGGCGCGCTCGAAGACGGTGACCGTGTGGCCGGCCTTATTGAGTTGCTCGGCGGCGGAAAGACCGGCCGGGCCGGAGCCGATGACAGCGACTTTCTTGCCCGTGCGGACCTTGGGCTGCTCCGGAAATACCCAACCCTCTTCCCAACCGCGGTCGGTGATGGCGGCCTCGATGTTCTTGATCGTGACGGCGGGGTTGTTGATGCCGAGCACGCAGGAACCTTCGCAGGGCGCGGGACAAACGCGGCCGGTGAACTCGGGGAAATTGTTGGTCTTGTGGAGACGGTCGAGGGCTTCCTTCCAGAGACCGCGATAGACGAGGTCGTTCCACTCGGGGATGAGGTTGTTGATCGGGCAACCGCTGGCCATGCCGCTGACAAGTTTGCCGGTATGGCAGAACGGGACGCCGCAGTTCATGCAGCGCGCGCCCTGATTGCGGAGTTTCTTTTCCTCCATGTGAACGTGAAACTCCTTCCAGTCCTTCGTGCGTTCGAGCGGCGAGCGGTCGACGGGAAGTTCGCGGAGGTATTCGATGAAGCCGGTTGGTTTGCCCATGGGAGAAAAGTTGAAGACGGAAGTTTAAGATTAAGAGCTGAACTTCAGGTCGGTGGCGAAGTGAGGCCGTTATGTGGTGAGGAAGGAGCCGAAGACTTAAACTTAAACTTTAAGCTTAAACGGCGCAGCTTAGTTGCCGCCCACGCGCGAGAGGTCGCGGGCGTTTTCTTCGAAGGCGGCCATGATGGCTTCTTCGCCGGTGAGGCCTTGGGCCTCGGCTTTCTCGATACACGCGAGCATCCGTTTGTAGTCCTTTGGGAGGACCTTCACGAATTTCGGCACAAACGTGTCGAAGGCGGCGAGCACCTGTTTGCCGCGGGCGCTGCCGGTGTAACCTACGTGGCGCTCGATGATCGCCCGGAGTTCGGCGATCTCGGCTTTGGTCTCCACCTTTTCGAGACCGACCATCGAGATGTTGGCCTGTTCGGCGAACTTGCCCGTCTCATCGAGCACGTAGGCGATACCGCCCGACATGCCGGCGGCGAAGTTCCGGCCGGTGGGGCCGAGCACGACGACGCGGCCACCGGTCATATACTCGCAGCCGTGGTCGCCCACGCCCTCCACCACGGCGGTGACGCCGGAATTGCGGACGGCGAAGCGCTCGCCGGCGCGGCCGTTGACGTAGATCTCACCGGCGGTGGCGCCGTAGAGGGCCACGTTGCCGATGATGATGTTGTCCTCGGCTTTGAAACCGGCGTTGGCCGGCGGATGAACGATGAGTTTGCCGCCGGAGAGGCCCTTGCCGAAGTAGTCGTTCGCGTCGCCCTCGATGGAGAGCGTCATGCCGCGCGTGACGAAGGCGCCGAAGCTTTGGCCGGCGGAGCCCTTGAAACGGAAGCGGATGGTGTCCTCGGGCAGACCCTTGGCGCCGAGTTTTTTGGTGATCTCGTAGCTCGTGATGGTGCCGACGACGCGGTTGACGTTCTTGATCGGCAACTCGGCGATCACTTTTTCACCGCGGTCGATGGCCGGTTGGGCGAGGCCGAGTAGCGTCGTGAGGTCGAGGCTCTTGTCGAGGCCGTGGTCCTGCTTGATGGAGCAGAAGCGACCGACCTCGGGACCGACGTCCGGCGAGTAAAGGATCTTGGAGAAATCGAGGCCCTTGGCTTTCCAGTGCGTGACGGCGCGCTGGGCTTCGAGACGGTCGGTGCGTCCGACCATTTCTTCAATCGTGCGGAAGCCGAGCTGCGCCATGAGCTCGCGGACTTCGGTGGCGATGAACGTCATGAAGTTCACGACGTGCTCGGGCTTGCCGGCAAATCTCGCGCGGAGCCGTGGATCTTGGGAGGCGACGCCCACGGGGCAGGTGTTCAGGTGGCAGACGCGCATCATGATGCAGCCCGAGGCCACCAGCGGCGCGGTCGCAAAACCGAACTCCTCGGCGCCGAGCAATGCGGCCATGATAACGTCGCGGCCGGTCTTGAGCTGGCCGTCGGTCTCGACGGCGATGCGCGAGCGGAGGTTGTTCAAGACGAGGGTCTGGTGGGTCTCGGCAAGGCCGAGTTCCCACGGGAGACCGGCGTGCGTGATGGAGGTCTGCGGCGATGAACCGGTGCCGCCATCATAGCCGGAGATAAGAACGACGTCGGCGTGCGCCTTGGCGACGCCGGCCGCGATGGTGCCGACGCCGACTTCGGAGACGAGTTTCACGCTCACACGCGCGTGGCGGTTGGCGTTCTTCAGGTCGTGGATGAGCTCCGCGAGATCTTCGATCGAGTAGATGTCGTGGTGCGGCGGTGGCGAGATGAGGCCGACGCCGGCGGTGGTGCCGCGGGTCTTCGCGATCGGAGGATACACCTTGGCGCCGGGCAACTGGCCGCCTTCGCCGGGCTTCGCGCCCTGGGCCATCTTGATCTGGATTTCTTGGGCGTTGGTAAGGTATTCGCTCGTGACGCCGAAGCGGCCGGAAGCGACCTGCTTGATGGCGGAGTTTTTGGAGTCACCGTTGGCCATCGGGATGAAGCGCGCGGGATCTTCGCCGCCTTCGCCAGTGTTGGACTTGCCGCCGATGCGGTTCATCGCGATCGCGAGCGTCTCGTGCGCCTCGGCGGAGATGGAGCCGTAGGACATGGCGCCGGACTTGAAGCGCTTCATGATCGCCTCGACGGACTCGACTTCCTCGATCGGAACGGCGGTCGAAGCCTTGAACTCAAGCAGACTGCGCAACGTGCAGAGCTTGGTGCCCTGTTCGTTGACGATTTTCGAGTAACTGCGGAACGTCGCGAAATTCGCGGTGCGGACGGCTTTTTGAAGGTGATGGATGGACTCCGGCGTGAAGAGATGGGCTTCGCCGTCGTTGCGCCACTGGTATTGACCGCCGGAAGGCAGCACGGCGGCGTTGGCCGTGCGGTCCGGGTAGGCCGCGCGGTGACGGGCAAGGACTTCCTGGGCGACGACATCGAGGCCGATGCCGCCGATGCGCGTGGGCGTCCAGGTGAAGTAGTGGTCCACGACGGACTGGTTGAGCCCGAGGGCCTCGAAGACCTGTGCGCCCCGGTAGCTCTGGATCGCGGAAATGCCCATCTTGGACATGACCTTGACCACGCCTTTCGACGCCGCCTTCACGAGGTTCTTGCACGCGGTCTTGTGGTCGATGCCGGTGATCAGCTCTTCCTTGATCATGTCGTCGATCGTCTCGAACGCCACGTAGGGATTGATCGCCGACGCTCCGTAACCGATGAGCAGCGAGAAGTGGTGCACCTCGCGGGCGTCTCCGGTTTCGACGACGAGCGAGGCGCGCGTGCGGAGACCCTCACGGATGAGATAATGGTGCAGGCCGGCGACGGCGAGCAGCGCGGGCACGGGCGCGAATTCCTTGGTCACCCCGCGGTCGGAGAGGATGAGGACGTTGACCTCCTCTTCCTCGATGTGGCGGCGGGCCATCATGCAGAGTTCTTCCATGGACTTCGCGAGACCCTTCTCGCCGCGCGCGACGCGGAAAAGTATGGGCAACACGGCGGTCTTCAGGCCGGGCAGATCGGTGCGGCGGATTTTCGCGAATTCCTCGTTGGTGAGAATCGGGTATTTCAACTCGACGCGGCGGCACGCGGTCGGCTGCGGGTTGAGCAAATTGCCTTCGGAACCGAGGCGGGTCTCGGAAGACGTGATGATCTCTTCGCGAATGGCGTCGATCGGGGGATTGGTGACCTGCGCGAAGAGCTGTTTGAAGTAATCGTAGAGCAGACGCGGCTTGTTGGAGAGCACGGCGAGCGCCGCGTCGTTGCCCATCGAACCGATGGCTTCGACGCCGTCTTTGGCCATCGGCGCGAGGATGATGCGTTCGTCCTCGTTGGTGTAACCGAAGGCGATCTGGCGCTGGAGGAGCGTGACGTGGTCGGGCTGCTCGTGCTTCGGGGCGTCGGGCAGATCGCTGAGGTGGACGAGGTGCTCGTTGAGCCACTGGCGATACGGACGCGCCGTGCAGATTTCCTGTTTCAGCTCCTCGTCGGAGATGATGCGGCCTTGCGCGGTGTCCACGAGGAACATCTTGCCCGGCTGCACGCGTCCCTTTTCGGCGATCTCCTCGGCGGGTATCGGCAACACCCCGGCCTCGGAGGCCACGACGACGAATCCGTCCTTGGTGATGTAATAACGCGAGGGGCGCAGACCGTTGCGGTCAAGGACGCCGCCAATCTGGATGCCGTCGGTAAACGCGATGGCGGCGGGGCCGTCCCATGGCTCCATCAAGCACGAGTGATATTGGTAAAACGCGCGGCGGTTGTCCTCCATCGTCTCGTGGTTGGACCACGGCTCCGGGATCATCATCATCACGGCGTGCGCGAGCGGCCGACCGGCGAGCACGAGCAGTTCGAGCGTGTTGTCGAACATCGACGAATCGGAGCCGTTCGGATTGATGATCGGCAGGATTTTATTGATGTCGTCGCCGAAGACGGGGCTGTCGAAAAGCGCTTGGCGGGCGTGCATCCAATTGATGTTGCCGCGGAGCGTGTTGATTTCGCCGTTGTGCGCGATGTAGCGGTAAGGATGCGCGCGCTCCCAGCTGGGGAACGTGTTGGTTGAAAAGCGCGAATGGACGATCGCGAGCGCCGATTCCATCGCGGGATGCGCGAGATCGGGGAAGTAGTGGCCGACCTGCTCGGTCAGCAACATGCCTTTGTAGACGAGCGTCTTCATCGACAGGCTCGCGACATACCACGTCTCGGAACCGGCGATGGTCGAGGTGCGGATATCGTTGTAGGCGCGCTTGCGGATGACGTAGAGCTTGCGCTCAAAATCCAGGTCGGTGGCGATATCGGGACCGCGGCCGATGAAGACCTGACGCATGAACGGCTCGCACGACTTGGCCGTCTCGCCGAGGCTCTTGTTGTCGGTCGGCACGGTGCGCCAGCCGAGAAACATCTGGCCCTCGGATTGCACCACTTGTTCGAACACTTCCTCAACCTTGCGGCGCACGGTGCGGTTGCGCGGAAGATAAACGAGCCCTGCACCATAAAGTCCGGCCCCAGGGAGCGTGATGCGCGCGGCTTTGGAGACTTCCGTGAAGAACTTGTGCGGCATCTGAATCAAGATACCGGCGCCGTCACCGGTGTTGGGCTCGCTGCCGGCGGCGCCGCGGTGGTCGAGATTGGTAAGAACTTGGAGCGCATCCGCGACGATCTTGTGCGATTTCCGGCCCTTCATATCGACGACGAAGCCGACTCCGCAGGCATCGTGCTCAAACGAGGGATCGTAGAGGCCCTGTTTGCCGGGCGGACGCGCGAGTGGCGGCGCGGCGGACTCATCGGCTGATACGGGCGTGGCGGTGTGGTGGGCGGTGTTCACGGATAAAAGTAAGGTTTCGGAAGCAGGATCGGAGCCGGATCAGTTGCGCATTACGCAAAAAAAGGGCCGGCCTCGCGTTTGCGAGAGCGGCCCGGAAGTTATGCGCGGTAGGCTCTCAGCGTTAGAAGAAACGGACGGTTTTAGTGGCCATTTTGGCGTGTTCCTCGTCGGAGCAGCCGGCATTAAGCACAGCGCCGGCGGAGGCGTCGGAAGGTTTCACGAGGTCGTTGCTGAGCAGGTAATTTTCCACTTCCTCGCCCGAGATGTCGGCCAGCATCACGCCGTCGATTTCGACACAGGGCGAAAGGGGCTGACCGGACTTGGCGACCATCTCGGCGTAGTTCGCGCGGTTGTTGATGATATCGATGTCTTCGAAGGCGAGATTGTGCTTTTTCATGACGGCACGAACGCCGTTGGACCAACCGCAGGAGGGCTTGAGATAGGCTTTGATCTTCATGATGGAAACGTGGCGACGGACAACCGGGCTGCAACTCATAGGCCGTGATTTTTCCCAATCAAGCCCGCTCTTGGGGTTTTCCGAAGAAATTTTGTCATAGGAAAAATTCCGCGGCCTCCGGTTTGCGCGGATGACGGCGCCGTCGTCTTTTTCCTAGCGCCGCCGCGCGGGTCGCGCTATCGCTCGGCGGAATGAAAGTCCTCGTGACCGGCGCCGCCGGCTTCATCGGTTACCACGTCGCCCGCCGCCTCGCCGAGACCAAGCGCTGCGAAGTGCTCGGGGTCGACCACCTGTCCGACTACTACGACGTCGCGCTGAAACACGCCCGGCTCGGAGAACTCGCCGCGCTCGAGAAATTCCGTTTTCTCCGGAGCGATTTCGCCGACGCCGAGAACTTCGCCGCGCTCACCGCCCAATTCAAACCCGACTACGTCGTCCACCTCGGCGCCCAACCCGGCGTGCGCTACAGCCTGGAAAACCCCGCCGCCTACACGCACAGCAATCTGGTCGGTTTCACCAGCGTGCTCGAAGCCTGCCGTCGCACGCCGCCCAAGCACCTCGTCTACGCTTCGAGCAGCAGCGTCTACGGCGCGGGCGCGACCGCACCATTCCGGGAAGACGCCGACACCGACCAGCCCACGTCATTTTACGGCGCGACCAAGAAAGCCAACGAACTCCTCGCGCACAGTTACGCGCGCACCCATGGGCTCAACGTGACCGGCCTGCGCTTCTTCACCGTTTACGGGCCCTGGGGTCGCCCCGATATGGCACCGACCCTTTTCGCCCGCGCGCTCGCCGAAGGCCGGCCGCTCAAACTCTTCAACCACGGCAAAAATCTCCGCGATTTCACCTACATCGACGATATCGTGGACGGCATCGTGCGCGTCCTGCTGTATCCGCCCGCCGCCGCGCCCGTCCCGCCCGCGCGCATTTTCAATCTCGGCCACCACCGCCCCGTTGAGACGCTCCTCTTCGTCCAGATGCTCGAGCAACTCCTCGGCCGCAAAGCTCAGATCGAACTGCTCCCGCCGCAGACCGGCGACATGTTTGAAACCTGCGCCGATCTCACGCGCGTGACCGCCGCCGTCGGCTACACGCCAAAGGTCCCGCTTGAGGAGGGCCTGCGGCGCTTCGTCGCCTGGTTCCGCGACTACTACCAGCTCCAACGGTAGGAGCCCGCTGACGGGCAATCTTCGCCGGGACCCGCGACCTCGTTTCACTATGCCCGCAAACGGGCTCCTGCCTTCTTCCCATGAAAACCATTCTCCTCCTCACCGCCTCCAACGTCTTCATGACCCTCGCCTGGTATGGGCACCTGAAGTTCAAGTTTCTCGAAGGCAAATCCCTCTTCGTCGTCATCCTCGTGTCGTGGGGCATCGCGTTTTTCGAGTATTGCCTGATGGTCCCGGCCAACCGCAGCGGCTACCTGAGCGGCGAGTTCAGCGGCTACCAACTCAAGATCATCCAAGAGGCCATCACGCTCACGGTCTTCGCGCTGTTCGCGTGGTTCGTGCTCAAAGAAAAACTCACGTGGAATTACGCCGTGAGCTTCGGGCTCATCATGCTCGCCGTGTGGTTCGCGACGGCGTTCAAGCCCACGACCGCGACCGGCCACTGAGGCGAACCGGCCGGTCGCTCGCCCACGCGCCGCGCCTCCTTACGATTTCTTCTTCGGCGCGGGCTTCGGATCGAGATTCGCCGCCATGTCCGCGTCGCTCACGCTTGAGACCACGCCGCCCGCCGGCACTTCGAGGTGCGCCAGCCAAACGATCGCGTTGAGGACGAGTTTGCGCTGGTCATCCTTTTGCCAGCTCGCGTGAAAGTGCCCGCCTGTAAAACCGAAGCCACGCCCGCCGGCCTCATTCTCCGACGTCCACATCACCGTTTGCGGCACCTTTTTGGCGACCTGTTCGCGCACCGCGGGATTACCCGAGTGCTTGCCATCCGGCCGGCTCATCGTGTCTGCCGGCGGCACCGCCTCGAGGATGGGCGTAACATTTTTCATGCCCGGGCGGAAACGCATGTTGAAATACCATTCATCGCGGGTCGTGAACGGTTTTACGCCCCGCGTGGTCGCGTGCACCGGCAGCGTTTTGAAATCTCCGTCCCAGTGCGGATTTACCGACCAGTGGATCTCAAACGCGCCCCCGATCCAGTCGATCCATTCGGTTTGGCCCTTCTCTTTCGTCGGCTCGACGGCGTAGTGGATGGCCCCGATCCCCGCGCCGCGTTTCACCTGCCGGCCGAGCACCGCCAACCGGTCTCCGACCAAAGCCGGGTGTTTCTCGCCGCCATCGCTGTAGAACACGATCGCCGCCGCGTCATCGAGGGCTGCGTCGTCGTCCACCGCTTTTCCGTCCACCAGCTTGGTCGGCCAGCCGCCGTCATAAACGATGACGTTCGCCCCCGGAAAACCGGTGAGGCATTTCTGAAACAACAGACAGCCCGCGCGATGCTCATGCGCCCCCGGCCCGTGGCTGGGCTTGCCGGCGATCAGGACGATTTTCTTGTCGGCGGCGTGCACGCCGCCGGCGGCAAAAAGGGCCGCAATGAACGCCAGCGTCAGGGACAGTTTCATCGCGGCCTTTGCGGCTGGGGTGGGATGCGCGGAATTACTTCAGCACTTTGCGCAGGAACTTGAGACCGTTGACGGCGATATCGTCGCGCTTCGGCTCGATCTTGCGCCAGATGGCGGCGGCGCGGGCGATCACCTTCACGTCGGTCGTAAACGACTCGATCACGACGTCGCCTTTGTAGCCGATCGCCTTGAGCGCCTTGACGATTTCCGGCCACGCGATGTGGTCCCCGCCCGGCGTGCCGCGGTCGCTGCCGCAGGCGTGAAAATGTCCCAGCAACTTGCCCACCTTGCGGATGGCGGCGGCCTGATTCTTTTCCTCGATGTTCATGTGGAACGTGTCGAGGTGGAGCTTCACCGCCTTCGAGCCGACGGCCTTTACGAGCCGCAGACCTTGGTCGCTGGTGTTGAGGAAATCGGTTTCGAAACGATTGAGCGGCTCGATGCAGATCTCGACGCCCTTGGCTTCGGCGTGCTTCGCGAGAACCTTGAGATTCTTCACCACGAGCGCCCACTCGATCTTCTGTTGGACCGGCTCGACGGCATCGGCCTTTCCGACCACGGAATAAACCGGACCGATCACGCGCGGACAACCCATGACGGCCGCCTGATCGATGAGCGCCATACAGTAAGCCATGCCGGCTTTCTGGTCCTCATCCGAGCCGCGGAAGTCGCGCCCCGGCCCCATGCAGGCGCAAATGCTACCGATGGCGATGCCCGCCTTGTCGGCGGCGGCGCGGACTTTCACAGGGTCGATGTGGCTCGGGTCCTCGACGGGAATCTCGACGGTGTCGAAGCCCCATTTCTTGAACTTGGCGAAGAGCTTGGTGCTCTCGTTGGTGAACGGAGACGCGTAAAGGAAGGAGTTTAGGCCGATTCTCATAGGATGGAGGGATGGGGGTGAAACAAGACGCACCCCACAAACCAAAGCCCACCCCACAAGCTCAAGCTTCAAACCTTTCCCGCGCCCACTTTGTCGGAGCGCCCGCAAATTCCGGCGTCCAGATACCAACGCCAAATTGGCAAACGACGTCGGGCAGTCGCTGCGGCAAGACGGAGCGCGCCGCCGGCAACGATGTGCCCGGACAAATTCCGCGCCCTTTTGTGCAAGGCACGCGGGGCTTTCCTCGGCAATCGGCGTAAAGTGCGGGAACCCCCGATAGGTTCCGCGTTCAGGCCCACAACCACCTTTCGATCCCTCCACCTCCGCAGATCTGGCTTCCCCGCCCCCTTAACGCCCTGCCTTCACCCCGCTATCTCACTCCCATGAAAACCCCGTCCAAAAAATCCGCATCCGCGATCGCCGCAGCCAAACGCTCCACCGAATCCTCCGCTGCGCGCCAAACCATCGCCCACACCCTCGCCGCCGACCAAAGCGACCCGAAACACCGCTTTCACGCTCCCGCTCAAAAGAACGACAGCCGCACGGCGGTGGCCGCCGGCGAACGCCTCCAACGGGTCCGTGCCCGGGCCCAGGCCAACTAAACCCACCCCGCCCATCAACCCAAACCTCCCACCGGGGAACCACGACCATGCTCAAAAAATACGCCATCGATTACACGATCCGTCCCCAGCACAATCACGTCGTCTCCACGCACTTCACCGACGATCCGGTCGAAGCGGAAGACTTCCTCATGCATCTGCTCGTCGCCCGGGCCCTCATCGGCGAGATCCGGCACGACGGCGCGGCCCTCGTCGGCCACCAATATGACCGCATGTTAAAGATCGCCGCCGAACGCATCGCGTCAGCCATGCTGCTCGAGTCGCTCGCACTCGATCCCTCCGCCGTCAAAGCCCGGTTCGGCTTGGCGATCTAGCGACCGCTACCCACCACATCCGCAACGCCGCCCGGCGCGGCCACCCCCAACCGAAAAACAAGGAGTCCGTCATGAAACTCGTTGCCCTCGTCTGCTTGGCGGCTTTCGGCCTTTGCGCCGTCGGCTGCAAAGAGAACGTCGAATCCACCCGCACCTTTCGCTTGCCGGAAGGGAACGCCGTCAACGGCCAAGCCGCCTTCGTGAGCTTACAATGCGTCCGCTGCCACTCGGTCGCCGGCGTCGATCTGCCGCCCCCGACCGCCCCGGCGCTCAAGACCTTGGCGCTCGGCGGCAAGGTCGCCCGGATGCGCACCTACGGTGACCTGCTCACCTCGATCATCCATCCCGAATTCGCCCTGTCGGACGCTCGTTCACCGGAGCAACAAGCAAAGCTGTTCACCTCCCCCATGCGCTCGTTCAACCAGGTCATGACCGTCCAACAACTGATCGATCTGGTCGCGTTCCTCCAACCCAGCTACACGCAACTCGAGCCGCTCTACGTGATGCAGGAAAACGGCATACCCTGACCTCGGCCGGGGCCCGGCGCGCCCGCGCTGCGGCGCTGCGGCGCCAGGGCCGCCGTCGTCGCGCGAAGCACCGCTCCAACCTTGAACGCTTCGACCGGCCGCTTGGCCGACTTCGGCGGCACAAACCCATGTCCCCTTTCTACGCCCATCCCGCCGTGCGTAATCGGCTTTCCGAGTTTTTAGGGGGAGAATCGTTGGACCGCGCCACGGCCGTTTATCTCACCCACACCGACGGCTACAATTTCGACCGGGCGCGTTTACGCCGACCCGGCGACCTTGACCGCTTTCTCGACGCCGGGACCGACATCGCCCGATCTCTGGCCGACTCCGAATCGATTCTTTTTCATCTCGATGTGGACTACGTGAACTTCGATTCGCCCGCCCAAGCCTATCTCGATCCCGACCGCACGTTCGCTTTGCAGGAGCCGGCAGCCCAAACCGTCGAGGCTCTCCTGCTCGGCTGGGGCATTCGCCCGCTTCACGTCATCACCGGGCAGGGCCATCACTTCATCTGGAGCATCGCACGAACCTCTCCCTCGGCCGACGTGCTCGATGCGCTGGGCCCTGCCCCCGAACTGCTCGACGCCTGCGAACAGCGCGTGCCGCCGGCGCACCGGAAATCCTTCGACCGCCGGGCCCACGGCGTCTTCGCGGCGACCGCACTCGTGATGGAGTATCTCGCCCACCGCATAAAAGCCGCCGCCGGGCCCGTCACCGAGATTCCCGTTGAGATCACCGCCGTGCACGTCGGCCCAACCGCCACCGGCCGTCGCGAAATCGTATCGGTGGACATCTCCGAGTATGGCGACCCGCTGCACACCCGCTCCGTTCGCATGCCCTTCACCCGGTATCGCAAACCGTCGTTCCTCGGCCTCACCCGCAGCGGGGACTCCGCACCCGGTTTGCCGGCGATCTACAGTGTGCCTTTGCATGAAATCGACACCCGCCAGGCGGTCAGAATCCGCTCCGTCGATGCCGAGGTCTGCGCCCTCGCCCAACGGGCTTGCGTCCGGATTCCGCTCCAAGAAGCCGGCACCGCCCGCCTCCTCCACGACTACCTCGCCTCGGCCCTCCGCCGGTTTCACCTGCACTACTACGCCGAACATCATGACGCCGCCGGTCGCTGGGCCCAAACGTATGACCGCACGCCGCTCGAGCCGCTGCCCGCCTGCGTGCGCCACCTCGCTACTTGGCCCAACGATCTCCTGCTCAAACCCGCCGGCATCCAACTCGCCACCCGCTGCTTGCTCGCCGCCGGTTGGCATCCCCGCCACATCGCGGGCTTCATCCGCTCAAAATTTGAAAACCCCGCCTATCACTGGGGCGTCGATTGGAACGACTACGCCCCGGCCCTCCGCGCCGATTTCTACACCCGGCTCTTCGCCGGCCAGATCGCCGTCGGCCTTGATCGCCTCGACGACCTGAACTGCACCTCGACCCGGGAGAAAGGCTTCTGCTTTCCCCCTGCCCGCGGCACCTGCGACCTCGAACCGTGTCGCCGGTCCCTGCTCGCTCTTTCCCCTTCATGAGCCCGCCTTGGCCCATCGGCCTGTCCACCGGTTGCTTTTACCGGCGCAGCATTTTCACCGTGCTGGAATCCATCCGCGAAAGCGGCTTCGACGCGATCGAGGTCTGCTCCTTTCCCGCCCATCTCGACTACCACCACGAGGGCGAGGTGCGCCGGGCCGGCGAGCTGATCCGCGCCCTCGGCCTCCGGCCTTACTCCTTTCACGCTCCCTTCGCGGACCGGATCGACATCACCTCGCTTGACCCCGCCGTCCGCACTGCGGCGGTGGCCGAACTCATCGTCGCTTGCCGGGCGGCCGCCCTGCTCGGCGCGGAGAACATCGTCCTGCACCCCGGCCCCGAACACTCCGATCGCCCGCCCGCCGAAGAATTTCAACAGCGCATCCGGCACGCGGCCGTTTCACTCAATCAGGTCGCAGCCTTTTGCTGCGAACAAGGCATTCGGCTCCAGCTCGAAAACATGCTGCCCCACCTGCTCTTCGGCCCGACCGGCGACCTCATGTTTCTCCTCGGCTCGATCAACCCCTGCACCGTCGGCGCGTGTCTCGATACCGGCCACGCCCGGCTCGGCGGCGACCTCGGCACCGTGGTGCACAAACTCTCCGGCCACCTCCGCATGGTTCACATCAACGACAACCTCGGCGACCGCGACGCCCATCTCATTCCCGGCGAAGGCAGCATCGATTGGCCTTGGCTCCTCGGCGAACTCCGGCGCTGCCACTTCGAGGGCGGACTGATCATCGAAATGTCCGCCCGGGAAAACGAATCCGTTGCCGATACCTTGGTTCGCGCCCTCCGCGGGCGAGATTACCTTACCCGTCTCCTCTCGGAAGCGACCGTCACCGATTTGTGACACGCCCGGTCCTTGTCACTGCCGACGGCAGGGCGTCACGTTCTTCACCGTGCGCCCGCCTTCGATCCTCGATTTCGCCGCCGTCCACACGGCCCGTCGGCCTTTGGTCATGGTCACCGCCTACGACGCCTGGACCGCCCGCCTGCTCGCCGACCAACCGGTCGATGCCTTGCTCGTCGGCGACAGCGCCATGATGGTGATCCACGGCGAACGCGACACCCTCGGCGCCACCACGGAACTCATGGCGATGCACACCCGCGCCGTCGCCCGCGGGGCGCCGGAGAAACTCATCGTCGCCGACCTCCCTTTTCTTGCCGTGCGAAAGGGCTGCGCCCACGCCCTCGACTCCGCCGCCGCCCTCCTCCGCGCCGGCGCCCACGCCGTCAAAGCCGAGGGCATCCGCGGCCACGCCGACGTGATCGCCCACCTCGTCGAGTCC
>CALSBN010000081.1:0-19421 GCA_943373185.1 Opitutus sp. GAS368 | reverse complement strand
CGGCGGACAAGTCCTGATCCTCGACCTTGCCGAACACACGTTTGAAAAAGCGCGCGAGCTCTACGCCGACGTTTGGCTCGGCTTCAAAGAGAGCGCTCTGCACGGCTTCCTAAAACAAGCCGGTTTCCACCACGTCGAAGTCACCGCCGTCGCCAAAGAACCAACCGAGCCGTTTTTTGAAACGCTCCTCGCGAGTGGTGTGAAGTAGAGTTGGACGGAAGTAGACTTCTCGGACTGCGAGATGCTGATAACGATCGATAGAATCATTCCCGGCGAGGAAAGGACGCTAGGTTACATGCGGTATCCAAGCGTTTTGGTGGGGTTCACGTCTTCGGTCATGACCGGAAGTGCTTGGTTCGTTCCTGCAAGCGACGACCGGCAAGGTATCGTCGGGCAAAGTTTCGGTGTGGAAATCAACCAAGAAAGTGTTTCTGCGTTCAAAGTTGTAGAGCAGTCAGAGGATCAGAGTCATTCGGTGATCCCTCTGCCCATACGCTCATGCTTTCAGGTCTGCGGAATAGTCACGTCTGTAGATGTCTTCAACATGGCCTACAAGAATCCCGAATACGATCCGGTGATTCAGATCCGCGTTGGAGATGCTCACTTCTTCACCACCAAAGCCGCTTGCGGGCTTGATGTCCCAACAAATGGTCAAACCGTCATCTTTAACGCGAACGAACTGTCGCTATGGGATGAGGCACTTTGAGAAATCGACAACCCAGCAAGCCACCTTGATAGCCCTACGCTGAAAGATGTGCTCCATTACGCCGCCGGCGCTTTCGTGAACTGCGGCTGCGCGCCGGCCGGCAATGGCGGGATCGCGCCCTCGCCCGCCTTGGGCAACGTGCCATTCAACTCTTGCCGCCAGTGCGCGACGTCGCCGCCGGGGCAATAGACATAGATCATATGCATGGGCTCGTCGCCGGTGTTAGTCAGTTGGTGAAACACCGTCGGCGGCATAAACACCGCTTGGCCCGCCTTGATCGGACTCCGCTCCGTGCCGACACAGATTTCGCCTTCGCCCTGCACGATGAAATACACCTCCTCCTGCTCCTGGTTATGCCACGGCACTTGGCCGCCTTTCGGCTCCAAAATCGAGTAGCCCATCGAGAAACCTTTCGCGGCGATGGGTTGCCCGAGTTGACCGACGAGCCCGCGGCCCCATCGGCGCGCGGGAAAAGTTCCTCCAGGTAGCTTGGCGAGATCGGCGATAATCATCCGCTCACCCTTGAGTCTCACCCAAAGCCGAGGCGAACTATTTTCTCTTCACGCCGCCGCGAGTCCGCTGCGTTTAAGCAACGCCGATACGTCCGGATCGCGCCCCATAAAATCCCGGAAGAGTTCAAGCGGATCGGCCGCATTTCCCCGGCTGAGAATTTTCTCCACGAATTCCCGACCCACTTCGGCACTGAACAGTCCTTCGTTCCGAAACCGGGAAAAGGCATCCGCATCAAGCACCTCGGCCCACTTATACGAGTAATAACCGGCCGCGTAACCGACCGGATCGGAGAAGAGGTGATTGAAACGTTTCACAATCGTCGGGAGCGGCGGCTCCGTCGGAACCAAGCAGTCCGCGATCAGGGCCCGGGCGACCGGCTCGACATCCTCGCCCTCGGACCACGCCGCCGTCCGCCGATGCAGGAGCAAATCCAACTTCGCAAACGCCACCTGCCGCATCGTCGCGCATGCCGCCCGGAAATTTTTTGCCGCGATCAGTTTTGCAAAAATCTCATCGGGGATCCGCTCCCCGGTTTCAAAGTGCCGCGCCAACAGATCGAGGCTCGCTCGCTCCCAACACCAGTTTTCCATGATCTGCGACGGCAACTCGACGAAGTCCCAAGCCACATTGGTGCCATTGAGCGACTTGATCTCTACCTCACCCAAAAGGTGGTGGATCAAATGGCCAAACTCGTGAAACACCGTCTCAACTTCACGATGCGTCAGCAACGCCGGCCGGGCCCCGTTGGGCGGTGTGAGATTTCCACAAATGTAGCCGAGATGCGGCGCCCGCCCGCCTCCGGCGGTGGGTCCGCCGGTGATCAACGAGCCCATCCAGGCGCCACCACGCTTGGACTCACGCGGGTGCCAATCGGCGTAGAATGAACCGACATGGCGGCCGCGCCGGTCGTGCATTTCGTAAAACTTCACTTCCGGATGCCACGTCTCAAACGATCCGGCGGCGCACTCCCGCACCTTCAGGCCAAAGACTCGGTGGGCCAACTCAAAGAGACCCGTGATGACTCCGGCCATCGGAAAATACGGTCGCAAAATCTCTTCGTCGAAAGCATACTTTTCGCGGCGCAAACGCTCCGCCCAAAGTGCGACCTCCCAAGGCGCCAGCCGGCTTGGGAGCGGCGCTCCCTTCTTCCGGGCCTTGAACTCCTCCAACTCCCGACACTCGCGGGCAAACGCCGGCGCCGCCCGCGCCTGAAATTCCTCCAGAAACCCAAGTGCCCGCGCACCCGTTTTCGCCATGCGACGCGCCAACACGAGATCGGCAAAGTCCGCCTGCCCCAACAACGCCGCCTTCTCGGCGCGCAGCGTCAAAATTCTCCGCACGAGCTCCGTGTTATCAACCGGCGACGCCGTTCCGATCGCCGCCGCTGCGAGCCACATCTCCCGCCGCAAACCTTCGTCTTCCAGATAAGTCATGAACGGCTCCTGAGAGGGCATGTGCAGCGTGAAACGCCATACCGGCCGCTCAGGCGTGCCCAACTTTTTTGACTCCGCACTCCGCTTCGCTCCGGCCACCGCGTGAGCCGGCAAACCGGCGAGCCGCCGCTCGTCATCCACGATAAGCTCCCACTTGTTCGTCCCGTCCAAAACATTCTCCGAATAGCGCTGCGTCAGCTGGGCCAGCTCCGATTGGAGTGCTTCGAGCCGTTGCCGTTTCTCCAGCGGGAGGTCCGCGCCCGCCTGGCGAAAGTCCGCCATCGTCTCATCAACCAGGCGTCGGTGCACGCCGGTCAGAGCCATCGCCGCCGGCGTCCCGGCGAACGTTTTCAACCGTTCCCAAAGCGCCGCGTTGAGCGGAATTCCGGCGTAGAGTGCGGTTACTTTCGGCAGCACGGCGTTGTGCGCCTCGCGGAGCGCCGGCGAATCGGCCACCGATTGCAAATGACCGACCTTGGACCAGGCGTTGCCCAACGATTCCGTCGAAGATTCGAGGGCCAAAAAGGTCGATTGAAACGTCAAATGGCCGAGATCTTGCCGGGCGACTTCATCGATCGCGGCCTGCGCGCGGTCCACCGCAAGAGAGATATCCGCCACAACGTTCGCCGGCAGGTGAGCCGACCAAAGAGGGGGAAACGCAGTATCCAGAAACGGGTGGGAGAGCATGGAAATCCAAGGATTCGCACGAGGGTGCGAAGTCAAACCACATTCATTACCACGCGTAACCGACCCCGAACGAAATCAACCTCGGCGCTGCCGGCACGGCCGGCACTTCCTGATAATTGCTGTTCCAAAGGTTGTCGGCCCGCACCGTGGCGCTAAACCCCCGCCAGCCGACCGGGCGATACGTCAGGCCGAGCGCGCTGAAGAGCGCTTCGTCGCCCCCGCGGCCCCGCAGCCCATTGTCCGCCTGAACCCGCGCCGCGTTGTCCAACGCCAGACTCCATTCTGCGCCCAGCCGATAGTTCAGGGCGGCAGTCAGCCGATGCCGCGCATAATTGAGCGCATAGAAACTGGCATCCACCGACGCGCCCCGATAATCCGCGTTTTTCAACAGCCCCGTATAACCGACCATCAAATCCACCCGGAACCACGAGCGCCGGACGACGAATTCGAATCCGGTCGTATCCGCATCCACCGCATTCGCGGAACGAGCCGTCACCCCACGCCGAAAGGTCCAGTCCACCAACCCGCGATCCGCCCGGTGAAACAATGCAGCTTGACCGGTCCAATCTTTGGCCCGTCCCACCAAGCCCAGCTCCAAATTTCGGGAGCGCTCGCGGCCGAGGCCGGCATTGCCCCGGAACAGCCCCGCCGCCGAATTCGCGTTGAGCGCGGTATAGCTGGGCAACTGCGACGAGCCGGCGTAACTCAAAAACATCCGGCTCACAGCCGACGATGACCATTCGCGACTGACCTCGATCACCGGCGATCCGAATGCATCGGAGCGGTTGGAGTCGTCATAGGTCGCCCCGAGCTTGGCTCCGATTCGGCCTGCACCGTCCAACCGCCAGAATTTTTCGCCGACCGCGGCTAACTTGGCGAGTGTGCGCGTTTGATAGCGCCCGAAATTCAATGAGGTCGACTTGATCTCATCGCTCAGTGTCTCGCCGCAAAACACCACGGCGCTTTCTCGATCGCCCACGCGCCCGGACACCGCTGCTCCGCTCACCCATGTCGTATGTTGGAAAGGGTGAATCGGGCCGAGTGGCGCGAAACGATTGAACGCGTAGTCATCCTTGTTTCGCCGGTGATACGCTGCGGCCTCGAGAAAGGCCTCAGGCCCAAGGACGAGCCGGTGATTCAGGGCCCAAAGCACGGTTTGCAAGTTCTCAGATTCGGGAGAATTGAACGGGGTATAGAGATTACGCAGCCCGAAGAATTTTGCCTGATAGCCCGCAAAAACGTCGGTCTGCGAACGAGCACCCACCCGTTGGATTCGGGCGTTTACGCGCCCAAACTCATGATCGCCGTCCGGCAGCAACCCTTCGCTTGACGATTGCGCGACCGCCACATCACCCCGAAGAAACCTTCCGGAAAATCCTTGGTAAAGCGACACTCCAACCAGTTGACCCTCGCCCGCCGTGATTCGAAGGGATCCCTCCGATCGGATTGGACGCCAACCATAGCTAACCGCGCCCGAGGTCGCGTTCGTCGCGTTGATGGCGAAATCCGTTCCGGTGATCACCTCGGGCGGCTGCAGCATCTCGGCCGCGATGGGAATCTCCGCCAAATAGTGTCCGGTCTGCGGGTCGACTACGGAGACTCCGCCAATCCTGATGCCCACGGTTTCAAACGTTCCTCCGCGGATGGTCAGATCCGCCTGCGCTTCGCCCAAATTGCGGGCGTGAAAATCAACGCGAGGTTCGTAACGCAGGCCCGATACGGGCATCGAGAAAGTCCCTGCGGGCACTTGGTTCGCGACACGGGTGGATACCACCTGCAACTCGGGCATGATCTCGCGCGAAAGTTGCCCGTGTGACGAAGTATTCCAAAGCATCAAGATCGCCAGCCAGCCCGAAGCAGTTGCGATGGCGCGCGGCCGATTCGTCATTTGTTAACAGCGTTCGAATAAAAACTTTACTTACACGGCGATTCCCAAAAAAGCCCCCGGATATCGGGGGCCGAATAACCCGGGTTGGACTCAGTCGCCGTCGTTGCCGATCGCTTCGACCGGGCAGCCTTCGAGCGCTTCCATGCAAAGAGACACCTCTTCCTCGGTCGTGGGCTGCTTGTGGACGAAAGAGAATCCGCCTTCGTCATGCCGCGTAAAGAAGGCCGGCGCCGTCTCGCGGCAGAGATCGCAGTCGATGCACTGCTGATCCACGAAAAACTTGCCCGAAGCGTTCTGCGCCCACTTGTCTGCTTTGTTTGCCATATGATGAGGGAACAAAGTGCGCCGGCTTACAGTGTCAAGCGGGCGCCGCGATCACCGCAAATCCTCCCCGTTTCCCGTCATCGGCCCGCATTTTCGTAACAACTGGCTGACGACTTGTGTTTTCGACCGAGCAACTTAACCGTTCCCCACACGATGAGGTCAGACCGTTCATACTTGAGAGAAACACCGGCAGAACGGGCGTCAGCATCTCTCATGTGGCTGATCTCGCTCATCATCGCCGCTTTCCTGATCCAGTTGGTCGTAACCGCATCCTGGTTCAGAATGGGTGTTTATCTGCCCCACCATTTCGGGGTTTCCATCGCGGCCCTGCAGGAACTGCGTCTTTGGACGATCGCCACCCACCCGATCCTTCATCGCACCGACAATTTCCTGCACATCATTGCCGTGATTGGCGGCTTGGTTCTCCTCGGCCGGGAGATGTTACCCGTGATGGGAGCGCGGCGGTTCATTTGGTTGTATTTTGGCGCGTCTGCCGTGGGGGCGGCCACTTGGGCGGCTGTCAACTGGCAGGCAGGAGGTTCTCTAATCGGCGGCGTCGCCGGCGTTTACGGCCTCTTTGTTCTGTTCGCATGCTTAAACCCGAAGCTCGAGATTCGGTTCATGCTGTTCTTTTTCGTGCCGGTCACCCTGAGGCCCAGGACGTTGGCGTGGGCTTTGGTTGTCCTCGATCTGTCCGGCTGTATTTTCTATGAATTCACTTCGGCCGTTTCGCCTTTTGCCTACGCGCCCTCGGCTCACTTGGGCGGCATGCTCACCGGCCTGATTCTTTACGCCTACTATTACTCGGAACGCTCGCTACTTTCGGCCGGTCGAGCTGCCGTCGCCTCCGCTCTAAACCCTCCCGGCCCGAGCTTGCCCGTCGATTTTGCCCCCGCCAGCAGTCAAGACCTGCGCGTTGAGGTCGATAGAATCCTCGATAAGATCAACACGTCGGGCCTGGACTCTCTCACCGCGGCAGAAAAGCGACTGCTCGACGAGGCCAAGAATTTATCTCCCCGAAACTAAACCAATCCCCCCGAATTTCTCCGCAACTTTCCCCCGTTGAACCGATCTCAACCTTCTTCGATGACCACCGCTTTCTTCAGCAAAAATCTACGTTTCGTCACCGCAGTTATCCTCCTCGGCGCGTCCGCCATGCTATCGGCCGCCGATCGCAAGTTCTCCACCTCAACGTCACTTTCCACCGAGGCCCGGACTCTGATCCAGTTGCTGGAGCAGGCCCACTTCAACCGCGACGCCGTCAAGAGTTCCGACTACACCGAGGTCATTTCCGCCTACATGGGCGATTTGGACGGCCAACGCCTTTTCTTCCTCGCCAGCGATAAAGTGGAATTCGAGAAAAAATACGGCAATACGGTTTACGAGAACGCTTCGTTTTTGGGTAACATCGACGCCGCCTATCAGATCTACGCCACCTACGAGCAGCGCGCCACTACCCGGATCAACTGGGTCTTCGACGAACTCAAAAAAGACTTCGATCTCACCACCGACGCGACGTATCGCACCGATCGCACCAAGGCCGAATGGCCCTCCAATCCCGTCAACGCCGATGACCTTTGGCACACTCGGCTCAAGTTCGAACTTGTTGCCGAACTTCTGAACAAGAAGCCGATCGAGGAAGCCAAGAAGACGGTGCGTAAACGCTACGAGCAAATGCTTAAGAGTCTCAGTGAAACCGAGGGACGTGACCTCGCCGAAATCTACCTGGGTTGTATTGCCCGGCTGTATGATCCGCATTCGACCTATTTCTCTCCGGAAACCTTCGAGGAATTCGGCATCCAAATGAAACTTCAACTCGTTGGCATTGGTGCGATGCTCGCGATGGAAGATGACAACTGTATCGTCAAGGAACTCGTCCCCGGCGGTCCGGCCGACCTCGGACGTCAGCTCAAGCCCAACGACCGCATCATCTCTGTCGGGCAAACCGGAGCCGAGCCGGTCGAAGTCATCGGCATGAAACTTCGCAAGGTCGTGGAAATGATCCGCGGCGAAAAAGGCTCCCAAGTCCACCTCTTCATCCAGCCGGCCGACGCCACCGATCCCTCAGTGCGCCGCACCATCATCATCACGCGCGACGTGGTGAAGCTGAATTCCCAGCGAGCCCATGCGGCGATCTTCCAAGTCCCCGGCGCCGACAACATCCCCCGTCCGCTCGGTGTCATCACCCTGCCCACCTTCTACGGCCCAGCCGCGGAAGGAGACACCGACAGCGACGGCGGCAAGACCGGAGCCACGCAGGACATCGCCCGCCTCATCGGGAAACTCAAAGAAGCCGGAATCGACGGCTTGGTTCTGGACCTGCGACGCAACGGGGGCGGCTATCTAAACGAAGCCATCGAGCTCGCCGGCCTCTTCATCAAGAGCGGCCCCGTAGTTCAGGTGAAGGATTACACTGGCAGCATCCAAATCGATGGGGACAAATCATCCGCCATCGCCTACGCCGGCCCACTCGCGGTGCTCGTCGACCGCTTCAGTGCCTCGGCCTCCGAAATCGTTGCCGGCGCCCTCCAAAATTACGGCCGGGCCATCGTGATCGGCGATACATCCACCCACGGCAAAGGCACCGTTCAAACGGTCATGGAAATGAAAAACATCTCCCGCCTCCTCGCCAATTCCCCGGCAAAAACCGGTGCCGCCAAAATCACGATCCAAAAGTTCTATTTGCCCGGCGGTGCCTCGACCCAGCTCAAAGGTGTTGTCCCCGACATCGTGTTGCCCTCCATCGACGACTACCTGCCCATCGGCGAGGCTTCATTGCCCCACGCTTTGATCTGGGACCAGATTCCAACCAGCTTTTTTGATGGCTCTCCCTTGGAACCCAAAGTGCTCTCGCCCCTGCGTCGGGCCAGTCTGGAACGGCAGAATACGCTCGAGGAATTCGACTACCTGCGCCGCAACATCGATTGGTTCAAGCTCCGGTTGGAGGCCCAGAAACTCGTCTCTCTGAACCTGGATAATCGCCAGAAGCAGAAGGCCGCCGATGCCGAGTTTCGCAAGACCATGAAGGCGGAACGTGATCGATTGGCGGCGAATGATTTTGGGTTTAAGGAATACCGTCTCGGGCCTCCGCCCGCCCCGCGCATTAAGGCACCTAAGAAGGATGACGATGAGGACGACGACGAAGAAACGGCCGCCGAAGAAAACCAAAGCTATCCCAAACTGGACATTCACCTCCGAGAAGCATTTCGCGTGATCGTCGACGCCATGGAGCTTGGAAAGTCCCGCGATTTCACTGACGCCTCCAAGCTGCCGCTGACGGCCAAAAGCAAAAGCTGATTCGCTAGACGCCCGCCATCCAAGCGAGCAAAAATCGGTCCCTGCCCGTCAGATCCCGACGCGATTCGACCCGGGAAAACCGGCCCGCTAGGGCGAGCTCCGTCAGCTCGGCGTGATGGGTAATTCCTGTTTCCAACGCGATAATGCCGCCCTCGACCAAAAACAGCGGCGCGGCGCGAATGATCGCTCGCAAATCCGCCAGTCCCGCGTCCGCCGCTACCAATGCCTCCCTCGGCTCATGATTCCTGACTTCCGGCTCCGCCTCGGCCGTTTCTTGACCCGAGAGATAGGGCGGATTCGAGACGATCAACTCAAACTTACTGCTGGGCTCGAGGCTCTCGAACCACACTGATCGCGCACAGCTCACCCTGTCCGCCAGATTCGTCAGCAGACGATTTTCGTCGGCGAGCTCTAGCGCCAACGGGCTGGAATCCACCGCTGTCACCCGCGCCTCGGGCCAGGCATGGGCCAATGCCAGAGCGATCGCTCCGCTTCCCGTGCCAAGATCCAGCACCCGCGCCGGTGGCGGCACACAAAGCCCGGTCAAAATCTCCACCAGATACTCGGTCTCCGGCCGCGGAATCAAAGCGCGCCGGTCTGTCTTGAGTTTCAGTCCGGCAAACTCCGTCGTGCCTATGATGTAGTGCAACGGCTCGCGTTGCGACCGGCGTTTGATCAGCGGCCGGATCAATTCAAGCTCGGGCTCCGTCAACCCACGCTCAAACTGGAGATAGAGCTGCATCCGCTTTAACTTCAGCGCGTGCCCGATCAGGTGCTCGGCATTTAATCGCGGAGACTCCACTCCCTTCGATCCGAGAAACTCGGCGCTCTTCTGGATGATTTCGAGGACGGACGGCATCTCAGTCTTCGTCGTCGGACGACCCGCGGTTCGGCACAAAAGTATGACCCGTGAGTGCGGCCAACTTGGCCTCGTAATCCGCCTTTTGCAGCGCCGCGATGATCTCCCCGATGTCGCCGGCCATAATCTGGGGCAGGCTGTAAAGGGTCAGTCCGATGCGGTGTTCCGTCACCCGATTCTGCAAAAAGTGATACGTGCGGATGCGCTCACTCCGGTCGCCGGAACCGATCTGGTTCCGTCGCACGGCCGCATACTTGGCGTGCTCCTCATCTTGACGCTTCTGCAACAGTCGAGAGCGCAACACGGTCATCGCCTTCGCCTTGTTCTTGATCTGCGAGCGTTCGTCCGCGCACGTGACAATGAGGCCCGTCGGCTTGTGCAGAATTTGCACCGCTGAGTCCGTCGTATTCACTCCTTGCCCGCCGGGACCGCTTGCGCGCGCGACGGTGATTTCGAGCTCCTGCGGATCAACGACGACATCGACCTCTTCCGCTTCCGGCAAAACCGCCACCGTGACCGTCGAGGTGTGGATTCGACCGCTCGCCTCGGTGACCGGCACGCGCTTCACGCGTTGCACGCCGCTCTCAAACTTCAGCTGCTTGTAAACATCCGTCCCTGAGATGAGAAAAATCGTCTCACGAAATCCCCCGCGCTCGGAGTAACTCGTGCTCATCGGTTGGATCTTCCAGCCTTGGGTGTCCGCATAGCGCTGATAGACTCGCGCCAACTCCGCGGCGAAGAGCGCGGCCTCTTCCCCTCCGGTCCCGGCACGGATCTCCATGACCGTATTTCGGGAATCCGTCGGGTCCGGCGGAATCATGGCCAACAGCACGGTCTCGCGCAGCGCCGTTGCCCGCCGCTGCAAATCGGGCAACTCAGCCATCGCGAGTTCCCGGAAATCCGCATCCGCTTTTGGGTCGCGGCTCAATTCCAAGGCTTCGATTTTCTCCTGCTCGATCCGCTCATGCTGGGCGTGGTCCGAGACCAATCTTTGCAACTTCTGTTGCTCCCTCATCACCTCTGCGGCGCGCCGGGAGTTGGCGTAGAAGGCAGGCTCGGCCATTTGCGCATCAAGTTCGTCGAGGCGGCGTTTAAACGGAGCGATGTCGGGCAGGGAATCCATTGGACCAAAAGTGTGCGTGGAGCGGCGGGCGATTTGCGAATTGCGCGAGCCGCCGGGCGCGGCTTGTCTGCGTCACGGCGCCGCGCCGGGCAGGGTTTGCCTAGCGGTGTTGATCTGCAATGGCCACGACGCTCTTCACTCAAAACATCATCGCGTGCATCTGGGATTTCGACAAGACCTTAATCCCCGAATACATGCAGTCGCCCCTCTTCCGACGCTACGGCATCGACGAGGCGACGTTCTGGGCCGAGACCAATGCCCTCGTCGGTCACTACCAAAAACGGGGTTACCATCTCGCTCCCGAGATCAGCTATCTCAACCACTTGCTCACCTACGTGCTCGCCGGTCCGCTATCCGGCCTGAGCAATCAGACGCTGCGCGCCTGCGGAAAAGACATCGCATTCTATCCCGGTCTCCCGTCGTTCTTCGACCTTGCCAAAACGTTCGTTGCCGAGCGCCCCGAGTATCAGAAACACGAAATCTCGCTCGAGCATTACATCGTCAGCACCGGCATTGCCGAGATGGTCCGGGGCAGCGCGATCGCGCCGCACGTCGACGGCATCTGGGCCTGCGAGTTCATTGAGAATCCGCTGCAGCCGGGCTTTCTGCGCCAAAACGAACTCTCCATCGAGGCCGCCGCCGGCATCGCCCAGATCGGCATGGTCATCGACAACACCACCAAGACCCGCGCGATTTTCGAGATCAACAAGGGCACCAACAAAAACCCCGCCATCGACGTAAACTCGAAAATGGCCCAGGCCGACCGGCGCATCCCGTTTCAGAACATGATCTACATCGCCGACGGCCCGAGCGATGTCCCGAGCTTCTCCGTCGTGAAGGGCAACGGCGGAAAATCCTTCGGCGTCTACAATCCCGCCAAGCCCGAGGAATTCGCGCAGAACGACCGGCTGCGTCAGGTCGACCGCATCGATCATTACGGCCCCGCCGACTACACGGCCGGCAGCAGCACGACCCAATGGTTGCGCATGCACATCCATCACATCTGCGACCGCATCGTGACCGACCGTGAAGCCGCCGTGGCCGCCAAAGCCTCGCGCCCTCCACGCCACCTCAATCCGTCGCCCGAGGAAGAAGCTGCCCGCCGCGCGGCCAAAGCCCCAAAGCAATCATCGTTCTTGGAGTAAGACTTTCGGCGACCGCGATGCGCCCGCTCGGCGCTGCTCCACCAAGGTCAACGAGGCACGCGGACGCAAAAAAAGAGCCGGCTGCTTGCCGGCTCTTTTCACATCCAAGTTCTACCCGGCTAACTCGACGGGCTGACGACGGAAGTATCAACCGGAGTGATCGGGAGCGGCACAACCGTTGTCGTCGTCGACGTGTTGGTCGGTGCGGTGATCACTGGAACGGTGACATTGGAGCCCGCATTCGCCGCGCCGGTCGTTGCGCCTTGGGCCGCCGCATTGGTGATCGCCTGCGTCGACACGGTAACATTGTTGCTCGCCGCGCTCGTGACCGCCGCGTTGGTGATTTCCTGCGCAAGCTGCTGCGCTTGGGTCGAGTTCGTCGCTGCGGTGCCTTGCACTGCTCCTTGCACCGCCGCCTGCGTGACCGCGGCCACGGCGTTGGCGGCGGCGGCGCCCTGAACCGCCGAGGTTGGAGAAGAGATTGCCGTGATGGCTTGCTGCGTGAAGGCCACCGCCTGCGTCGGCACCGCCGCCGATGCCACACTCACCACCGAGGCCAGCACTGCCGTTGCCGAGGCCTCCGAGTTCGTCGCCGTAGAGCCAGCCGCAACTTGGTTCGCCACGGTGGATACCACTTGCGCGACCTCCGCTTGGGAGATTGCGCCACTTGCAATCGCCGCCGCCAGAGTAGTGGTCGCTTCACCATTGGCCGACGCAGTTCCGATCGGAATCGTGAGCACATTACCACCGCCCAAATCGATCGTGACCGAGCCGCTCAACGTCGCGACGGTAGATCCCGTCACGCTCACCTTCACCGAAAACACCGTGCCGCGCGCCGCCGCCACACCTTTGGGCGTGCGCACACCATAGCGATTGACCGACTTTTTGGCCGGATCGAGGGTCGAGACCACGTTTCCTTTCTTCAGGTCCAGCGTCGCCACTTGCTCGGTAATCACGTCGCCGTTTTTTACCATAGCCAGTTTTTCGACGACGACTGTCGAACCCGCTTGGATCGTCGCAACGACACCCGGCACGGCCTCGATGGAAAGTTCGGCCCCGGCCGCCGTCGTGATCGTGGCACCTTCGGGAATCATCGCGTTGATCGCGAGCGGCGTCGCCGTCGTCGCTCCCGGCAACATCACCTGAGCCGAACCGGTGAGCTTGATCACCTTGGCTTCATGGGCGAATGCCGCCCCGGCGAGACCGGCCAGCAAAAGGAACGACTTAAACAAGGATGATAGTAATTTCATGGGGACTATGGGTTACCGCTGAAACTGAAAAAAACGCGATCTCGCGAAATTGCGAATTCAAACCGGCTTCTGCTCGGCGGCCGAACTCAACGCATAGACCGCCACCGGCAGAGCTTTGCCCTTAACCGGCACCGTCCCCCTCGGCTCCAGCCGAAATCCGCGACCCGTTAACAGCGGTTCGAGCGCTTCGCCCACCAGCGTGTCGACCGCCAACTCTTTTGTCAGGCTCTCAAGTCGCGATGCGAGGTTCACCGCATCTCCGATCACGGTAAACTCCATCCGCCGCGGCGAGCCGATGTTTCCGACCAACACCGTTCCATGATTGAGCCCGACACCCATACGAAGCTCTGCCCGGCCCGCCGCCCGCCAGCCCACATTCAACTCAGCCAGGCGTCGGTGCATATTCTGGGCCGCGCGCGCCGCCCGCGCTGCGTCCACCTCGATTCCCTCGCTGGAGAGATCGCCCCATACGGCCATTACCGCGTCGCCGATGAACTTGTGGAGCGTCCCCCGCTCCTCGTGAATGCACTCCACCATTGCGGCGAGATATTCGTTCAGCAGCGCGATCAGTTCATCCTGCCCCATGCTCTCACTCATCTTCGTAAAGTCCCTTAAATCGGAAAAGAGAATCGTCACCGGCCGTCGTTCGCTGCGCACGACGACACCCTTTTTTTCCTTCAACATTTTCTGCAGCAACTCCGGCGAGAGGTAGGTGCCAAACATCCGGTTCACCACCTCGCGACCGCGCTGTTCCTGCAAGACCCGCCGCACTCCGACCACAAACTGCAAAGCCACAAACGCAGCCAACGGCCCGATCAGCGGCAACCACAGGCTCCACACGACCCACGCGGCAAAGGCCACCGCCACGTAACTCGCCACGGCCAAAGTTGCCCAGACGACCAGCACCGCCACCGGTCGATGCCGCCCCACCGCCACGCTTAGAAAGCCCAGTCCCAGTCCTCCCAGCCAAACCAGCCAATCCGGCGCGACCCGCACATAGTCCTGCGCCAACACACTGTGCACGAGATTCGCGTGGACCAAAACCAACGGCGTCAACCCCTGCCGCGGACTGGGCCCCATGTCCGCCTTCCCCTTCACGATTTGCCCGATGAACAGAATTCCTCCGCGCAAATCCGGCGGCGCCGGGGCAAAGGGCTTCGGCTCCACGTAACGGTCATGCAGGTTCAGCAGCAGCTGCAGGTAGCTCCACGTCTTGAAGTCGTAGTGGCCAAACGCGTCTTGGTCGTAGCGATAGTTGAGCAGAAAAGTCCCGTCCTCGGCCACCGGTAGCCGCCAAACTTTGCTCCCGGCCGAAAGGGTCACCGCATCGCCGAGCCTTACTTTCACGCTCTCGGCCGGCACGCCGAGATAGACCATCAACACCTGCAACGCCAACGAGGGAAACACCCGTGGCCCCACCCGCACGACCAGCGGCACCGCCCGGCGCATTCCATCCCGGCCCGGCGGCGTATCTGCCAATCCATGCCAACTCTCGGCCCGCAACTGCGGAAACGGCTCAAGGGCATGTTCGTCGCCCGTCAACCGGGCGAGGTCGCCTTCAAAGTCCGTCAGCGGGCTCGTCGGTCCTTCGGTGCCCGCATTCAATTCAACGACATCCGGCGTCGTCGCGCTCGCCGTGACCGTTTTCGTTCCCCGGGCTCGCGCCGCTTTGACACTTTTCGCGAACGCATCGTCGCCTCCTCCTTCCCGACTCGCATCCAAAATCACATCCCACACCACGACCGCCGGTGGCGTAAATCCCAACAGGTCGGTAAAATCCCCGTGCACTTTCCGATCCGGCGGCCATGAAATCTGTTCGTCGGTCGAATCGTCGAACAACACCAATCCAAAGCGCGGATCCGGCGGAGCTTGGAAACTTGCCCGCCACTGCGTTCTCCAGTCCAGCGTTCGCAGCTCAAAAAGCTTCAAAACTTCCGTCTGCATCAACAGCCACGCCGCGCCGAAACACAGCAACGGCGCCAGCGGCAACCGCCGGAAGAGAGTCAGCCCCGCTTTCATCATATTCGCCGCCGACGCTGGAGCGGCACCACCCAACAACCAAGCGGTTTTTCCAGAACCTCTCTACCGCGAAGCGAACCTGATTTGGCCGCTCAATTCGCCCGCAATGTTTCCCACCCGCACCGCGTAATCGTGGCTCCGCCGCGGCGCCCGCCCCCGCACCGTTGCGCTCAAGCCCGCGTTCCACGCCAGCGCGACATTGTAGAGCGAGGGCTCCATGCCGTTTCGCACCAACCGCTCACGAAGCCAATCGTGGTGCAACGCCGCCACGTAATCCGACCACCGGCGATCCAGCGCATCCGAAAAGGGCCGTCGCGTGTGCTGCGCCCATGTCGCCGGCCGGAATTGATAGGCGCCCAACTCTCCCGCCGGTCCCGGCCGCGTGAGGTTGCGCGGGTTCTCAATCTGGTGGATCGCCTCCAGCGTCACCTGTCGCGACATCGCGCGACCCGCGGGGATCAGTGAAACCAACACGAGCATCGCGATACTCGTCCGTGAAAGACTCCGGGCTAACGTTGCAGGTAGGGTAAGAGTGGTCATGCCACTCTCGACCAAAACCCCCGACGCCAAGTTCACGGCAAATCTGCCTAAATCACCGCGCAGGCGCGGAACTCATCGCCCGTGCAATTTGCAGGCCGCCGTCGTCGCCCTATTTCGAAGGCAAATGCTCGATCAAACGGGTCACCAACGCCGTCCACCCCGTTTGATGGTCCGCGCCCAAACCTTGGCCCGTGTCCCCGTGAAAATACTCGTGGAACCACATCAACTCCTGCCAGTGCGGATCATTCACGAACCGCGCCTCCATGCCCAGCGCCGGCCTTCGCCCTCCGCCGTTCGGCAAAAACAGGGTCACGAGCCGCCGCGACAGTTCTTCCGCGATCTGCGCCAGATTCAACCGTCGCCCGCTCCCCGTCGGAAACTCCATCGTAAACGTGTCGCCGTAAAAATGGTGATACCGCTCCAGCGCCTCGATCAGCAGGTAATTGAGCGGCATCCACACCGGCCCGCGCCAGTTCGAATTCCCACCGAACAACCAGGTCCGCGATTCGCCCGGCTCGTAATTTACCTGATACTCCGCCTCGCCCATCTTCAGCACAAACGGCCGTTCGCCGTAAGCCTTCGACATCGAACGCACCCCGTGCGCCGACAAAAATTCTTTCTCGTCGAACACATACCGCAACACGCGTTCCAATCGTTCCCGCGAAGGGATCGCCAACAGCCGCCGCCCCGGATCGCAGCCGTCCCGCGCCATATAGGAAATATGCGCGGCCAGATCTTTCCGGTTCTCCAAAAACCACCGCGTCCGCTTCGCAAATCCCGGCAGCCGGTCGAGCCGCCCTTCTTCGATAAACTCGACCGCAAACAGCGGAATCACGCCGACCAGTGAGCGCAACCGCAGCGGCACCGTCCGCCCATGCACGAGCAACTGGTCGTAATAAAATCCGTCTTCCTCGTGCCACAGCCCCGAGCCGCCGAGCCGGTTCATCGCATCCGCGATCGCGACGAAGTGCTCGAAAAACTTCGACGCGATGTCCTCATAGACCGGGTCGCCCTCGGCGAGCTCCAGCGCCATCGAGAGCATCGTCCCGCAATAAAACGCCATCCACGCCGTCCCGTCGGCCTGCTCCAGAGTTCCGCCGGTCGGCAGAGGCTTCGAGCGATCAAAGACTCCGATGTTGTCCAACCCCAGAAAACCACCGCTGAAAATATGCTGCCCGCCCGGATCTTTGCGGTTCACCCACCAGGTGAAGTTGAGCAGGAGCTTCTGAAAAACCCGCCCCAACCACACCCGATCCCGGGCTCCCCGTTCCGCCGTCATTTTATAAACCCGCCAGCACGCCCACGCATGGACCGGCGGATTCACGTCGGAGAAATTCCACTCATACGCCGGCATCTGGCCGTTCGGGTGCATATACCACTCGCGCAGCAGCAGATTCAGCTGACCCTTAGCAAAGGCCGGATCGATCCGCGCCATCGGGATCATGTGGAAGGCCACGTCCCACGCCGCGAACCACGGATACTCCCACTTGTCCGGCATCGAGATCACGTCGCGCGCAAACAAATGGGGCCAATCCGCGTTGCGCCCCCGCTTCCGCGCCGCCGGCGGCGCCGGTTGCTCCGGATCGCCCGCGAGCCAGTCCTTCACCACATAGTGATAGAATTGCTTCGACCAGAGCAGACCCGCGTAAGCCTGCCGCACCACCCGCCGCGTTTCCGCCGTCGGCAGCGCCACCGCTCCCCGCTCGCCCGCCACCTCCGGATGCGCCCGCGCCGCGCTCTGCGCCACGTCGTCGTAAAAAATATCCGCCTCCGCCTTCCGGGCCGCCAACACCCGCGCAAACTCCGCGCCAAACGTCTCCTTCGGCCGGGCCGCCTCCGCATAGAGTCTCAGCCGTAGCACCCGCGACTCCCCGGGCGCCAATTTCAGCGCGTGCCACGCCGCGCACTTCGTGCCCACCCGCGCCGGATTCACCGCCTCGTTTCGGCCCAACACCACCCGCTCATGAAACGCATCCTTCGCATACGGCGGACTGCTCTCCGCGCCGAACAAGCGACGCGCGTTGGTTTCGTTCTCCGTAAACAACCACTCCGGGCCGCCGGCCTTGGACGCTTCCGCTTCCAGCCAAAACCGTCCCAACGTCGCGTGGTCCGCCCGCACACGCCCGTCGGCTTCCGCCCGCAGCTTCGGCTTAACTTCGCACCCTTCGTGCGTGCAGCCCCACGACCAGGTGTTGCGAAACCACAGCGTCGGCAACACCTGCATCTCCGCCGCTTCCGGCCCGCGGTTCGATACCGTCAGCTCGATACACACGTCGTCCGGACCCGCCTTGGCGTAGACCGCCTCGACGTCAAAATACCGCCCGCCGTCCAGCACGCCCGTCTCGAGCAACTCAAACTCGCCGTCATCCCGCGACCGCCGCCGGTTCTCCTCCCTCAGCCGAGCGTAGGGAAACTCCGCCTGCGGATATTTATACAGCGCCCGCAACCACGAGTTCGTCGGCGTCGCATCGAGGTAAAAATAACACTCCTTCACGTCCTCACCGTGGTTACCTTCCGGCCCGGTGAGCCCAAACAACCGCTCCTTCAAAAACGGATCCCGCCCGTTCCACAACGCCAGTGAAAAACACAACCGACACTCCCGGTCCGTGATGCCCAACAAGCCGTCCTCGCCCCACCGATACGCCCGCGCCTGCGCGTGCTCGTGCGAAAAATAACCCCAGCTCTCCCCGTCCGGCGAATAGTCCTCACGCACCGTGCCCCACTGCCGCTCCGCCAAATACGGACCCCAGCGCTGCCAGTTCTTTTCGCGGCGCGCATCCTCGGCCAGCCGTCGCGCTTCGGGGTTGGAGTTCGTGGGACCGGGGAGGGGCATACGTCTCGGTCACACTGCCCAACCCGTCGCGCCTGCAAACCCCAAAATCATCCGCAGCCCTTTACTCCCCGGCCTCTCCCGCCTCTTACTCGCTTCACACCGCCCAAGTCTCCCGCACTCTTGACCCTTCTTCCCGCCGTGCCCTCCCGCGTCCTCGTCCTCTTCGCGCATCCCGCTCTCCAGAAATCGCGCATCAACGTCCGCCTCGCCGCCGCCGCGCGCACGGTCCCCGGCGTCACCTTTCACGATCTCTACGAAGCCTACCCCGATTTCCAAATCGACGTGCCCCGCGAACAAGCCCTCCTCCACGAGCACAACACGATCATATTTCAACACCCGTTCTTTTGGTATAGCTGCCCCGCGTTGCTCAAAGAGTGGCTCGATCTGGTCCTCGAATTCGGCTTCGCCTACGGATCCGGCGGCACCGCCCTCCACGGCAAGACCCTCGTCTCCGCGCTCACCACCGGCGGTCCGGCCAACGCCTACGCCGCCACCGGCTACAACCATTTCACGATGGCCGAACTCCTCGCGCCTTTCGAACAGACCGCCCGGCTCTGCGGCATGACATGGCACCCGCCCCGCATCGTCCACGGCGCCGTCCGTCTCACCGAGCCCGCCGCCATCGCCGCCCAAGCCGCTGACTATGCCGGCTGGCTCACCGCCCTCACCCAAAAGTAAGGCAACGTCTCCGACCTGCCCTCCCGGGCAAAGCGATTCCGAAATCAAAAATCGAGAATCAAAAATCAAAAATTCCGTCTATGGACTCCCTCCTCTTCCAAGCGTTCATCTACCTCGTCGCGGCGG
>CALSBN010000080.1:0-19614 GCA_943373185.1 Opitutus sp. GAS368 | reverse complement strand
TCGCCGACCCGTTGCTCAAGAAACTCCTTTGGTCGCCCCGGCCCGCCGAGCTTTCGTTCACCTGCCTCGACGCGGCCGACACCCTCGGCCAGACCCTCCGCACGTTCGGCGGCGTCGTGCTGGCGAGCGCCACCCTTTCCCCCACCGCTGAGTTCGCCACCGCCGTCGGTTTTCCTTACTCCGGCCTTCAACCTTCAACTTCGGACTTTCAACCCCACGAGCTCGCGACCGTGGTTGCCCACACCCCTTGGCGGGCCGACGCCTACGATCTCGCCTACGACCTCCGCGTGGACACGTCATTCCGCGAGCGCGCCCAGCACCACGCCACCACCGCCGCCACCATCGCCGCCCTCCATGCCGCCGCCGTCCGGTCACTCAACTCCCAGCTCGCCACGCCCAACTCCGCGTCCGCTGCCGTCGCCGTTTTCTTTCCGTCCTACGCCTACGCCGAGACCATTGCCCGCGAGATCGACCGCGACCACCCCGGCGTCCGCGTCGCCCTCCAACCTCGGCTGACCGACCTCGCGGCCCAAACCGCTTGGGTCGAAGAATCCCTCGTCCTCACCGACGCGCTCTTTCTCGTCCTCGGTTCCAGTTTCGCGGAGAGCATCGATCTCCTTGGCGGCCGGGTCACCCACGCGATGGTCGTCGGCCCCGCCCTCCCCGAGGTGAACGCGGTCCAGCGCGCCCGCATCGCCGAACTGCGCGACCTTGGGCGCGAAGCCGCCTTCCGCCGCGTTTACCAGATTCCCGGCATGGCCAAGGTAAACCAAGCCCTCGGCCGCCTCGTTCGCGCCCCCGGCCAACGTGCCCGCGTCCTCCTCCACTGCCGCCGCTTCGCCGAGCTCAGCTACGCCCAACTCCTCGCCCGCGACTATCAATTTGGCCGAAACATCGCCACCGATTCCGACCTCGCCGCCTGGCTCGACCAATCTTGTCCGCCCCCGCAAAATAATACTTAGATCTCTCCGACGTTCCGCGCCGCCGACGTAACCCGGCGCCCCTGTATTCCGTCATTTCCCGACCCACCTCAGCATCCCCTTGCTCCTATGACTCACCTTCACCGCCTCGTCTTGGTTCTTTGCTGCATTCTCCCCTTTTTACTCGGGACCGCACGCGCCCAAGCGGGCGGCAACGCCGTCAACATCCCGGGCATCGGCCGCGTCGTCATCAACCCCGATGGCACCATCACCCTTCCCGGCGGCCAGACGATCACCGTAAATCCCGATGGAACCGTTACCCTTCCCGGTGGCCAAGTAGTGAGGCTTCCGACGATTCCCGGTGGCGGCGGCGGCATCATCCCAGGTGGCGGAGGTGGCATCGTGAACCCGCTCCTCGATCCACGCATCGTCGCCGGCACCGCCATCCTCATCGGCGAAGACGCATCGGCCGCCGTTGTGATTCCCAACGCCGGCGGAGGCGGTCTGATCAACAACAACGCCACTTACCTTTGGTCGATCGTAGGCGGCCGCTTTGTTTCAACCGATCTTACCCGCGCCAACATCGACTACACCGCCGATCAGGCCGGCACCGTCCGCCTGACCTGCGTTGTCACCGTAGCCGGCGCCCAACCATTTACCGCCACTGCCGACGTCACCGTCGTCGACCCGGCCACCGCCGGCGCGATTACAACGACCCCGACCCTCGCCGCCTCCACGACGGCCACGGGCACCGCTTCGGTCCCCGCCGCCCAGAACGCCGATCGCACCATCCGCTGGACGATCACCGGATCCGCCGCCCGCATCACCGCCGGTGCCAACACCAACCAGATCACCTTCATCCCCGGCGATCCCGGCATCAAGGAACTCACCTGCGCCGTCACTTTAACCGCCGCGCGCATCACCGTCACGTTGCGCTCGTTCATCGTCGTCCAAGGCTCCGGGCCCGCCGTCGCCCTCACCGTCAACGGTGGCTTCGGGGGTGGCACTTACCCGGGCGGCTCACGGGTTGACGTGTTCGCCGCCGTGCCCGCCGCCGGCCAAGTGTTCGACCGCTGGACCGGAGACACGTCGGTCCTCGGGACCGGCCCGATCGCACCGCTCAACTCCCGGATTCAAATCACCCTGCCCAACACGCCCGTGACGCTTACCGCGACCTACAAAGCGGCTCCGACGTGGGTCCCGCTCACCGTCACGGCGTTCAATCCCCAGCAATTCACCCCTCAGGGCGCAACCGCTCCCACCACCGTCACCGCCAATCTCACCTACTACATTCCGCCCGCCGCGACCGGCGTGGTGTTCTTCCTCCATGCCACCGGCAGCTCCGCGGCCACTTGGTTCAATTCGCCCGAGTCCGCCCTGCTCATGCGCGATCTCGTCGCCGCCGGCTACGGCGTCGCCGCCCTTAGCAGCGTCAACCGCGCCGCGGGCAATTGGAATGCGCAGCCCCTTCTCACCAACAATCCCGACGCGCTCAACCACGTCGCCGCCCTCAACAAGTTTGCGGCCGACGGACTTCTACCGGCCTCGCGCCCCGTCTTCATGATCGGCTTCGCCGAAGGCGCCGGAGCCGCCGTGCGCTTCTCGGATCTGCTCATCTCCGCCACCCCGGCCCGCCCCGTGCGCGGCACCGTGTTATACTGCAACGCCGGCAACGAAACTTCGTCCGTCGTCGGCCGCGTGCCCGCGCTCTTTGTGCTCGCCGACAACGACAGCACCCTCGGGCTCAACGGTGCGAACACCGCCCGCACCAACAGCCAACTCCTCGCCGGCCGCGGCATTGCCACGGGCGTGTTCAACAACGTCGCGGCCCCCGTGCACCCGGGCCGTTTCCGCGCCCTCGGCGTGACCAACCCCGCTTTCACCACCGCCGATGCCACCACCGTCTGGAACGCCGTGAAGACCGCCGGCCTCATCGACGCCAACAACTACGTGAAGGCCATCCCCACCGAAACTGCGCTGGTCGCCGCGATTCCCGCCGCTTTCCAAGCCCGCCGCGCCGACATCGCCGCCCAGCTTGAGACCGCCTACGCGGAGCAAGCGTTCACCAGCGATGCCAACGCCCGCGTCGTCTCCTTCATCGGCGCCCGTAGCGCGGACATCCCCGTTGCCCCTGCCGGTCGCCTGATCAGCCTTTCGACCCGCATCAAACTCGCCGCCGCCGGCGATACGCTCACGTTCGGCTTTAGTCTCATCGGCTCGCAAAAGGCGACCTTGCTCGTGCGCGGCATCGGCCCCGGCCTCGCTGCCTTCAACGTCCCGGGCACGATCAGCGCACCGCGCCTCGAGATTCGGCCGGCCGGGCAGGAAACCTTGCTCGCCGTAAACGAAGGCTGGGACCGGGCTCCCAACAACGGCCAAGCAATCGCCGCCGCCGCAGCAGCCAACGGCGCGTTCCCCATCGCGCTCGGCAGCGCCGATGCCGCCGTCCTCATCGAACTCAACCCCGGCAACTACACCGCGACGTTCAAGGGCATCAACGGCTCGACGGGAGAGATTCTGGCGGAGGCCTACGATATTTCAAAAAACGGCACCCGCCTCGCCAACCTCGCGACGCTCGCCAATCTCGCCAACCCCGGTGACATCGTCACGGCCGGCATCAGCGTGAGTGGCAATCCCCGCACGTTGATCGTGCGCGGCGTCGGCCCCGGCCTCGCCGACCTCGGCCTGCCCGGCACGTTGCCCGATCCCAATGTCGCCGTCCTCGCGGCCGGCACCATGACCAACGTCGCCACCAACAACAACTGGAGCACCGGCGGCAGCCAAGCGACGCTTGCCGCCGCGTTCCCGATGGTCGGAGCGTTCCCGCTCAAAACCGGCAGCGCCGACGCCGTTCTCGTCCACGCCTTCACCCCCGGCGGCTACAACATCCAGACGACCGCCGCCGCCGTCCCCGCCAACATGGCCAATCCCCCCGCCCCCACCGGCACGCTCCTGATCGAAGTCTACGAAGCGCCGTAGGCGCTGGAGCGCGTAAGGTCGCGACCGCTACGGCCGCACGACCACCTGCGTGCGCAGCGTTTTCTGGAAATACTTTCCGGCAAACGCCGCAAGGTCCGCCACCGTCACCGCGTCGACCTTTGCGTCGTAGTCTTTCCAGGCGTTGACCGGCTGACCTTGCAGCGCGTTCAAACTGGCTTGAAGCGCCCGCGACGCATTCGTCTGCATCGAGGCCCGTTGCCCCGCTTTCAACCGCGCCTGACACCGGCGCAGTTCCACGTCCTCAACACCGCCCGCTTGCACGCGGGCGATCTCGGCGTCGATTTCGGCCAAGACTTCGCCTTCTTTCCCCGGCTGTGTCCCGGCGTAGAAATAAAACATCCCCGTATCGAGCCCCAGCACCCGGCCCGAGCGCACGAAATACGCGAGGCCCTTTTCCTCCCGCACCCGCTCGAACAACCGCGACGCCATGCCGCTGAACAATTCGTCTGCAACTTCGCCGACATAATAGTCCGGCGCATGAACCCGCGTGCCCGGAAAGGCCTGCAACACCACCGCCTGCTCCCTCGGTTGTTTCTCCACGAAATCGCCCGCTTCGGCGGGCAACGCCATCGGACGCTCTTCGGGTTGCGCTGTTGGCACATGGCCCTTGGGAATCTTGCTCAAAAATGCCTTCAACTTGGGCGTCAGCTTTTTTGGATCAAAATCGCCCGCGACTGCGAGGACCACGTTGGACCCGACGAACAGGCGCCGGTGCAGCGCCCGCAGCACCGCGGGCGTGAGCGCCTTTACTCCGGCCTCATCGCCGCTCGCGTCGAGCGCCAGCGGGTGTGCACCGAAAAATTTACGCCGGGTGAGTTTCCGCGCGAGCGTCACCACGTCGTCCACGTCATCGGCCAGACCGGCGAGTTGCGCGTCCTGTTCGAGCTTGAATGTGCCCGGCTTGAACGCGGGGGCGAGCACCGCATCGGAGATCACCGCAAGCGCCCGGTCAAAATCCGGCGGCAGAACTTCCGCCGCCAATCCGAGACTGTTGTTGCCCGAGAGCGGATGGAACGACCCGCCCACTTCCTCGATGAACTGCGCGACTTGGGCCGCGCTGCGTTTGCCCGCATCCTTCGTGAGCATCGTCGCCAGCAACGACGACGAACCCCGTTGTCCCGTCTCCTCGAACAGCGGGCCGCCCGTCACGGCAAGACGCAGGTGTAAATTCGGCAGACGACGATCCGGTTGCAGAAGCAAGCGCGCCCCATTGGGCAAAGTGATCTCGGAAAAATCCGGACGCGACGATTGGCCGGTGACTGCGGCCGCGGCGGTCGCGGTCGTCTCAATGGGATTGAGTGAAATGGAATTCAGCCGCTCGGGCCGCAGGTAGGCCCGTAGCACCCGCTTCAAATCGGCCGGCGTCACCGCTCTCAGGCGTTCAAAGTAAGCGCGACTATAGTCGAGATCGCCCACGACGACCTCCGCCGCCCCGAGGCGCGACGCTTGGCCGCTCATCGTTTTGCGCGTATTAATTTCGCCCACGACGACCTGGCGCATCGCCTTTTTCAGTTGGGCGGCCGTGAAACCCTTGGTCGCACAACGCTCTAGCGTGCGCGTGATCGCGGCGATCGCGGCGACCCGCTTCGCGGCGTCCGCCGAGTAGCTGATGCAGAAGAGTCCGCTGCTGCCCGGGTTCCAGCTCGAAGAATCGATGCTATGCACCAGGCCCGCCTTCTCCCGAATCTCCTGCCAGAGCACGGAGCTGTCGCCGCCGCCCAGCACGGTTGCGAGCAGATCAAGCATAGGCGCATCGGCGTGGGTGAGGCCCGGAATCGGCCATGCGAGCGCGCCACGGGAGAGTTCGACTTTTTCAAAGCGATGCAGTTCCCGCGGGGCCAATTGCACCGGCTCCGCCGGCACCAAAACCGGGGCCAACCGCACGCGGGGGGCCGCGCCGAAGTGTTGCTCCACCAACGCACGGGTCGCAGCCAGATCCACATCGCCCACGATCACCACCACGAGATTGTTCGGCACGTAGCGCTCACGGTAATAGCCCAAAAGATCCTCGCGGGTCACCGCCGAGAACACATCGCGATGCCCGATGATCGGCTGGCGATAGGGATGCTCGCGAAACGCCGTCCCAAACAACGCGTCCCAAAGCCGGTTCTCCGGCTCGTCCTTCGTCATCGCGATCTCCCGCAAAATCACGTCCTTCTCCTTCGCCGTCTCGTCGGCCGGCAACGTGGAATTCAGCACGGCGTCGGCCAACAGATCGACCGCCACGCCGGTGTGCTCGCTCGGCAAATCGATGTAGTAGACCGTGCGATCGAACGTCGTGTAGGCGTTGATGTAGCCGCCATGCGCCTGCACAGTGGCCGAGATCTCCCGACCCGCGCGGCGAGTCGTGCCCTTGAACAACATGTGTTCGAGATAATGCGAGAGGCCTGCTCCGAGGTGCGCGCTTTCATGTTGGCTGCCGGTCTTGACCCAGACTTGCACCGAGGCCAGCGCCGCCGATCGGTCGGGCTTTATGATCAGGGTAAGCCCGTTGGGCAGCACCGTGCGCTCAACCGGCTCGTTCCAAAACGGAGCGAGCAATTTCAGATCGGCCGACGATGAGACAGAAACCATGAAGGATAAAAAGGGGCTTGGGACGAAAGAATGCGCAATTCAAGTTCTACCCCGTCGGCGCCGCTCCAGCGGAGGCCAGACGGTCTCACCCGGAGGCGAGTGCCCGCCGCTTGGCCGGTTGGTAAGGTTTCACGAAGGCATCCTCGAAGGAATAAACGTCGGCGAAATCTTCCGGCCGATCGCTCTCGGTTTTCGCGAACACATTATACTCGATCAGATTGAAAACGATGTCGCCGAAGTCACGGCAACGCTTCACGCCCCAAGCATTCAGCACAGTCTTCGCCAGCGGGCCGTATTGCTCCAACGCAAACACCCGGATACCGTGAAGCAATTCGGGGCCGGAAACATGCCGGGATCGCTCGGTCTTGGAGGTCTCCTTCTTCCGCAGTTCCTTGACGGTGTGGTCGAGCCCCTGGCGCACGAAATCGTAGGCCTTTTTATCAAAGCGCGGGTCTTCCTTGCAGATCAGGGTAACAATTTCGGCGAACTCCAAGTCTTGCATGTGAGCCTTCCACTGAGACACACGCCCCGCTCGGGTGCAATCTTTGGGTCGAAATTCAGGCAAAAGGATGTCTTTTCTGCTTCAGCAACGGCGCCAAAAAAAATTGCTTCATAACTACAAAACGCACTCGCCAAAGCCTCTTATTGTTACACGTTTGAAATTAAATTCATGATCGCTTCCACCCAGACCAACGCACCGATTTCCGGCCACGGCGACGAGTCGCCGGTGATTATCGCCACCGCCCGGCTCAAGGCCGCGGGACTGCGGATCACGCAACCGCGCCTGACGATTCTGGCCGCCATGGTAAAGCTTGGGCAACCCGCGAGTATCGAGGTAATTCACGAGGATCTGGGTCGCCGAGGGTGCGACTTGGTAACCGTTTACCGCTGCATGGCTGCGTTTGAAGAGATTGGGATCGTGCGTCGTTCCTACCTCCACAATGGCACTGCACTGTTCTCGCTCAGCGTCGATGATCGCGCCCGATACCACGTGGTGAGCAAAACGACCAAGACAGTCGAAGAGCTCGACGCGGAGACGACCCGCGAGCTCCACGCCGCTTTGTTGGCCATCGAGACGCTTTTGTTGGCGAGAGGTTATACCGATGTCGGCCACATTGCCGAATTTTTTGGAACGGCCCCGTCTCACTCACGACAGACCAACGTCGTCGTGCCTGAATCCGCGATTCGTTGACCCGCCTATTCGACCTTCCTTAACGGGAGGCCCCGAGACGAATACGGGGATCGAGCCAGAGCAGTAGCAGGTCGCTGACCAAGGTGCCGACGACGCCCAGCAGGCTGAGCACCATCAGCATCGATCCCGCCAAGTAAACGTCTTCGACCAGCAAAGCGTCCAACATCGTCGGGCCGACCATCGGCAAGCTCAGCACGAGCGCCACAATTGCACCGCCGGAGACCAACTGGGGAAACAGCGCCCCCAAACCTGAAACAAAGGGGTTAAGCGCCATCCTCACCGGATATTTCAGCAACAGTCTCACCGGTCGCACCCCCTTGGCCCGGGCCGTCGTCACGTAAGGCTTTTTCAACTCGTCCAAGAGATTGGCCCGCATCACGCGGGTCATCCCGGCCACACCCCCAAACCCCAAAACCACCACCGGCAGCCACAAATGCTTCAAAAGATCCGTGACCTTTGCCCAACTCCAACCGGGCATGGAGGCAAACTCCGGTGAGAAAAGTCCCGTGATATTCAGCCCCAACCAGTGTTTGGCGACAAACATGAGCACCAGCGAAAGCAGGAACGCGGGCACGGACATGCCCAAGAATCCAAGCAGGGTGAGCGTATAGTCCCCGATCGAGTATTGCCGGACCGCCGAGTAAATCCCCAAAGGCAAAGCCACCAGCCACGTCATGATCAACGTGGCAAACGAGACAATCAACGTGAGCAGAATCCGGTCACCAATGACTTCGTTGACCGGCTTCTCATGCTCCATCGACAAACCAAGATTTCCTTGCAGCAGCCCGGCGTCGGCCGACTTAAACGAGGTAAACCACGTGAGCCCGATCCAGCGCGCGTAGCGCTGCAACAAGGGCTGTTCGAGGCCGAAATTCTTCCGCAAATCGGCCGCAAGCTGCTCATTGCTGGGTGTGCCCTGCAACTCGAGTTGGGCGATCCGCGTCGCCACGTAATCTCCGGGTGGCAGTTGCACCAAAACGAATACAATCAACGAAACCACAACCATCGTCGGGAACATGAGCAGAAGCCTTCGCCCGATAAACGGGTGCCGCACCGCCACAAGGATCAGCGCCAATCCCAGCGCGAGCAGGAACAGAGTCTGTAGCGTCAGCGCGAAGCCTTCGCCCGCGCCTGCGCCATCTTCTCCCTCCGCCTCGCTTTGGGCGAGTGCACTGGGCGACGGTGTGACCGCCCCCAACTCCCGCTTGATTTGTGCGGTCACGGCGGGGCCGTCGGCCGGACGGGCCCAAAAGTAAGTTTCAATCCCGGCATTGCCCGGCGACTGCATACCCGCGCCAAAGAGTGCGAGCCTCGGGACATTTCGAAATCCGTTCTTCACCACCACCAATTGCGGCGGCGGGGTCGAGATGCTGATGGTCCAAATATTATCCGCCGCGATCTCCAAAGCTTCGTTAAAACGTGCCCGCCGCTGCGCCTCAGTCGGCAATGCCGAAGCCTCTTCCAGAATTCGCATCGACCTCAGCAAGGGGTGATCCGCCGGAGGTGCCATCGCGGCCGGACGTTCGAGCACGGCAGGAGCCCCGTTCAAGCCTCCGCTCTGATACCAAATTCCAAAACGCGGCGCGAAAAATGACTCACCGTAAGTCGGCACAAAATTGCGGGGCTCAACCAGCGGGAAAAACTCACTCTCTCCGGCCCAAACCGTGAAATCGTGCTCAAACGCGAGTTTCTCCTGGTCGAACAACTTCCTCGCCCGGGACCGGATGGTCAGCCGCACCCCGACCGCCGCCCAGTCATCCACGATAAACTGGGCCGGACCCAAGATCGTGTAATCGGTGAGATTCAGCGCGAACGTCATCCGCGTGCCGTCGGCAAACGTGCGATAACCTTCGCTGTCCCGGCGCGTCAGACCCAAGCCATCCAGCAAGCGGTTGGCTTCGGCAGGATCATAAACAGTAAAAGCACTAAAAAGCCGCGGGTTGTGGTAAGGCGAATCGGGCCCCGGATCGATTTGGGCCGGTCTGGTCTGACCATTGAATTCGGCGTCGATGATGTCGCGCCGGTTGATCGCCAACGAAAGCGCTTGCCGAAAGGCACGCTGGTTGAGCAGTTCGTTTTTTAATTTGGTCTCGGGCCGCTCCGGATCAACGCGCCGGTTGAGATTGGGAAAGACCGTGAACAGCGACTGCGTCGCGTGCTTCCAGTGATAGACTTCGTAGCCGTTGCGCGCCGCCCCGCCGAGCAGCAAGGTGTGATCCTCGTATCGGATCTGACGGTCCTGCATCGAGGGTTCACCATTGGAGGAGGAGACCGCGATCAGATTGTTCGTCTTTATGTCCATCACCAGTCGGTCGAGGTAAGGCAGTTGATTGCCCTGCGGATCGACCGCGCCGTAGTAGGGATTGCGCACAAACGTCTGCGGGGTCGTGGGCGCAAACGTCCGGTAAACCCATGGCCAAAGCCGCGGATGCTCGGGATTGGTCCACATCTTGAGCCGCTTGTAGAGCGCGACCGGACTGGAGAGCTTGAACGCCGCCATGGTCCGCTGGATGAGTTCTTGATCACCCCACTTCGGATGATACCGCCGCAAATAGTGCGCCGGCACGATGTAGTCGGTGTAGTCCTCGTAGTTCATCCCGATCGAGGCGAGTCGCTCGGGAAACAAAGGGTTGGGCTCCTCAAATGTAATTCGCACCCGCAGTTCGTCGATGACCTCAATCCTGCCCAAGCTCGGCCCGGCCCGAAAGAAACGCGGCTGAGCCTGGAAGAAGACGACCTCATCCTCATACCAATAACGCAGGTCCTCACTCGTAAGCGGATGCCCGTCCGACCAGCGCATGCCTCGACGCAAGGTGAAGATGAAAACCTTCTGGTCGGCAGACACCTCCCATCCCTTGGCGATATGAGGCACGAGCGGGTAACCTTCCGGTGACCAGCGAACCAGATTCGCATAGGACAGCCGCCAAGTGATCGTCGTGAAATCCTGGATCGAGTTGGCGAGGCGATACCAGGTGCCGCCATAGTTTCCCGTGCCTTCGACTCCACGGATGACAATCGGCTCCGATCCCACCCGCAACGCGACCGGCGGCAACTTTTTCTCCCGCACCAGTTCTGCCAACACCGGGGCCTCACCTTTTGGCCACCAAGCCGCTTTCGCTCCCTCGGAGTAATCTACGGTTTGAGTCAGCACGAGCGTCTTGGCCGGGTCCAGAATCTCGGCGCGGCGGCGGGCTGCCTCCACAACGGCAAGCTCTTTGGCCGGGGGCGGGGCCGGAGGAGTTGCGACATCCGGCCGCAGCGCAAGGGCGGCAAGATACAGCAGCGCCGTGATCGCCAGCGCGGCGAGGACAAAGCCACCAAAAGGTGCGAACAAGCTCTTCTTCACGGAGGAAACATGTGCCAGAAAAAGTTCACCTCTTGCGAATGCAACGTTCTTCCCCGGTCCGCCGCCGCCCCGGTGTGTTGCGCGCTTGCCAAGGTCGTCCGCCCCATACTGTGCTTGCGCCCATGCCCCCTTCGATTTCCCGCCGCAACGCTCTCCGCTCATTCGCCGGCGCCGCTGCGCTCGCTGCCGTCGCCCGCTCCACGTCCTCCGCCGTCGCCCAAACCCCTGCGGCCCCAACCATGCCCGCTTCGCCCAATCCCATTCGACACTCGGTCTGCAAATGGTGCTTCGGAAAAATCCCGCTCGAAGAATTCGCCAAAGCCGTGAAGGAATTTGGCATCGAGTCCGTCGAACTTCTCGATCCCAAAGATTGGCCGACCGTCCAAAAACTCGGACTCACCTGCGCCCTTGCGACCGGCACCACGACGATTCCCGTCGGCTTCAACCGGATCGAAAATCACGCCAAGTATGTGGCGTCCATGACCGAGCGCATCAATGCGGTCGCCGACGCGGGCCTGCCCAGCGTGATCGTGTTTTCCGGCAACCGCACCGACAAGGCAGGAGGCACGGTCAGCGACGAACAGGGCATCGAGAATTGCGCCATCGGCCTCAAGCAGATCATGGGCGTCGCTGAAAAACGGGGCGTTAACGTCATCATGGAACTCCTGAACTCCAAGGTGAACCACAAGGACTACATGTGCGACCGCACCCCGTGGGGCGTGGAACTGGTCAAGCGCGTCGGCTCCGAACGCTTCAAGCTCCTCTACGATATCTACCACATGCAGATCATGGAGGGAGACGTGATCCGCACGATTCAGGAGAATCACAAATACATCGGGCACTACCACACGGCGGGAAATCCCGGCCGGGCCGAGTTCGAGCCCGGCGACCAGCAAGAACTCTATTATCCGCCGATCATGCGTGCCATCGCTGCGACCGGTTTCAAGGGCTTCGTCGCGCAGGAGTTCATCCCGAAGCGCGATCCCCTCACCTCACTGCGTGCGGCGGTAAAGCTCTGCACGGTCTGAGCGGGGATTCGGGGTTTCCAATATTGCTCAAGCGCCGGCCAAGAGCCGTCGCAGTGTCTCGTCCACGAGCTTGGGATTGGCCTTACCCTTGCCCGCTTTCATGACCGGGCCTTTGAAGGCGTTGATCGCACTGTCTTTGCCCGCCTTGAACTCGGCCAACGCTTTCGGATTTGCCGCGATGGAGTCGCGGCACCAAGTCTCCAATTCACCCGCATCGCTCGCCGCCGCCGCCAAGCCAAGCCGGGCCACCACAGCAGCCGGCGCCTCGCCCGTGGCGAACATCACGGCAAAGACTTCCTTGGCTGCAGCATTGAGCAAAGTGCCGGCCTCAATGAGGCCGACCAGTTCCGCGAGACTGGCCGGGGTAATCTTCGTGGACGCGAGTGGCAGTTTTGCAGCACTCAGTTCACGGAGGAAATCGTTGGCGATCCAGTTACCGACCGCCTGCGCACGCCCTGCACCGGCGAGCTTGGCCGAGGCCTCGAAAAAGTCGCTCAACTCGCGCTCGGGGATCAGCACTGAAGTGATCGTATACGGCACCTGGTAGTCGCGGAGGAAGCGGCGCTGTTTGTCGAACGGCAGCTCGGGACACTCAGCGCGCAGTTTCTCCTTCCACGCGGCATCCACTTGGACGGGCATGAGATCCGGATCCGGAAAATAGCGGTAATCGTGCGCCATTTCCTTCGAGCGAAGCGATTGCGAAGTGCCGGTCTGTCCGTCGTAGTCTCGGGTCTCTTGGATGAGTTTTCCGCCTGCAGCGACGACCGCCAACTGGCGTTTGATCTCGTGGGCGATGCCGTCGCGGACGTAGGAAATTGAATTGAGATTCTTTAACTCGACCTTGGTCCCGAGCTTGGTCTCGCCGACCGGGCGGATGGAGATGTTGGCGTCACACCGAAGCTGACCCTTTTCCATGTCACAGTCGGAAATTCCGCCGTAAATCATCGTGTGGCGGATCGACGTGAGATAAGCGTAGGCTTCTTCGGCCGTATGCATCGCGGGCTCAGAAACGATCTCCATTAACGGAGTGCCGGCGCGGTTATAATCCACGAGCGAGTCCGCGGCGTGGTGGTTGAGTTTGCCGACGTCTTCCTCGAGGTGAATCCGGGTGAGCGGAATTTTTTTGTGCTCGCCCATGACATTGCGGGCGGCTCCGGGCAATTCGATCTCGACCGCACCGCCGATGCAGATCGGCTGGTCGTATTGGGATATCTGATAGTTCTTCGGCGAATCCGGATAGAAGTATTGTTTGCGGTCCCACTTGCAGACCGGCGCGATCTCGCAGCCGAGCAGGAGGCCCGCCTTGATGATCGCATCGAGTGCCGCCTTGTTCATGACCGGCAAGGTGCCAGGCAATGCCAGCACGACAGGATCGGTGAGGGTGTTCGGCTCGTGCCCATAGCCCGCGCCGACGCGGGCAAATACCTTGGAGTGGGTCTTGATCTGCACGTGGACCTCAAGGCCGATGACAGCTTCGTAGTTCATCAGAGGGAGGGAAACTTCGTGTGCCAGTCGTGAGCCTGCTCGTAGGCGTGGGCGGTGGCGAGAAGGTCGGCCTCGCGGAAGGGCTGACCGATGAGTTGAAGCCCGATGGGCAATCCGCCCGCGGTGAATCCACACGGCAGACTGAGAGCCGGCAGGCCCGCGAGATTCACTCCGATGGTGTAAATATCACAGAGATACATCGCGAGCGGATCGGCGGATTTTTCACCCAGCTTAAAGGCCGGAATGGGCGACGTCGGCGTAATCAGCGCGTCGACTTTGCGGTAGGCATTGAGAAAGTCCTGCCGGATCAAGGTGCGCACTTTCTGCGCGCGCAGGTAGTAGGCATCGTAGTAACCGGAACTCAGCACGTACGTGCCAAGGATAATCCGGCGCTTCACTTCGTCGCCGAAGCCTTCGGCGCGGGATTTCTGATAAACGTCGAGCACGTCCTTGGCCTCTTTTGAGCGGTGCCCGTAGCGTATGCCGTCGTAACGGGCCAGGTTGGACGACGCCTCGGCCGTCGCGATCACGTAGTAGGCGTCGAGGCAGTATTGGGTGTGCGGTAGAGAAACTTCGCGGATCTCGCAGCCTTGGGCTTTGTAGAAAGCGATGGCTTTTTCCACGGCGGCTCCGACCTCGGGATCAAGCCCGGCACCGAAATACTCTTTTGGGATGCCGAGTTTCCATGGCCCGCGGCGGAGCTTTAGCTCGGCCCGATAGTCTGGAATTTCGGTCTTGAACGAGGTGGAGTCGCGCGGGTCATGTCCGGCGATCACGCCGAGCACAATCGAGGCGTCTTCCACTGTTCGGGCAAAGGGGCCTATCTGGTCGAGCGACGAGGCATAGGCGATCATACCGAACCGCGAGATCAGGCCATACGTGGGCTTAAGCCCGACAAGGCCACAGAGCGCGGCCGGCTGCCGAATAGACCCGCCGGTATCCGAACCGAGCGTCGCAATCGCAGAGCCCGAAGCCAGTGCTGCGGCACTACCACCCGAGGAACCACCGGGCGTGCGCGTCAGATCCCAAGGATTGTGCGCTGGGCCAAAAGCCGAATTCTCCGTGGAGGAACCCATGGCGAACTCATCGCAGTTCAAGCGCCCATGGAGAACGGCGCCCGCTCCCTGGAGGCTCTCGGTCACCGTGGCGCTATAGGGCGAAACAAAGTTCGCGAGCATCTTGCTGGATGCGGTGAGCGGCTGACCGCTGACCGCAATCACGTCCTTGAGGCCGATGGGAATCCCTTCGAGTGCCCCGCAGGATTGCCCGCCCGCCCGGCGCGAATCCGAGGCGGCCGCCTGCGCGAGGGCGTCCGGCTCGTCGAACGAGTTGAAGGCATGAACGCGGGCCTCGACCGCCTTCGTGCGGGCGATCACGGCCTGGGTGAGTTCGACCGAGGAAATCCGACGGGCCGCAAGGTGGGCGGAAAGTTCGGCGATGGACTGAAAGTGCAGCGGAACAGACATGGGCGTTACTCCATCACCTTTGGGACCACGATCATGTTTTCGCGTTGCGCGGGCGCGTTGCGAAGGGCGTCGGCGACCGCGAGGCCGGGCCGCGCGATATCGGCGGCCCAAACATTGTGCAGCGGGAACGCGTGCGCCGTGGGCTCGATGCCGGTGACGTCGACCTTTGAGAGTTTCTCAATGTGACCGAGGACACTGCCGAGCTGGGCGGAAAACCGCGCCTTTTCCTCGGCCGTGAGTGCAAGCCGGGAAAGCTCGGCAATCCGGTCGATATTGAGATCAGCGGGAGCAGCCATGACTATTTTCGGATGAGGTAGCCCGAGGTCGCGACCACGTCGTCCTGAATCTTGGTGAAGACGGCGTTTACCTCGTCGTCGGTCAGAGTCCGGTCGGGGGCTCGAAACACGAGAGAGAACGCGAGGCTCTTGGTGCCTTCGGGCAGCCCTTTGCCCTGGTAAACGTCAAAAACGGTCACGCCCTCAAGGACGAAAGCGTTGCCGACCGCAGCCCGCGCCGATTTGGCGAGGGCTTTTTGGACTTCGCCGGCCGAAGCGGCGATGGGCACGACGAGCGCGAGATCGCGTAGCGCCGCAGGTTGCAGACTGAAATCGGCGTAGCGTCGGCGTGCAGCGGTGGCGGCAGCCAATTTCTCCGGGAGAATGGCGAAGATTCCCGCGTAGACTTTGCCCTCAACACCAAACGCTTTCACCATCGCAAGGCTCAGGAGCCCAAACCTCGCCGTCCAGCCGTGCTGCATCTCGCCTGTGGCGGCGGATTGGCCTTCCTGCCAGCCAAAATAAGGTCCGGTGACCGGCGCGAGCGGTTGCCGCGCGAGATCGACGCCCGCCATCGCGGCCAGCGCGACGACATGATGTTTTGCGTGGTAGAAATCGGTGCCGGCACGCGGCTGCCAGTGACGCGCAGCATCTTCGGCGATGACGAAACCGACGGCGGCGCACTCAAGATTCTGCCCGTTGCGCTCGACAAAGACGCGACCGGTTTCGGCGAGACGCGAGACCGCAACGCCCCGGGCTTGATTCAATTTCAGCGAGGCGAGAAGGCCCATGATGAGCGTGGAGCGAAGGTGCGACTGGTCTTCGACGAACGGATTGGCGAGAGCCAGCTCGGCCGCTGCCGTCTCGGAAACCCAGGTCTTGAGCTCGGCACCGGGTCGGAGCGTGTAGTTGACGCACTCGTGAAAGTCGTGGCCGACCAAGTAATCGGTGGCACGGCGGTTGAAGAGCACCACAGGGTCGTCGTCGCCCACCAACCCCGGCGATGAGACGACGGCGGCCGGAATTTTTTCCGTGCCGAAAAGCCGCAGCACCTCTTCGACCAAGTCGATCGGACGATCAAGATCGTCGCGCCAGCTCGGGATCGTGACGGTCCAAGCCGGCCCCCGGGCAGGTTGCACCGTCTCCTCTTCGCGGGTGATGGTGAACTCAAGCGCTTCAAAAGCGGCGCGCATCTCGGAAGCTGGAATATCGAAACCCAGCTTCTCGGTGATGTAGTCGTGCGTCACCACGATCTCACGTTGCCAAGGGATGTCGCTGCCCACTTTGACGACCGGCCCGACGACTTGGCCGCCGGCGGTTTCAATGATGAGATCGATGGCGCGCCAAGCTGCCTCCTGAGCCGAGTGCGGATCGACTCCGCGCTCGTAACGGTAAGCGGAATCGGAAGTGAGCCCGAGGCGTTTCGAGGTCGCACGGATCGATTGGCGTTTGAAAATCGCCGTTTCGAGCACGAGATCAACGGTGTCGGGCGCGACGCCTGAATTCTCACCGCCCATGATTCCGGCGATGACCACGGGCTTCGAACCGTCCGCGATCACGAGCATCGTGCTGTTCAGCGCGCGTTCTTTCCCGTCCAGCGTCGTGAGCTTTTCACCATCGGCCGCGCGGCGGACGACGATCTGCGCACCGGCGAGTTTGCGCGCATCGAACGCGTGCAAGGGCTGGCCCGACTCGAGCATCACGTAGTTGCCGACATCGACGACATTGTTGATCGGACGCAGCCCGACGGCGGAGAGGCGTTGCTGAAGCCACGCAGGACTTGGGCCGATCTTCACACCTGAGATAACGTGGGCGAGGTAGAGCGGGCAGTCTTCGGGCGCATCGACGCGGACCGAGGCAAGTAGATCAGCGCGTTTGGCCGCGTTACCCGCAAGAACTCCGCGGAAATTCTCCTGCGGATAAACCAGGTCCTTTTTGAACCAAGCGGAGAGTTCCCGCGCGATGCCGAGGTGCGAAAGGCAATCGGGACGGTTGGGCGTGATCTCGATATCGAAAACGGTGTCCCCGGGCGGGAGAACCGAGTTGATCGGCGCGCCAAGCAGCGGGCGATCCGCGAGGATGAGCAGGCCCGCGGCGTCTTCGGAGATGCCCAGTTCCTTGGCGGAACACATCATTCCGTCGGAGGATTCACCGCGGATCTTCGATTGTTTGATGACAAAATTTCCGGGGAGCACGGCACCGGGCAACGCAACGGGGACGCGGTCACCGACGACGTAGTTCTGGGCGCCACACACGATCGTCTTCACCCCGAGGGCATCTCCGAGAGAGACCGTGCAGACCGAGAGCTTGTCGGCGTTGGGGTGTTTGTTGCGCGTCAAGACCTCACCGACGAGGACGTTTGCGAGCTGCGGCGCGCCCGTTCGGATGACGTTCTCAACTTCGAAACCGAGAAATGTGATCGCGCGACAGATTTCGTCTTCGGAGATACCGCCGAGATCGACGTAGGATTGGAGCCAATTGCGGGAAATTTTCATCGGAAGGAAATCAGGCGAACTGCTTCAGAAAGCGGAGGTCGTTTTGGTAGAAATAGCGGATGTCATCGATGCCGTAGAGAAGCATCGCCAAGCGCTCGAGCCCCATGCCGAACGCATAGCCGGTCCACACCTCCGGGTCGTAGCCAACACCGGCAAAGACCATAGGATCAACCATGCCGCAGCCACCGATTTCGATCCATTCTTTCTTCACCTTCGGCAGATGCTTGGCACTGAGATCGACTTCGAAGCTGGGTTCGGTGTAACCAAAATAGTGCGGGCGGAACCGGGTCTTGGTGTCTTTCCCAAGTAGGGATTCGAAAATGTAATCGAGGAGAGCCTTCAGATCCCGAACCGTGACGTTCTTATCGACGAAGAGACATTCCAACTGGTGGAAATTGGCCGAGTGGGTCGCGTCGGTCGTATCGCGCCGGTAAACGCGGCCCGGAGAAACAATCCTGATCGGCGGCTCGCCCTTGAGCATCGTGCGGATCTGCACCGAAGACGTGTGGGTGCGGAGAAGATACTTCTCGCCGGGGGTCTTCTTGGTGACGTTGGCGAAGCGCGCGGACTCGGGCAGATAGAATGTATCCTGCGCATCGCGAGCCGGGTGGTCCGCAGGGGTGTTGAGCGCGTCGAAGCAGTAATACTCCGTCTCCACTTCGGGACCGTCCGCGACGGTGAAGCCGACTTTGCGGAGAATGCGGCACATCTCTTCGCGCACGAGCGTCAGCGGGTGATACGTGCCGGGACCGGCATCGGGAGAAGGCAGGGTCGCGTCCACCGCCGGGCCCAGTTGGGCGGCGAGTTCGACCGCTTCCAAACGGGCAAGAGCGGCATCAAGGTAGGTCTGCAGCTGGGCTTTCGTTTCGTTGATCAACTTGCCCATGGCGGGCCGCGCCTCTTTGGGCACGGCACCCATTTGCTTCATCAACGCGGTCAGTTCGCCGTTCGGTCCCACGTAGCGAGCTTTGGCGGACTCAAAGTCGGGTCGGGCTACAATCGCCGGAAGCTCGGCGACGGCCTTGGCGAGAAGAGCGGAAAGTTGGTCTTGCATGGAAAAAGATATAGGGATCAGCCGGGGATTTTTTCCACGGCCAGAGCAACGGGAATTTCGGGCGAGAAAGCGACGGGGTTCGAAGGCACAAAAAAAGAGGACGCGCTTCCGGAGAAGCCCGTCCTCTGAAATTGACTCCAGAGAGCGAGCCTGTCCGGCTCGCGTTGGATTTGGTTAGGCCTTCTTCGCTGCGGCGGCCTTGGCCTTCAACGCGTCCTGAGCTTGCTGCACCAGGCCGTTAAAGGCGATCTCGTCACGGATCGCGAGGTCACTGAGGACCTTGCGGTCGAGGGTGATATTCGCGGCGTGAAGACCTTCGATGAAGCGGCTGTAGGTCATCCCGGCAGCGCGGCACGCGGCGTTAAGACGCACGATCCAGAGGCCACGTCGGTCGGCCTTCTTCTTTTTGCGGTCGATATACGCGTATTGCCACGCGTGTTGAACGGCTTCTTTCGCATAGCGGAAGAGCTTGGACTTATTGCCGAAATAGCCACGGGCGTATTTCAGGACTTTCTTATGCCGCTTGCGGGAAGCGGGGGAGTTTGTTGCACGAGCCATGTTGTGTTTTCCTTTTGGTTAGTCGCTGGCGGGTCGGCTTAAGATTTCACCCGCCGAGCGAAGTTTTTATTTTGCTGCTGAAGATCGGCTTAGAGGCCGAACGGGAGACAGCGTTTGAGCGGCTTAGCATGGCCTTCGGCCACCAGTTTGTCGCGGGAGGCACGGCGCTTTTGCTTCGTGCTCTTCGCGGCCAACAGGTGTCGGAAACCAGGCGTGCGGCG
>CALSBN010000079.1:0-19640 GCA_943373185.1 Opitutus sp. GAS368 | reverse complement strand
TGGCGGCGGGCGGAACCGGGTAGTAGTAGCGGAGGCCGGGGTTGGGCGTGGTGGGGGCGGGGAGCGGCGCGGGAGACGCGGCGGGGACGGAGAGGGCGGAGAGGGAGAGAAGGAGGGAAAGAGAGAGGGAGAGAGAGGACGTGGGCATGGTCGTGGGAGTGGGCGGGGCGCGGAGCGTGGGCGCGGGCGTGGAGGGCGGGTCGGAGACCGCGCCCTACTTCTTTTTGGCGGCGGGCTTGGGCGGGGTTTCGAGGACTTGGCCGTCGGCGAGGAGGCGGGTGCGGAGGGCGGCGTAGGGGACGTCTTGGACGGCGACTTTTTGGTCGATGGCTATGACGGCGGCGGTCGCGGCGCTTTGGCCGAGGATCATGAAGACGGGCTCCATGCGGATCGAACCGTAGGCGATGTGCGAGCTGGAGACGCAGACGGGCACGAGGAGGTTTTCGCACTGGGCTTTCTTCGGCGTGAGCGAGCCGTAGGCGATGGCGTAGGGGCCCTTGGTGGAGACGCCGATGTCGCCTTCGTTCTGCACGTAGCCCTCGGGGGTGATGTAGCGTTGGACGTTGTGGGAATCCATCGCGTAGCTGCCCATGCCGACGGACTCGGGGGTGGGACGGCGTTTCACGAGTTCGTTTTCCGTCATCACGTAGGAACCGATCATGCGGCGAGCTTCGCGGACGTAGATCTGGTGCGGCCAGTGGCCGTTGTCCTTGAACTCATCTTTGGCGAGGCCCCAGCGGGACATTTTCTCGCGGACGGCGGCGGGGACGCGCGGGTCGTTGGCGATGAAGTAGAGCCAGCCCTGTTGGTAGGTCTCGTGCTCGCGGATGATTTCGCGGCGGCGGGCGTAGGAGGCGTCGGGGTAGTCGTAGTTCATCCCGATGTTGTCGGTGCTAAAGGGGCCGTGGTTGTTGGTGTCGGTCTTGCGGTTCGGGATGGGGTCGAATTTGCCGAAGGTCTCGGTCCAACCGGCGGCGTAGATGCGGAGGAGGAGTTCGTATTGGGAGGCGTCGTAGCCGGCGGGTTTGGCGAAGGGCACGCGGTTTGACGGGTCGTCGGTGAGGCACATACGGAAGCAGTAAGCTTGGAGTTTTTTGTCGGCGGCGCCGAACTCACCGGGGTGGTCGGGGTTGATGCGAGGAAGAATGCCGCTCTTGGGGTCGCCGGGGACGACGTAGGGGCTGACCTTTTCCTTGAGGACGCCGAAGTGGTGGCGGTGGTGGAGCACGCCCGTCTGCACGCCAGCGTATTCTTCGCCGTAGTGGGCGCGGGACTCGCGGCCGACGTGGTAGTCGATGCCGGCGGCGGCCATGAGGTCGCCCTCGTAGGTGGCATCGAGAAACATTTTCCCGACGTAGGTTTTGCCGCTGAGGGTGGTGATCGAGGTGATGCGGGCGCCGGATTTTTTCACGCCTTTGGCGCGGTCGAGCCATTCGTCGCGCACGACGGGGATCTGGTTCTCTCGGACCAGGTCCTCAAAGACTTTCTCTGCGGCGTGGGGCTCAAAGATCCACATGGTGCGGTTCTCGCCGTCGATGGCGGGCGTGCCTTGGCCGCGGTTGCCGTATGCGGATTTCTGCTGCTGCCGCCAAGAATCGGGCCGGTCGTAGTGTTGCCAGATGCGGTGGTAGAAATCGCGGGCGACGCCGCCGATGACGGATTTGTCGCCGGTATCGGTCCAGCCAAGGCCGCCCGAGGAAAGGCCGCCGAGGTGTTTGTCGGGCGAAACGACGACGACGGTCTTGCCCATTTTCTTGGCTTGGACGGCGGCGGCGATGGCGCCGGAGGTGCCGCCGTAAATGACGAGATCGTAGGACTCGGCGGCGCGGAGGGAAACGGTAAGGGCGAGGGCGAAGGTGGCGAGGATGGGGCGGAGCATGGCAGTGGGGAGGGAGCGTGACGTGGGGTGAACGCTCGGGGCAGAGGAGATGCCGGCCGAGCGCGAGTCGGGAGAGAATCCGGCGCGCAAACGCCGTGCAAGCCCCGTGTCCTCGAATGCGCCCGCCGGTGAATTACTCTCGATGTAAACCGGGCGGGCGCTCGTGGGCCGGCGGTTCGTTGGCGGGCGGGCCGAGGGCGGCGGGATTGGCCCGGTTGAATGAGTTCTAAAACCTGTAGCTGTTGAGTTCTTTACTCAAACCCACGGGCAAGATGCCCGTGCCACCCCGGAACCCGAAGTCTGAAACTCAACCGCCGCTGGTATAACGCGACGCGGCGTCGGTTTCCCTCAACGTCGAATGCCGTATTTCGTGTCGGCGTCGTAGACCGAGTGGTGTTGGGCCTCGTCCCATGGGAGCGCACCGACGCGGGTCGCCCAAGACGCGTAGGCTTGTTCGAGACGCCGGACAATGTCGGGGTGTGCGGCGGCCACGTTGCGGGCTTCGGCGCGGTCGGTCTCAAGGTCGTAAAGTTCCCAAGGTTCGCGGAAGAAGCCGACGAGTTTCCAGCGGCCGTCGCGGACCATGCGGTTGCCCTCGTGTTCGAGGCAAATGGGTGCCTCGTGCAGCGGGGCCGTGGCGCCGGCGAGGAGCGGGCGCAGGGTGCGGCCGTCGACCACCGGGGCAGGACGGCCCTCCATCGTGGCCGGGCGGATCGCGGCGCCGAGGTCGAGGCAGGTGGCCACGAGATCCGGGAGGAAGCCGTTTTGATGGATCAGGGTGCCGCGCTGCGCGGGAGAAATGCCCCGGGGCCAGTGCACGATGAGCGGCGTCAAGATCCCGCCCTCGTGGGCGAAGTGTTTATACTCGCGGAAGGGCGTGTTGGAGGCGGTCGCCCAAGCGCGGCCGTAGTGGCGACCGCCTTTGCCGTAGTGGCCGAGATTGGGGAGTTGGAATTGGCCCAAGGGCGGGCTTTCGGCTTCGGCGCCGTTGTCCGAGAGGAAAAAGATCGCGGTGTTCTCGAGTTGGCCGCTTTCGCGGAGGTGGGAGACGAGGCGGCCGAGGTTTTGGTCAACGCGGTCGATCATCGCGGCGTAGGTGGCCATGATCGCATCCATGCGGTCCTGGTCCTCGGGCGTGAGGCTTTCCCAGGCCGGGACTTCGCCGCCCTCGGTGCCGAGTCGGTCGGTGGCTCCGGGGCGAGGGCTGAGGGCAGTGGCGGGCGGGATCAACCCGAGTTGCTTCTGGCGCTCCAAGGTGCGCGTGCGAAGGACATCCCAGCCCTCTTTGAAGCGGCCGCGGTATTTGGCGAAGTCTTCCGGCATGGCCTGCATGGGGAAGTGAGGGGCGTTGTAGGACAGATAGAGAAAGAACGGGGCGTCGGGTTTGCGGCCCGCGTGATCGCGGAGGTTGGCAATGGCCTCGGTGGTAAACGCATCGGTGGTGTAATAGCGTTCACCGTCCGGCGAAATCTTTTCGTTGCCGCGATGGAGATCGTCCGGGCGAAAAAAATCCGAGGTGCCTTCGAGGAAACCGTAGAAACGGTCGAAGCCGCGCTGGAGGGGCCATGTGGCCGGGTCGCTGTTACCGACGTGCCATTTGCCGGTCATGTAGGTGCCGTAGCCGGCCGTGCGGAGCATCTCGGGCAGCGTGGGCACGGTCGGGCGCACCCAGCCGCGGTAGGCGACGGGCAGTTTCATGCGTTCAGGGAGCTTCGAGGGACTCGGGCCGGTGCGTTTGAAGGTCATGTGACCGAGGCCGGTCTCATGCGGATGGAGTCCGGTGATGAGCGTGGCGCGACTGGGGCAGCAGCGGGCGTAGTTGTAGAACTGGGTGAAGCGCACGCCGTCGGCCGCCAAGCGGTCGAGGACGGGAGTTTCGACGGGCCCACCGTAGCAGCCGAGGTTGGCCCAGCCCATGTCGTCGACCAAAACGACGATCACGTTGGGCCGGCGTTCGGCGGCGAAGGCGGTGACGGCGATAAAGAGGAGGACGGCTAACCGGCGAATCGGCGAGAGCATGGCGAAGAGGCGACCAGCGTTCAGAAGCGTTTGGTGAGATCGAGGACGAACTGGCGACCGCGGATACGCGGTGAGTGAGACTGGTGCTGTGCAACTTGGCGGGGGCGACGCGCAGGTAGTAGCGGGTGACGCCATTGTCGTTGAAAACGCGGATGTAGTCCGGGCTACCGAGGGCGCGGTAAACGGCCTCGGTGGTGGCGGCGATGAGCAAAGGGTTGCGCGAGGGGCGGTGGGTCTTACGGTGCGAGGTCGCGATGTTTAACCTGCCGCTCGAGCTGATGATTTTGGGTCTGTTGGTCGTGGCCAACGGCGTTTTGGCCATGGCGGAGACCGCCGTCGTTTCGGCCAAGAAAACCAAGTTGCGGAAACTCGCGGCCAAGGGAGATGTCGGGGCAGGCCAGGCGCTGGAGTTGGCGGAGCATCCCGCGCGGTTTTTGGCACTCGTGGAGTTTTGGCTGACGCTTTCGGGCATGATCGCGGGCGTGCTCGCCGGGGCAAAACTCGCGGCGCAGCTCTCCCTTTGGTTGGCGGCGCGATGGCCGGAGTGGGCGGCGCACGCGGGCTGGTTGTCGCTGACGGCGGTGACGCTCGGGCTGACCTCGCTTATGTTGGTTTTCGGCGAACTGGTCCCGAAGCGCGTGGGGCTGGCGTATCCGGAGAAGGTGGCGTCGCTGCTCGCCGGCACGATGCGGGCGCTGGCGTGGCTGGCGGCGCCGCTGCTGAGGCTGTTTGAATTTTGCACGGAGCTGTTGGTGAAGCTGCTCGGGATCAAGCCGCGCTCCGCGGCGGACAACGTGAGCGAAGACGAAGTGCGCGCGCTGGTGGAGCAAGGCCTGCACGCGGGCGTGTTTCAACGGGCGGAGAAAGAAATGGTCGAGGGCGTGCTCGCGCTGGACCAACTCTCGATCATGCGCGTGATGACGCCGCGGCCGAAGATCGTGTTTCTCAATCTGGACGATCCGGAGGAAGCCAACTGGCGGAAGATCGTGACGAGCGGGCACTCGTATTTTCCCGTCTATCAGACGCAGCGCGACAAGATCGTGGGCATGGTGGCGGTGAAAGCGTTGTGGGCGCACTCTGCGATCGGCCTGCCGACGACGCTCAAGAATTTGCTGCTGCCGCCGCTGTTCGTGCCGGAGACATTTTCGGCGAGCCAGTTGCTCGAGCAGTTCAAGAAGACCGGCAAACACATCGCGGTCGTGACGGATGAGTTCGGCGCAGTGCAGGGCCTGGTGACATTGATCGACGTGCTCGAAGCGATCGTGGGCGACCTGCCCTCGCCGGGTGACCGCGCCAACCCGGAGGTGAAGCAACGCGAGGACGGCTCGTGGTTGATCGATGCGACGCTGCCGACGGGCGAGTTGAAGACCTTGCTCGGTCTTGATTCGGCGCTGCCCCAGGAAGGCCATGCCGACTACCAGACGGTGGGCGGCCTGATGGTGACGCAGCTCGCGCGCATTCCGGCGGCGGGAGATTATTTCGAGTGGGCCGGCTGGCGTTTTGAGGTCGTCGATATGGACAAGCGCCGCGTAGACAAAGTGCTGGTCGCCCGCACGCCCGTGGCGGTGAAGAGCGGCGTGTGAGGCACTCGGTCTGCGGTCACGAGGCGGTCCGCGTTCGCAGTTTGTTTTCGCCGGCTGCAGGTCGCCGACATCACGCCGCGCATCCGTGTCCGGCGTTTTGGCGGGCCGCATGTTTGAAATTTCTTGTTCCGGTGACGTGCGGGAATTCTCTTTCTTCGCTCCGCTTCCCTCGGGGGATGGCATCGTTTGAGCTAAAATTGCGGCCGTCTAGTCAGCCATCAGCACAACGAATTCAGCGGAAGTGATACGGAGAATTTCCCGGCCCTGCGGCGCGCCCCAAGCACGCCGTCGGCGGTGAAGAAATCCGGCGTCGCTTGCGCGGGACGAACTGTGTCGCAGGTGAAACACCACCGCTCTTCCACGCCAGCTTCCTCCCGTTCGATGAACATCCATTGGTCTTACTCCGTCCGTTCCTTCGTCGGCTACACGACGATGTCGCTCCTCGCGGTCTGCAGTCTGTCGGGTCAAACCGCTCCGGTCGCACCTGCCCGGGCCGACGAGTCCATCCAGGTGCTCGAAGCCTTCGTCACCACGGGTTCCAATATCAAGCGGATGGATCAGGAGAAGGCGCTGCCCGTGACGTTCTTCACCAAGGAAGCCATCGAGACGCGCGAAGCATCGACGCCGGTGCAGCTGCTCTCGGCGATTCCCCAGGTGCTGAACGTGCCGCTGGTCGAGAACCAGGGCGGCTCCGCGATTTCCGCGCCCGGCGACAACTCATCGGTGAGCCTGCGTGGTGCCGGCTCTGGCAACACTTTGGTTTTGCTGAACGGCCGCCGACTCGTGCCGCATCCGCTCAGCTCGATCGACGAAGGCGCGGTGCCCTCGCTCTCGGTCAACATCGGGCAACTCCCCAACCGCGGCATCCAGCGCGTCGACGTGTTGCGTGACGGCGCTTCCTCCATTTACGGCACCGATGCCGTGGCGGGCGTCATCAACTACATCATGGACCGCGAACTCAACGGCACGGAGTTTTCCGCGCGGACGACGGTGCCCGAGTTGGGCGGCGGCGTCGAATACCGGGGAACCGTGACGGTGGGCCGAAATTTCGCCAAGGGTCGCGGGCGGGTGGTGACGGTGATTGACTATCTGAACCGCGAAGCGATCGACGTGCGGGATCGCGACTTCTCGCGCTTTCTCGACAAGACCGGCGTCGCGCCGCCGATCTGGCGGACGGCCAATGTCGGGCCGTTTTTTGCGAGCGCGATTTCACCCAACTACGGCACGCAGAGCTACCGGTTCGGCTCGGTCAATGCGGCCGGAGCGTTTGTCGCGGCGCGACCGGCCTACGCCACCAGTTTCACGTCGGCCGCGGCGGCCAGCCTCGGGACGTTCTTCATCGTGCCGCGCACGGGCGGCCCGGGCTTCAAGGCCTCGGCGGCGAGCCGCACCGATCCGGGTGAGCGGGTCTTTTACACGAACGAGGCGGTGGCCGGTTATCTCCAGAACCGCTCGATCCGCACGAACTGGTATACGCAGGGCGAATTCGATCTGAATTCCAAGGTCACCCTCTTCGCCGAGTTGGGTTACTACCATGCCTTTTCGACCAATCCCCATCAAGGCGGCAACTCGACGTTCACCGCGGGAAATAGGGCGGTGGTTTATTCCAATCCCCTGCTCGTCGTCGCGGCGAACAACCCGTGGAATCCGTTTGGCACGCGTTTCTACGATCCCGCCGGGACCCCCAACGCCGACGGCACGCCGCGCCTGACCGGCGCGCCCTCGGCGCTCGAAGTGCGTAACGCCAAATTCAACGGCATCGCCAATTCTCACCAAGATGTGACCACCGATGTTTACCGCGTGCTCGCCGGGATTCGCGGCAAGATCGGCGAGACTTGGTCGTGGGAGTCGGGCCTGCTTTACAGCCGGAGCACGAGCAAGGACCGCGTGGTCGATGACATGCGCCAAAGCGTGATGCGGCAGGCGATCTCCGAGGGCCGGTTGAATCCGTTCGGCTACACGTTTCAGGTGCTGAACGGCGCGGTGGCGGTGAAGGATGTTTACACCAATGTCCCCGCCGACGTCCCCGGGCTGCTCGACACGCGCAAACGCGATGGCGAAACGGTGCTGAAAAGCATCGATCTGCGCACGAGCGGCGACCTCTTCAAACTGCGGGGCAACAGCGTCGCGTTGGCCGCCGGCGGGGAATTTCGCCAGGACGATTACGTCAATTTCGTCCCACCTTACTCGGGCTACAATCCCCCGATCAACGGCTTCAATCCGCTTACGAGCGATTTCGTCGGCACCTCGCCCGCCGGAAACACCGACGTCGACCGAAACGTGGTCAGCGGCTACGCCGAGATTCTGGTGCCGCTCGCGGTGCCGGCACAGAAGATCCCGTTCGCCAATCTCGTCGAACTGAGCGCCTCGGTGCGCTCGGAGCATTACAGCGACTTCGGCCAGACCACGAAACCGAAGCTCTCGTTCAATTGGCGGCCGATCCCGTTGGTCATGGTGCGCGGCTCCTACAACCAAGGTTTCCGCGCCCCCAATCTCTCGGTGCTCTACTCGGCGGATCTGCCGCGCCAGCGCACCATCGCCGATCCTTATCGCGTGCCGGTCACGGTGAATCTGCCGATCGACAATTCCTCCCGGGCCTTCTCGCTGCTGGCGAATCCCAACCTGAAACCCGAGGAGTCCACCGGCAAGACCGCCGGACTGGTGATCGACGTGCCCCTCGTGAAAGGGCTCTCGTTCTCCGTGGATTATTGGGAGATCGAGCAGAAAGGCGTGATTGTGTCGCCGTTCGACTCGCTGCCGCAGGATGATTTTCTGGCGCTCAATCTCGCGACGCAGGCCCAGCTCGCCGCCGGTCGCCCGATTGCCCAAGTGGATCTCGGCAGCGGCACCGACAGCTACAAAGGCGCCTTCGGCATGGTGCGCCTGCCCGTGACCGATGAGGACCGGGCGTTCTTCGCCGCTTACAATGCGACCCGTTCTCCGGCGAACCAGCTCGGCGCGGTGGGACCGATCTCCCGGCTCTTTAGCCAATACGACAACCGTTCGAAGGGATTTCTTTCGGGCTACGATCTCGGGATAAACTACAGCGTGCCGGCGTTCTCCTGGGGAAAAGTCACCCTCGGCACCGACTGGGCGTTCACCAAGAAACTCAACTACATCATCAAGGCCGGCGCGCCGATCGACGAGGTCCTCTACGACAATCCGCAGGTGCGCGGCACGGTGAACCTCTCTTGGCGAAAGGGCGGCTGGGGCGCCGGCGCGGCGGGTTACTACACCGGACATTATCTTTCGACGACCGCATTCCTCACCGAGGCCCAATACGCGGATCCGGGCGCGGCGTCTTCGCGGGAGTTCCTCAAGGGCGTCGTCGACAACGGCGTGCGCACCTACCGCTACGAGGTGGACGACTTGTGGACCTTCAACGCGTTTGTGAACTACCGCTTCCGCGGCGCGTCGCCCAAATGGCTCAGCGACGTCCGCGTGCGGCTCGGGGTGGCCAACCTCACCGATGAAGTCCCTCCGCTCACCGGTGCTTCGTTCTCGCGCACTGTGAACAGCAACGTGCTCAACGGCCGCACGTGGTCCTTGGATTTCTCGAAACGGTTCTGACCGCCGACATTCCTCCGCCTTTTTTCTTTCCGCTGCTTCTCTCCTCTATGATTACCCACCGTCTCCCTCGCTCCGTTCTCGTCGCCGGCGCCTTGCTTGCGCTGCCTCTCGTCCAGCCCCCTCTCGCCCACGCCCAGGTGGGTGATCCGAACGTGGAAACACCGTCGGTGCGCCGGCAAACCATGCGGCCCGAAATCACCGGCCACGTCGGGATGGTCGCGGCGGGCCGGCACTACGCGGTCACGGCCGGGATGCGTATGATCGAATCGGGCGGCAACGCCTTCGACGCCGGCGCCGCCGCGGTGTTTGCCGCCGCGATCACGGAGTTCAACCTTTTCGGTTTCGGCGGCGAGTCGCCGGCGATTCTCTACGACGCCAAGTCGAAAAAAGTCGTCGTGATCAACGGACAGGGCACCTCGCCGAAAGCGGCGGTGCCGGCGGTCTTCGAAAAGATGGGCTATGTCGAAGGCAACGGTCCGCTCGGCGCGACCATCCCGGCGGTGATGGATGCGATGGCGCTGTTGATGCAGAACTACGGCACGATGTCGCTCGCCCAGGTCATGGCTCCGGCGATCGAGCTCGCGGACGGTTTTGTGATGTATGAATACCTGCAGCGGGCGATGGTGCAGAACCGCAAGGCCACGGAGGCATTCAACGAATGGGGCGGCCCCACGTATTATCCCGGCGGCAAAGTGCCGCAGACCGGCGAAATTTTCCGTCAGCCCAATCTCGCCGCCACGCTCCGGCGCATCGTCGCGGCCGAGGCGGCGGCGCTGGCCGCCAAGCAGAGCCGCGTCGCCGCGATCCAGGCGGGCCGCGACGACTTCTACAAAGGCGAGACCGCCCGGAAAATGGCCGCCGCGCAGAAAGCGGCCGGCGGCGTGATGACCTACGAGGATCTCGCGACCTATGCCGGACGCATCGAGGAGCCGGTCAGCGTGACCTTTCACGACCTCGAAGTTTTCAAATGCGGATTCTGGAACCAGGGACCGGTGTTGCTCCAGACGTTGAACATCCTCGAAGGCTACGACCTCGCGAAAATGGGGCACAACAGCGTCGAGTATCTGCACACGCTGACGGAGGCGATGAAGCTCGCGTTTGATGACCGCAACACGTTCTACGGCGATCCGCTCTTCTCGCAGATTCCCGCCAAGGGATTGCTCTCGAAAGACTACGCCGCCGCGCGTCGCGCGCAGATCGCGCCCAAGGCCGAGCTCGGGCACCGCGCGGGCGACCCCTACGCGTTTGACCCCGGCGTGCCCCGTCCGGCGAAAATCTACACCCCCCATCCGCAAGGCAAAGTCGTGGGCAACACCAACGACACGACCTCGATCTCGACGGGTGATGCGGCGGGCAATCTGTTCAGTTGCACGCCCAGCTCCGGCTGGATCGCGCGCGGGGCGTTTATCGCGGGCGACACCGGTGTGCCGATGAGCAACCGTATGACGATTTTCGATCTCGATCCGCTGAGCCCCAACGTGCTCGCGGGCGGCAAGCGTCCCCGCACGACGCTCTCGCCCACCATCGTGTTCAAAGGCGGGAAGCCCTACATGGCGATCGGCACGCCCGGCGCGGACAATCAGGACCAGCAAATCCTCAACGTGCTGCTGAGCCATAGCGTGTTCAAAATGGGCCTGCAGGAATCCATCGAAGCGGCGCGCCTCAGCACGACGCATTTTCACGCGTCGTTTTTCAACCACGTGCCGAGCCCCGGAGTGATTCAGGTGGAGAGCCGGATCACGCCTGAAGTGCAGGCCGCGCTCAAGGAACGCGGACACATCGTGAAACCGACCGGTCCCTGGGGCATGAGCACCGGAATCGTGTTGGTCGCGCTGCGTCCCGACACGGGCACGTTGATCGGTGCGGCCGATCCCCGGCGGGAGCGCTGGGTGATCGGACGCTGATCGTGACCGGCGGCGCGCGATTGTAAGCCCGAGGTAGGGACGGCTCTCCGAGCCGTTCGGGATTTGGTCCACGGTGAAGTCTCAGACCAAGAGCTGGTGAAAAATTGCCTTTGAAAGGTAGCGTCGGGACCTCAGGGCCCGACGTTTTGGTCTGCCGCGCGCCGTAGGCCGGGCCGAGAGGTCCCGGCCCCACCTCGATCCGCTGAAAGTCCAAATATCCGGTGAGGTTGATCTCAAGTTTCGGCTCAGGGTCGGAGGTTTTCCCGTCCGAATAACTTGTGGGCAAAAACCCGTTGCCAAGGCGACGGGCGCGACGGACGTTCGCGGCATGGCGGAACCATGCAAGACCACTTCACCGGCCAACTCACCCGCATCCAAGGCCGCCTCCTCCCGGGGGCCGAAGCGCGACGCGATCTTCAACACGATCACGAGCGAAGACTGGCGGCGCTCGATCGCGTCGGCGCGGCGGCAACCGAATGCGGTCTCCGCGCAGATTCGGACCGCGATCTCGTCCTCCTCGCCGAAGACGAAGTAAGCCTGCTCGAGGCCACGGGCGACGAGTGGGCGCGGTTCGGTGCGGCGATCCGGGACCTGCGCGGCTTGCTGCCGCTGCGACCGCTGGAGGATTTCGGGTTTCCGGGCACGCCCTTGGCCGAGACCGAGGGTGAGGCCGCGGCCAATCCGCTGGAGGAGTCCAACGCGCGGCTGCGGCGCATCGGCGGCGGCGTGGAGGCCTGGGCGTTTGCGGCGGAGGCGGACGGTTCGGTTTATAAATTTTATCTGCCGCGCGAAGAAGGGCGGATCGGCAGCGAGTTTGGTTTTCGGCGGGGCGAGGAAACGACGCTGCGGGCCGAGGCGGGACTCGGCAGCTATCGCGGGCTTCTGGAAAAGCTGCTGCTCGTGCATGCCCTCGGCGGCATGGCGACGGAAGTCGTCGCGGTGACGCCGGAGGGCATCGTGGTCGCGAAGCAGGCGCTCGGCGAACCGCTGGCGCAGGGCGACGATATGTCGGGTTCGTTGCCGACGGGGCTGATCGAAATTCCGTCGCGTTTTCTGCGGGCGAATCGCGACCACCCGCGGTTGTTTTTTCTGGCGTCGAGCGACGACGCGACGACGCGGCCGTATTTGGTCGCCGACATGCACGCGCGAAATTTTGTCCGCTGCTTGGACGGAGCGCTGCGCGTGATCGACCTCGTGGCGGCGCCGTGGCCGGCGGCGCTCACGGCGCGGGAGCCGGCGGTGGCGGATTGGCTGGCGCGCGTGCGCCACGACCCGGCGGCAAGTGCGTTGCCGGGGGCGCGGGACGAGGACCTCTAGCCGGCGGCCAAAGGGACCGGGCGGCTACTTCTTTTTGCCGGCGGCGGGAGTTTTCGGTTTCGCCGGTTGAAACAACGCGGCGGCTGCTCCGGACGGATCGCGGACGATGGCCATGCGCGCGCCGCCCATGGATTTGGCGGGCCGCACAATGGTGCCGCCGCGGGCGACGCAGGCTTTCAGACTCTTGGCGAGACTGGGCACGGTGATGTAGATCAACCACTGGGGAGGAACGTCGGCGTTGACCCCTTTGGCGTGGCAGATGCCGGCGGCGGGAGCCTTGGAGCCCGGGGGTATCATGCAGTAGTCTTGATAGTCGCCCATATCGACGGGCATGACGGACCAGCCGGCGACGGCGCTGTAGAAATCGCGGACGGCATCGGCGTTGGGGATCGTGAGGTCGAACCATGTGACGGTTCCGGGCTTCGGCGTTTTCATAATTCTCGAGTGATGGAGTATTGACGGGGATGTTGGACCAGACGGTTTCCAGCGAAGCTAGTTCTCGCGGGCGACGGCAAGGGCGAAGGGGTGGCGGGTTCGCTATGGTCGAAGGGCTTTTTTTGGCGTTTTCGAAATCCTCTTTGCCTCGGGATCGGCGGAGGCTGAATGCGACGAGGGCGTCGAATTTCCACGAGGGTGAATTCGAAACAAACGGCCCTGATTGCGTCCGGGAGGTCGAACAAAGCCCGCTTGCCAGAAGTTGGGGACCGCATCACGTTTTGTTCCATGTCGTTGGTTCAATTGCAGACCGAACTCAGCAAGCTCTCGCCGCAGGAGCAGTTAGTCTTGGCGGATTTTCTGGTGATGCACGCCGAGAAAAACTCCGAGCCGTCGGCGACCCAGAACGCAGAACTTGAACGCCGCTACGCCGAGGCCCTCGCCAAGCCGGAAAGCCTGTTGGCACCGGAAGACGTGGTGCAGCGCCTGCGGCGATGAAGTGTTTTGGTTTCCCCCGCGATGACGGCGGACCTCCAAGCGGCCTACGACTATTTTAAACGAGGCGGATCGAGGGCGGCCGAGCGATTTCTGCTTCGTTACGAGGAGGCGATGCGTGCATTGCAGCTGCATCCTGCGATTTGCCGCGTGCGGCCCAGTGGCTGGAGGCAACGGCCGATTCCGCGCTCGAGTTATGCACTTTTCTATCGGGAAGCGCCGGATTTCTGGTTGATCGCGGCTGTGATTTCGACGGTGCAGGATCCCGACATGATTCAAGCCCAGCTCCTCATTCGGGAAATTGGCGAGGGTTAGTTTCGAATCTCGATGCCTGGGGATCTTTTCGGCGTCGAGAATTGCCTCGGCAAGCTGCGGGTGAGTTCGGACGCTCGGCGGCATGGAAACCAAAACGGAGCGGGTGGTGGTGGTCACGGGGGCGGGTTCGGGGATCGGGCGGGCGTGTGCGCTCGGGTTGCTGGCGGCGGGCTATCGCGTGGTGTTGGCGGGACGGAAGGCGGAGACGTTGGCCGCGACCGCAAGCGAGGCCGGGGCTGCGTCCGGGCGGGCGCTCGTGGTGCCGACGGATGTGACCGATCCGGCGGCGGTGAACGCGCTCTTCGCGCGGGTGGGCGAGGTGTTTGGCCGTGTCGATGTGTTGTTCAATAACGCCGGGGTGAACGCGCCGCCGGTGGCGTTGGAAGACCTTGCGGTGGACGAGTGGCGGCGGGTGATCGACACGAATCTCACGGGCGCGTTTCTGTGCGCGCAGGCGGCGTATCGAATGATGAAGTTTCAGACTCCGCGCGGCGGGCGGATCATAAACAACGGCTCGATCTCCGCGCACGTGCCGCGGCCCAATGCGATCGCCTATGGTGCGACGAAGCACGCGATCACGGGGCTGACGAAGTCGTTGTCGCTCGACGGGCGGGCTTTCGATATCGCCTGCGGCCAGATCGATATCGGCAACACGGATTCGTCGATGGCGGCGGGAATGCGAAAAGGCGTCTTGCAGGCGAATGGCACGGTCGCGGTCGAGCCGGTGTTTGACCTGCGCCACGTGGTCGACGCTGTGCTCTACCTCGCGGGCCTACCGCTCGGGGTGAACGTGCCGACGATGACCGTGATGGCGACGCAGATGCCTTACGTGGGCCGGGGGTGAGGGACGCGAGATTGAGCGCTCGGTCGCGGGCGCTTAGATCATTTGCTGTGCCGGGCCCAACCGGCCAGCGAGGGGTTCTACAACAAGACCATCGTCGAAAATGATCGGGCGATTGGGGTTACGCCCGCAGATCGGCGAACTCCGGGTGGCGGGTGATGAACGTCGCGACGTAGGAACAGGCGGGCACGACTTTGAGATTCTCGCGTCGAGCATCGGCGAGAGCGGCGCGCACGAGCAGTTCGGCGAGACCGCGTCCGCGCAGCTCTGGTGGGACCAGCGTGTGGGTAAACGTGATCTCGTCGCCCGTCCGCTCGTATTCGCAGACGGAGAGATGGCCCTCGACGGTCGTTTCGAAGCGACTAGCGGCGACGTTGTGGGAGACGATGGGCACGGCGGACGACATAAAGATCGGGCTTGGCGATGACGCTGGCTCCCGTGCTACGGCCGGCTTTTGCCAGCTCTCAATTGAGCCAGAATCGTCTGCGGGTTTTGTCGGCAATCGAGCACCCGCCAGATCCTGATATGCGGTGCAGTCGCTTTTTCGACTCTGCCCAATTGCTGAATTTCGCGGTGCCGGCGGCGACGGCGCGTTCGGCCTCACGGAGGGCTTCGCCGTGCCAAGCCGGTGAATCGAGCTGGGCTTCGTCCCCCGAAAGATCTGCCCAGAGCGCCTCCATGGTTCGCAGTTTATCGAGGCGCGACATCGATTTGAGCGGGAGCGTTGTTGGCATGGAGTGAAATTGAGTTTTACGGAGGCCGGGGCAAGCGGTCTTCGGGAGTAAGAAAAAGATTAAGACGAAAGAGAAAGATTGGGGAGGTCAGGCCGGCGTCTTGGGCAGGGCGGCGGCGATGCTCGGGTCGACGCCAAGGGTGCCGGTGAGTTTCGCGAGGTAGGCCGGCTCGCGCATCGCTCTGGCGGCGGCTTGGAGTTTTTCGAGGCGCGGGCGGATGTGGAGGCGCGCGGCGACGTCGGCGTAGTTCGGGCGGGTGAGGAATTTCTCCAAATAGCGCATCTGCTGGTCAGCGAGGTGCTGGTCCATCGTGCGCTGGGCTTCGAGGCGGGCGCGATACCAGTCGCTCGCGAGCAGGGTCTCGCGGGTGAAGAGCGCGCGGAAGACCGGGTCGTCGGACCCACGGCCTTCCCAGGTGCCGTCGCGCATCACGTGGAGCAGCGCGCGGAGCGGGGGCACGGCGAGTTCGATGGAGCCGTCGGCGAAGTAGTGAGCCGCCGCTTCGCGCATCGCGCCGACGATGTTGTCCACGCCCTCGGCGAAGACGGCGGCGTCCTGACGTTCGGGCTGAAGGAGATCGTCTTCGAAGACGGTGCTCGGGTGGCTGAGCACGCGGCCGCAAAACGTCTGGACGAAGCGCGCGGTGACGCGCCAGCCGAGCCGACTGGCGAGCACGCGGCGGCCGTCGTGGTCGATGTCGGTGCAGCGCTCGAGGTAGCCGTGTGAGATGAGAAATTCCGGCGTGCGTTCCTCGGGCGACATGCGGCACCAGATCTCGGGGATGAGCAGGCTGATGTCGTGATCGACGCGGAGGCGCGGGCCGACCCAGCCGGCGGCGGAGCAGAAGATGGGCAAACCGGTGAGGACGTAGGAGACGAAGGCGGCGTTGAGATCGTAGATGGGAGCGAGGGCGTTGAACGGGCCCTTGGTGAGCGCGCCTTCGGAGCCGGCGCCGGTGGTCGAGGGCGATTTGCCGGTGAGGCTCGCGATCAAATCCATGAACGCCTCGGGCAACTCCTGGTAGTGGATGGGGCCGAAGACGCAGAGCGGGCGGACGCCGGGCTCGGGCGGGTTGAGACGGCGGCCCATGAGGACGGCGCCGACGGGGAACGGCACGGGCGCGGCGGCAGGCAGACGCCGGTAGAGGCGCGCGCCCATGTCGGCGAGGTAGGTCGCGCGCGGGTCTTCGAGGTCGAGGCGGAGCTGGAGGTAGCGCGGATTCTTGGTGGGCTTGCCGTCGACGATGCGGGGATGCGCGGGCGAGGCCAAAAACGCGGGTTCGCCGGCGGCGTTGAAATCCTCGAAGAGTTTGCGCATCGGGGCGGTGAAGGCCTCGAAGCCGAGGGTGTCTTCGGCGATGGCGTGGGTCTCGGCGCGGGTGAGCGGCTCGTAGTTGGAGAAGAAGATGCCGTGGCCGCTGAAGTCGCGCTCGGTGTGTTTGTCGTAGCCGCGGATGATGGCGTCGTCGGGGCGTTGGAAGAGACGTTGCTCGCAGTTGAGGACGAACTTGAGCGAGCCGGCGGAGGCGGTGGCGGGGAGGCCGGGAACTTGGGCGCGGGGAGCGACGGCGGAGGCGGTGATGTCGTCCTCGACCTGGATTTTTTCGGCGGGCAGAAAATCTTTGCGCAAGGTGAAGGTGCGCCAACCGCCGTCCTTGGCGAAGCCGATGCGGAGGTAGTGGGTGAGGAGTTTGGTGCGGTGGTATTTCAGCTCGTTGCCGAGGCGGGTGTTGACGGTGTCGACGGTGAATTGCTTCTGCCAGTCGTCGCCCCACGCCGGAGAGTGCAGGCGCTTGATGATGAGGACGAGGTCGCGGACGTAGCGCGGGATGGAGTCGAGCCAAGTGTTATACTCGTCGGTATAGTCGGGGCTGCGGCTGAGGAGTTTGACGACGGAGCCGAGGGAGCGCTTGGCGCTGAGGATCGGGCGACCGTTGGGCCGGTTGGCGGCGGGGTCTTTGAAGCGTTGGCCGAAGTCGCGGCGGAGGATCGCGTCGACGAGGTCGAGGTCCTTCGGGAGATCGTCGACGAAGACGGGGCCGGTGAACGTGGCGTCGGCGATGGATTTTGAGATTTCCGATTTGCCGCCGCCGGAGACGGTGCAGGGCTTGTGACAGAGCAGGCCCTCGGCGGTGGTGCCGCGGAGCCGCCAGCGCCGGCCGTCGTCGGGTTTGACCATTTCAACTTTGTAGCCGGAGGGGAGGACGTAGGTGTGCCCGGGGAGCAGCTTGAGGGCGTGGCCGGATTCGGCGGAGCCGTGCCAGGCGATGGTCTGGGCGCGGAGCTCGAAGCGGGCATCGGCGGGCACGTAGAAAACGCCCGGGAAGAGCCGGTCCTCGGCCCAACCGCCGGGGTGGAGCACGGCGCGGTCGCCGAGGAGGTCGAGCGCGACCTGAAACTCGTGGTCGACGACGGGCACGTAGGTGCTGAGCTGGAAATTCTCGCCGAGATCGTAGCTCGGGAAAACGAGGGCGCCGCCGGCGTGTTCCTCCTCGGCGCGGCCGAGAAGATTGGCCGCGAAGCTGATCTGGGTCTTCACCTCCTTTTTGCAGTAGCCGAAGTAATTGTCGGAGATGAGCGTGACGACGACGCCGGCCGCGCTGCGGGCGGTGAGTTTGTAGGCGCCGCCCTCGTTGTAGGCTTCGTCGGGGGATTTCCAGCACATGCCGTCGCGGCGTTGGCGCTCGGTGGCGTCGGCCCAGGCGGGCAGGCCGAGGTCGCGTTTTTTGAGGCCGTTGAGGTGGGGCGCAAGGATGACGCAGCCGGTGTGGCCGGTCCAGTGCTCGGGATCGAGGGCGGCGTCGTTTTCGGGGAGGTGGGGATCGCCGGCGTTGCCGAAGATGCTCTCGACGAAATCGAGATTGGCGACGAGGGAGCCGGGCACGAAGAAGCGCGTTTCCATGGCGCGTTGCGGGGAAAAGCCGGGCACGGCGGGCACGACGGTCGGGCGCAAATGAAGGGTGACGAAGGTCTCGGCCTGGGCGGGTTCGGCGGCGGTGAACGGCAGCCGGAGAAAATCGGCGGGGGGGTGGAGCGCGTGCTTGAGCAGGCGGGCGAAGACGATGGGGGGAACGGCCTTTTTGTCGTTGGGAATGGGCAGGCCGCCCTCGGTGACGTGGAAAATACCCTGAGTCGTGCGGCGGTCGCTCTTGGGGTTGTGCAGCACACCCTGGCGCACGCGATAGGAGGTGAGGATGGGGCTGTGGTGTTCGTCGCGGCCGGGCGGGAGCGACAGGGCGCGGGCCAAGCCGGGGCGGTCGAGCACGAGCGTGGTGGCGGGCAGGCGGGGCACCTCGGCCGCACCGTCGAGGAGGTCGTAGAGAAAGTTCTGGATGCGTTGGTCAACCGGGCAGAGATGACGGGTGAGGGCGCGGTCCTTCTCGCGGCTGAGGGCGAGGAAGTTGCTGACAAGCTCGGCGAGGCCGTCTTCGGCGGGCAGGGCGACGCCGGGCTGGCCGATTTCGCGGAGCTTGAGATTGAGGTAGGCGAGCAGACGCGAATCGCGGGGATCGACGGACAGAGCGGGCTGGGCGGCGGCCGGAGCGGCGGAGCTGGAAGAGTGCATGGTTGTGGGGTGAGCGTCTGCCGTGCCGGGTGGGGTGGGCAAGCGCGACCGGCCCTGCGCGGAAATCTTAACAAAAAATGCGGAGGGGCTCGGGGAGGGATTGCGAGAAGCGTGATAGCAACGTCGCGGGACGTCGCCGAAACGCGTTTCGGCCCGGTGGTGCGAGCAGTTGGACCGCCTTGCGCCTTGCCACCGCCCCGGCCGCCAAGCCTCTTACACCTTTCAAATCTCTCCGCCATGTCCACCGCCCAACGACTCGACGGCCGCAAGCCCGACCAACTCCGCAAAATCACTTTCGAGGCCGACATCGCCCCGCACGCGACCGGCTCCGTGCTCGTCTCCTTCGGCCTCACGCGCGTCATCTGCGCCGCCACCATCGAGCCCGGCGTGCCCACGTGGATGAAACAGCAAAAAGTCCCCGGCGGCTGGCTCACCGCCGAGTATTCGATGCTGCCTTACTCCACGCTCGAGCGAAAATCCCGCGACATCTCCCGCGGCAAGATCGACGGCCGCACCGTCGAGATTCAGCGCCTCATCGGCCGCTCCCTCCGCGCCGTCATCGACCTCAACAAGCTCGGCCAAAACACACTCTGGCTCGACTGCGACGTCCTCCAGGCCGACGGCGGCACGCGCACCGCCTCGATCACCGGTGCCTACCTCGCCGCCCGCCTCGCCGTCCAAAAGCTCCTCGACGCCAAAAAAATCGCCGAGAACCCCCTCGTCGATTCCGTCGCCGCCATCAGCGCCGGCATCTATCAAGGCGACGCCTTCCTCGACCTCAACTACGTCGAGGACAAAGACGCCGAAGTGGACGCCAACATCGTCATGACCGGCCGCGGCCAATTCGTGGAAGTCCAGAGCAGCGGCGAAGAGACGACGTTCTCCGGCGACCAACTCCAATCCCTCCTCGCCCTCTCCCAAACCGGCCTCAAGGAACTCGCGTCCCTCCAAACCGCGTTCCTCACGCAACAGCTGCTGAAGTTC
>CALSBN010000078.1:0-19782 GCA_943373185.1 Opitutus sp. GAS368 | reverse complement strand
ATGACCTGTCCAGCCTCGGTGTTCGGGTAACGATTGACGAAAAGGACGTCGCCCTCGGTGACAGTGAACTGCTGGCCTTGGGTCTTGATGGTGGCTTTCATAAATAAAACCGGTGAAAAAGCGGTTTTGGCGCAGTGAAAGCAAGGCTTTATTTGGTGAAATTGCCGGAAGGGCCGGCATCGGGCAGAGGAAAGTTGGCCACACCGGGATGTGCGGCGTTGGCGGCGGCGTAAGGGAGGGCAAATTGGACCGCGGCGGCGAGGTCGCGACCGAGGTGAAGCCAAGCGTGAAGCACACAGGCAAAAAATACATCGCCGGAGCCGGTGGCTGAGACCTCGTCGATGGGCGGCGGAGTGGCGGCGGAGAGGGTGCCCGTAGCGTCGCGGATCTGGACGGGGCGGGGACCGTCGGTCACGATCCAGCGGCAAGCGGCGGCGTGGGTGGGGAGATGGGCGAGATCGGGTGCAATGGCGCGGTGTTCGTCGGCGTTGATCTTGATCAAGGCCACGGGGCGCGAGACCGCCCAAGCGAGCGGCGGGCCGTAGGTATCGGCGACGAGGGTGCCGCGGGTCAGCCAACGATCCAAGGCGGCGCGGAGCGGCTCGTAGGCAGACGAGGACCAACCGGGAAAACTGCCGCAGAGCGCGAGGACTTGCCCGTCGGGTTGGGCGTCCAGAAAGGCGGCACAGGCGAAGAGCGCGAGGGCATCGGGCGCTGCATCGGGAGCGAGGAAGGTCGTCTCGGGCTGACCGGGAGCGCGGATGACCGTGCCGGTGCGGGTGGGCGCGGTGGAAGGAAAATTATGAAACGACCGGCCCGACGCGTGAAGCGCGGCGAAACACTCGTCGCCGGAAGCGCCGCCCGTAAAGCAGAGCGCGGTGTGCGGCGCGCCGAGGCGCGCGAGCATTTTGGCGACGTTGATGCCCTTGCCCCCGACTTGGAAGGATTCGGCGGTGGCGCGTTGGGTTCGGCCGGGCGCCCAGGAGTCGAAGGTGAGGGTGCGCTCGGCGAGGAGGTTGCCGGTGAGCGTGAAAATGTGGGGGGCAGCAAAGTCGGTCATGGGCGGAGCGGAAATCTTTAACCGCTAATGGACGCTGATGGTCGCTAATTTCGGAGATAACTAGGGACGATTGGACGGAGCGCGGTAGAAAACGTAGTTGATGAGGAAATCGAGACCAAGGACGCCGCCGAGGGTTCGGATGTTGCGCATCGCGCCGAAGACCATCGTGAGCGAGCCGGCGGAGGGTTCGTGGACGCGAAGCAAGATGCCGGCCGCGACGAGCGAAAGCAGGGGCTGGAGCAAAAAGCAGACGTGGTAGACGGCGAGGTCGTTTTGCCAGCGGGGCAGTGCCCATTGCAGAACCGCGCCGCCGACGATGGGAGCGATCGCGGCGACGAGCGAGGTGACGGCGAGGTTGAAACCAATCGCGAGATTCTTGGCTTCGACGGGTAGCAGACGGAGCAGAAGGGTGAACTGGCCGAGAATGAAGCAGGCGCTGGTGAGACCGCCGAAGACCCACATGCCATACAGCAGGCTGCGATTATCCGGCGTGATGAAACACCAGAGAAAATTCTGCAGCTGCCAGACGATGAGGGCGAACGTCATGACGGGCTTGTTGCCGAATCGGTCCAAGAGCCGGCCCCAGGCGGGCAAAGCGAGCGCGCCGCCAAGGGCGGTCAACGTCGAGAGGATGCCGACGTCGAAGGCGGAAAAGTTGAGCTGCTCAAACATGAAGACGTGGTAGAACGGGCCGAAGCAATTGGCGGCGAACGACCACACGGAGCCGAAGAGCACGAACAGCAGGAACGAGCGCGAACGGGAGAGCACATCGACTTGGGCGCGGAAAGAAATCACCGGAGCCTGCGCCTGGGGCAGCGGGTGGGTGGGCGAGATCCATTGCCAATAGAGCGAGTAAACGCGGATGACGCAGGCGACGCCGATCACCGCCTGGAATGCCGGGATCGCGTAGTTCCATTGGGCGAGGGCCCAGCCGGCGGCGAAGAGAAACGTGAGCGTGGAGAATTGCAGGTAGGCGTTGCGGCGGGCGAAATATTTTCCCCGCAGGCGGGCGGGGACCCACTCTTGGATCCAGGAATTCCACGAAACGCCGGCGACGGCGGCGAAACAGCTCGAGACGAAAAACCACAGAATGAGCCAGTGCGCGGCGGCGACGGGATTCTCGCGCGGGATGAGCGGCAGGAGCGCACCGAGCACGACCCAAAGGGCGAGATGGATGCTCGCGGCGACGACGGTGACGGTTTTCGGTGGACGCCAGCGGGCGATGAACGGTGCGGCGAAGATCTGAAGGAAGTTTGCGACGAAAGGCATCGCGGTGAGGACGCCGATTTCGGTCTTGGGCAGGACGTAGGCTTTGGTGACGAGGGCGGTGATGAAGACGTTTACCGGGAGCGACATCGTCACCAGCGGCATGGCCACGAGGCCGTCGGCCGTGCACAGGCGGAAGCTGCGGGCGAGGTCGGCTTTGCGTTGGGCGGCGGCGGCGCGCGCGGTGATTGCGTTCACGTTTGTTTGGCGCGGAATCAAAGGCCGTGGCGGGGATAATCAAAGCGAATCCGTGGGAGACGAAGGACACCGTGGCGCAAGCGCGGGGGCTGCTGGGGAAGTTTTTGGTGCGTCGGTGGCCCGACGGGCGCGTCGAGGCGCGGATGATCACGGAGGTCGAGGCGTATGACGGGGAACGTGATTTGGCGTGTCATGCGCGGGTGGGCCGAACACGGCGGACCGAGGTGATGTATGCGGCCGGCGGGCGTTGGTATGTGTATCTGTGCTACGGCATGCACGAGATGTTGAATCTCGTGGTGGGACCGGAGGATTGGCCGGCGGCGGTGTTGATCCGCGGAGTGGAGGGGTTCGGCGGGCCGGGGAAATTGACGAAGGGACTGGGGATCGGGCGGGAGTTGAATGGCGCGGTTGTGAATGAGGCGGCCGGACTTTGGATCGAGGATCGCGGCGTGCGGATGGCGCGGGGCGAGGTGGTGGCGACGCCGCGGGTGGGCGTCGATTTTGCAGGTCCGGTGTGGGCGGCGAAGAAGTGGCGTTTTATTCTCGCGCGGAGAGATGGACGCTTATCGCGGCGGTGACGTCGGCTAAAGAGATGGCGTTGACGGTGGAGGCGGTCCGGAGAACTCGGACGTGCTCTGCAGGCGGGGCCCAGATCGCAGGATCGGTGGGGCCGAAGAGGAGCAGGCTTGGGATACCGCAGGCGGCGGCGAGATGGGAGATGCCAGAGTCGTGGCCGATAAAAAAACGGCACGGAGTGAGAAGCGTGATCAGGTCTTCGAGCGGAAGGTTATGGGCTGACGTGCCGTAGGGTGCGAAGGCGGTTCGGGTGGCGGGTGGTTCGGCTTCGCCGGTGATGATCAGAAGGTCGGGGGCATGGGTGGAGCGGAGCCACGCGGCGAGTTCGAGCCAGTGGGAGAGCGGCCAGTTTTTCTTCGCGGAACCGCTGCCAGGATGGATCGCGAATTGCGGCGGCGAAGGCGAAGGAGGCGGGGTTCGGCGACCCCGCCCTACATCGAGACGATGGAAATGCGTGGGGACGGAGAGGCCGAGGGTGCGGAGGGGTTCGCAGTAGTGGGCGGCGGCGGGGGCGCGGGTCGGGTGGGCGGCGGCGGCCAAAAAAGTGGGGACAGAAAGATTTTGGAGATGACGGGCGAGGGTGGTGTCGGGGTCGGGCCAGAAACTCAGGATGAGGTCGAAGGCACCGAGCCATTTGGCGAAGTCGGGCGGAAGGGGGGACGACGAGTAGAGGGCGGCCCAGCGGGATTCGTGTTGGGAGTGGGCGGCGTCGAGGAGGCCGCGCGCGACGGCGAGGGCGGCGGCGGTGGCGTTGCCGGCGAGTTCGATGCGGGCGGTGGGGTAGGCGGCGCGAAGGGCGGCGAGCGCGGGGAGCGTGACGATGAAATCGCCGAGGGCGCCGCCGCGGAGAATCAAAATGCGGCGCATGGGGCGGGCGGCGAAGACGAGGTCACCACGAAACACACGAAATACACGAAAGGCGGAAGGGTAGAAAGAGTCGGAGTAGGGCCCACGGAACACACGGAGGACACGGAAAAAAGACGGAGAATTGGAGAGGTTTTCTTTCCGTGTAGTCCGTGTGTTCCGTGGGCAATTACGGTTTGGGCGAAGTGGGCGGTTGGTAGCCCACCAGGGTGGCGACGCCGGAGCCGAATTTGAGTTCGACTTCGAATTTCACCGGGAGGCGGCGCGGGTCGTTTTGCGCGATCCAGACGCGGACGGCGGAACCGCGTTTGAACATCCCTTTGGGCGGAGTTTTGTCCATGCGCGGCTCAAGGACGAGGGTTTGGAACGTTCCGAGGCGGGTTGTGATTTCCTCGTAGCGGACCGAGTGAATGGTGAGCTCGTAGGGATCTTTATCGAAGAGAACGAGCGCGTCGCGCTTTTCGCCGGGCTTGAGATCCCATTGGCGGGTCGTGATGAGGCTCATGATGAGGTCGAGCGGATCGCCGGGCGGGAGCGGCACATCGAGGTTTCGTCCGGGTTCGATTTCGTCGCGGTAGAGCGCGAGACGTTTGGCGTAGTCGAGCGTGGTGATGTGTCGGGTTTGCTTTTCCTTGGTCGTGGTCGTTTCGACGTGGGAGATAAGGCGGCCGGTCGGGGCCTCGACGAGGGCCTCGGCGCGGGCGTCGAAGGCGTAGAGCGCGCGGGCAAAGCCGCGGGTGGCGGTGGTGGTGATGTTGAGGATGCGGTCGGAAGGGGCGCCGGGGGGGGCCGGCTCGGCGAAGATTTTGATCTCGCCGGCCGCGAAGAAAATGCCCCAGCCGACGCGATACGTGAGTGCCTCGCCGGGCAGGAGGGCGGGTTGGGCGGTGGTGGTTGAAATCAAGGTGAGGGCGGCGAGAACGGCGGCGGGCCAAAAACGGTTCATGGAGGCGAAGAGAGACCGTTCAGCCCAAGGAAAGTTCGGGCTGATATGGCTCGCCGATGGGCGTGGCCGCGATGCCGCGGGCGCGGAGCGTGGCGGCAAACTCTTTGGCGAAGCCGTGGAGCGTGTGGACGCGTTTGGGTTGGACGAGCTCGACGAAGCGGAGGAGCGACGGGAAATCGGCGTGGTCGGACAGGGGGAAAGCGGCGGCGTTTTGCGAGTCGTAAAACGGGCGGTTGTCGAGGGCCCAGCCGGTGACGGACGCGGTGCGGGGTGCGGGGATGCGCTTGAGGAGACCGGGCGAATGGGGCGGGCAAATGACGACGTGGCCGGAGTGGGTGGCGGGGTCGAACTCGGCGTGTGGAGGGAAGTCGAGGCCGAGTTGCGCGCAGATGCGGGTGAGGCGGTGCGTCTCCGACTGAAGCATGATCGGCAGGCCGGAGGCGGCGAGGGCGCGTAGGACTTCTTGGCTCTTGCCTAGGCTGTAGCAGAGCAGGACGGGCGTGGCGCCGGCGGCGAGCGTGTCGCGGCAGAACGTGACAAGGTTGGCGACGATGTCGGCGGCGGGCGGGAAGACGTAGCGGGGGAGGCCGAACGTCGTTTCCATGATGAGGGTGTCGGCGTGCGGAGTGGCGCAGGCTTCGGCGGCGTGGCTGGGGAGGAGTTTGAAGTCGCCGGTGTAGAGGAGGGTGCCGTGCTCGGCGTGATCGAGGAGGATTTGGGCGGAGCCGTAGATGTGGCCGGCGGGGTGGAGCGTGACGGTGCAGTCGGGTGTGAGTTGTTCGGTGTGGCCGAACGGGAGGATGTGTTCGGTGCGCTTCTTCGACGGGAGGCGGGCGCGCATGAGACGGGCGGTGGCGCGGGTGCAGAGGACCTCGGCGTGGCGCGCCATATGGTCGGAGTGGGCGTGGGAAACGAAGCTGCGCTCCGCGCGGCGGGTCGCGTCGAGGGACCAGCCGATTTGGGGCAGGTGGATGCCGTGGTGTGATTTGATTTCCCAAGCCATGAAGGGTCCCACGCAAAGGGCGCGGAGGGCTCAGAGGAAGGAGAAAGGACGAGGTGAAGGGACGGGGAGCGATCGGGGTTGGCTTAGATGGCGCGGGGGCATTGAACTCGGGGATGAATTCTAAATCGATCGGATCATTGGAGAGGAGGAACTTCATGGTGACACAACTCGATGACGTGCCCGCGGTGAGGTGTCCGTGCGGTTTTGCCCGGCGCGGGTTTGCGACGCCGGAGAACACGGTTGCGACGATCCACCTCGTGGACATCCAGAGCGACGCGCGGACGCACTATCACAAAAAGATGACGGAAATTTATCTGATCCTTGAGGGCGACGGGTTCATGGAACTCGACGGCGAGATGATTCCCGTGAAGCCAATGACTTCGATTTTCATCAAGCCGGGATGTCGGCATCGCGCGGTCGGGAAAATGAGAATCGTGAACATCCCGGTGCCGGCCTTCGATCCGAGCGACGAATGGTTTGATTGACGGTCCGCGGTTATCGGAGGCCGAGGGCAGATACGATCAACAGCAGCAGGACGGCGACAATCGTGAGAACCCAATACCACGGGAGACGGTCGCGCGGGCGTGAGTTGCGGGGGGCGGAGCGGGTGTCGTCGTCGGTATCTTCGTCGGGGAGGTTGAGCCCGTCGTAGACCGACTGTTCGCGCCAGCCGGTGCGTTCATCGGCGCCGCAGCCGGGGCAGGCGCGGGCGCGGGGCGGGATGTCGGCGCCGCACTGGGCACATTCGCTGGGAGGAGCGGGGTCGTGGGGCACGGTTGGAAGAGTGCTGGATTGCCGCGTCGCTTCGCTCCGCGAAATGACGCGGGATCAGGCCGGGAGATATTTGTGCTTTGCGAGGCGCCAGGCGGTCACGAAGAAGGCGGTGAGCGGGATGGCGAGCAACATGCCGAGGATACCGTCGAAGGCGGTGCCCCAGAAGAAAATCGCGACGATGATGGTCACGGGATGCAGGCCGGTGCGCTCGCCCATGATTTTTGGCGTGAGGAACCAGCCCTCGATCGTCTGCACGATGACCTTCACCAGGACGACGAGGCCGACGAGTTGCCAACCGCCGGCGGGCTGGAAAAAGGCGAGCGGCAGGGTAATCGCGATGCCAATGATGCTGCCGAGGTAGGGCACGATGTTGAGCACTCCGACGAAGAGGCCGATAACGAGGCCGAATTTCAGTCCGACCACGGTGAAGCCGATTGCGAGCAGGGCACCCATGATGAGGCCGATGAGCAGTTGACCCCGGAAAAAAGATTCGACGATGCCGATGAACTCGCGGACGAGGAAAACGAGGTCTTCGCGCAACGAAGGCTTAAGAAACGGGAGTTGGTCGCGGAGGTGCCGGGTGGGCTCGCCGGACGACAGGAGAAAGAAGAAGAGGTAAACGGGGATGATGGCGACGTGGGCGGCGAAAGCGCCGACGCCGATTAGACCGCCGCCAGCGGCTTTGAGCGACGGGAGCGTGTGGGAGAGGAGGCCACGGGCCTCGACCAAGGCGGCGTCGGCGAGCTGGCGGACGGTGGGGTTGGCGAGTTGGCGTTGGGCGAGAGCGACCCAGTCGGGGTAGTGGCTCTCGATGTAATTGCCCGCATTGGTCCAGAGTGTCGGCACGTAGGTGATAAACGTGAGCAGTTGGTCGATGAGAGGCGGTAGCAGCAAAAAGAGAAAACCCGCGAAAACGAGCGAGGCCAAGCCGTAGAGCAGGGTGACAGAAGCGGGGCGGCGAAGTTTGAATCGACCGACAAACAGATCGACGATCGGGCGGAGAATGAGTGCAAGGACGCCGGCAACGGCGAGTGGCCATAGGACGCTGGAGAAAAAGCTGACCATGCGGCCTAGGACGATGAATCCGGTGATGATCAGGGCGGCGGCCCCGAAGAGGGCGGCGAGCGTGAGGGTGAAGCCAATGGTGCGGCGCTGGCTTGGGGTGAGAAAGGTCGAATCGGGCGCTGAGGGCGAGGGTGTGGGCTCGTCGGACATGGGGCGACGATGGGAGAACGCGGCGGCGGTTGACGAGACCGGAAAGGGCTCGGGCCGAGGTGTAATCCGGTCCGGCAAAACCGTCGCTCAGGGCGAAGGCAAAGCGAAGGCGACGATCACGCCGCCGGCGGGGCGGCCGGATTTGCCGCCGCCGGCGGAGATCACGACAAATTGGCGGCCGGCGACGGCGTAGGTGCTCGGGGTGGCGTTGCCGCTGAAAGGGAGCGGCGCCTGCCAGAGAGTATTTCCCGTGTCCCGGTCAAAGGCGCGGATGGTCTCGTCGGCCGTGGCGGCGATGAAGAGCAGACCGCCGGCGGTTGCGACGGGGCCGCCATAGTTTTCGGTGCCGGTGGGCGGAATGCCTTTGGCGGAGAGCTCGCGGTATTCGCCGAGCGGAACTTTCCACTTGAGTTCACCGGTGTTGAGATCGACGGCGTTGAGCGTGCCCCACGGCGGGTTGATCGCGGGGTAACCGGCCTGATCGGTCCAGCGGCGGAAACCGCCGAAGGCATAGGGCGGAGTTTTGTCGTTGGTTTTTTTCGCGGACGCTTCGTCGGGCCGTCCGCTCGCGGACGCCGCCGGCTGGCCGAGCACGTAGGCGAGAATCGCCTCGCGTTGCGGCTCTGGAATTTTGTCGAAGGCGGGCATGCGGCCGAAACCGTTGCGCGTGATCTGCGCGATCTCGGCAGGCGTGCGGCGTTTTTCGATGTCGAGCAGAGAGGGGAATCCGGCGGCGGGGAGGCCCTTGCGATCGATGCCGTGGCAGGCGGCGCAGTGGACGAGGTAGTCGCGCTCGCCGCGCGGGAGCGGGGTGCCGTCGGGGCGCCGCGTCTCCACCATTTGGAGCAACCACGGAATTTCGTTCACGTTGACGTAGTAAACGCCGGCGGGATCGACGGCGCCGCCGCCCCATTCCATGCCGCCGTCGAAGCCGGGAAACATAATCGTCTCGGTGAGGCTGGGCGCGGGAAAGGGGCCGAAATTGGGCGAGAGGCGGATGCGGTCGGTGGTGAGGGCGCGCGCTTCGGGGGAGATCGTCGAGACATCCGCCTCGGTGTAGCGCTGGCGCATGAGCGGGGCCGGCTTGGTGGGGAACGGCTGGGTCGGCCAAGCGTGTTCGCCGCGCAACGTCGAGGCGGGCACGGGTTTTTCCTCGATCGGCCAGAGCGGCTCGCCGGTGACGCGATTGAAAACGAAGAGGTAGCCGTGCTTGGTGCCTTGGGCGACGGCGTCGATTTTTTCGCCCCGGTGCGTGACGGTGAGGAGGACCGGGGCGCAGGGCAGGTCTTTGTCGAGCAGGTCGTGGTGGACGATTTGATAATGCCAGAGGCGTTTTCCGGTGGCGGCGTCGAGGGCGACGAGGGAGTTGGCGAAGAGATTTTGGCCAAGGCGGTCAGCACCGTAGAAATCGGGTTCGGCGGTTTTCGTGGCGACGTAGACAATGCCGCGGGCCTCGTCGAGCGATTGGCCGGACCATGGCATCGCTCCGGTGGCGGTTTTGTAGGCGTCGGCCGGCCAGGTGTCGTGGCCGTCTTCGCCGGGGCGGGGGATAAGGTGGAAAATCCAGCGGCGGACACCGGTGCGCACATCGAAGGCGCGGACGGCACCGGGACCGCCGAAGCCGCCGACGATCAGCAGATCGCGGTAGATGACGCCGGGCGTGTTGAGCCCGACGCGATGGGTGCCTTCGGTCTCCGAGGCGAAACTGAGCGGGATCGCGCCGGCGGTGCCGAAATCGGGCAGGGGCCGGCCGGTCGCGGGATCTAGGGCGAAGAGGTAGTTGCCGACTGCGGTGAAGAGACGTTGCTCGCCGCCGGTTTCGTTTTGCCAGAAGACGAGGCCGCGTTGGCGGCGCCCGCCGGCGCCGGCGGGAGTTTGCGCGGGGTCCCAGATCCAGCGTTCGCGACCGGTGGCGGCGTCGAGCGCGATGACGCGCCGGCTCGACGTGGCGGTGTAAAGGACGCTGCCGACGATGAGGTTGTTGGCCTGGTATTCGCCTTTTTCACCGGTGTCGTAGGTCCATGCGACGGCGAGCCGGGCGACGTTGGCGCGGTTGATCTGGTCGAGCGGGGAATAGAGCGAGCGCTGCTTGTCGCCGAGATAGACGGACCAGTCGGTGTTCGGGGCAGCGCACGCCGAGGCTGCGAGCGAGACGACGAAGACGATGAGGTGAGCGGGTTTCACGGCGAAGCGCGGAGGGCGGGTCGGAGACCCTGCCCTACTTGCGCATGGAGAACGGAATCGCGGTCCGTCCGGTGTGGTGGCGCCAGAACCAACGAGCCATCGCGGGAAGCAGGATGATCGCGCCGACCATGTTCACGACGAACATGAAGGTGAGAAGAATTCCCATGTCGGCCTGGAACTTGAGATCGGAGAAGACCCAGAGGCTCACGCCGACCGCAAGGGTGAGACCGGTGAAGACGATGGCGGCGCCCGTATCTTTGTAGGCGATGATCATGGCGTCTTCGAAATATTCGCCGTTTTTCAGCGCGGACTCAAGCCGGGCGAAGAGATAGATGCCGTAGTCGACGCCGATGCCGACCCCGAGGGCGACGACCGGGAGGGTCGACGTTTTCAAGCCAATGCCCAAGTAAACCATGACGACGTAGGCGAGGTAGCTGACGATCGCGAGGGGGACGATGACGCAGAGCGTGGCGCGGAGAGAGCGGAAAGTTATCAGGCAGAGCGCGATCACGGCGGAGAAAACCCAGTAAAGGATGGGCCGCTCGGCGGCGGCGACGATCTCGTTGGTCGCGGCCATCACGCCGGCGTTGCCGCTGGCTAGGAGGAAGCTGGCTTTGGGCGAAGGGTTTTCGTCGGCGAATTTCTTTACCGCATCGGTGACGGCGCCGAGGGTTTCGGCTTTGTGGTCCGAGAGGAAGATGAGGATGGGCATCACCGAAGCGTCCGAGTTGAGGAGGCCGGTGGCGGTTTCGATGGGCGAGACGGACTGTGCAAGCGTCTGGGGCTGGCGGGGCAAGATGCGCCATTTGAGCGAGCCCTCGTTGAAGCCGGAGTTGATCGTTTTGGCGGCCGAGGTGAGCGAGACGACCGATTGGACGCCGGGGACCTCGCGGATGTGGCCCTCGAATTTGTCCATCAGCGTCACGACCTCGTGATCGACGCAACCGTTGGGGATCGTCTCGACGATGACGGAGAGAATATCGACGCCGATGCTGAATTTTTCCGTGATGAGCCGGCTGTCCTGATTGTAACGGGAATCCTGACGGAGCTCGGGAACGCCGGCATGGGTGTCGCCGATGCGGATCTCGCCGGCCTTGAACCAAGCCCAGACGCCGAGAGCGAGGCAACCGACGGTGATGGCGATGGAAGGACGGGGGCGGAGACTGCGTCCGAGCCAGGCCCAGAAACGGTCGGCGCGCGCCCGGCGGCGGGAGACCCATTCGGCGTAGCTCGGCGGCAGGTGGAGATACGAAAGCAGAATCGGGAGGAGGAAAAAGTTGGTGATGATGATGACGCCGACGCCGAGGCTGGCGGTGATGGCGAGCTCGTGGATCGTCTCGATCTTGATGACGAGCATCGTGAGGAACCCGATAGTGTCGGTTGAGAGCGCGACCATGCCAGGGACAATGAGACCGATGAAGGCGTTGCGGGCGGCGGTGGGGCCGTCGTGGCCGAGAAAGATCTCGTTGCGAAACGTGCAGATTTTCTGGACGCCGTGGCTGACGCCGATGGCGAACACGAGAAACGGCACGAGAATCGAAAACGGATCGACGCCGTAGCCGAGAGCGGTGAGGGCGCCGAGTTGCCAGATGACGGCGATGAGCGAGCAGAGGACGGGGGCGAGCGCGAGTTTCCAGCGGCCGGCGTAGTGCCAGACGAGGAGCGCGGTCACGATGATGGAAATGCCAAAAAGCGTGATGACGCCGCGGGCGCCGTCGGAGATGTCGCCGATGACTTTGGCGAAGCCGATGATGTGGGCGGAAACGGCGCCTTTGGAATCGGCGGTGACCCGATCGCGAATTTTTTCGAGGGCGGCGGAGACCTTGATGTAATCGAGTTTTTCGCCGGTGGCGGGATCGATCTCGAGGAGCGAGGCGGAGACGATCGCGCCGGTGAAGTCGTTGGCGACGAGTTGGCCGAGTTTGCCCGACTTGATGATGTTCTCCCGGACCTTGGCGAAACCATCGGCGGTCGGGGCGAAATCGGCGGGGATGACGTTGCCGCCGGCGAAACCGTCTTCGACCACCTCGATGAAGCGGACGTTGGGCGTGAAGAGCGATTGGACTTGGGCGCGGTCGACGCCGGGAAGGTAGTAGGCTTCGTCGGTGACGGTCTTGAGGGTGGCGAAGAATTCCGGGGTAAAGATGTCGCCCTTGGCCGGAACGAGCGCGATGAGCACTCGGTTGGCGCCGCCAAACTCGGCCTGATGCTTCGTGAAGGTGCGGATGTAGGGGTGGTCGAGCGGGAGCGATTTGTTGAAGCTCGCATCGACGCAAAGTTGGGCGGCGAACCAAGCCATCACCCCGGTGAGCAGCGCAAAGCCGACGAGCAGGGGAGTGCGCCAGCGAAAAAGCCAAGTGGCGAAACGTTCGGTCATGGCGTGGCGGGAGATGCTGGGACGTCGAAGACCGTGGCGCCGCCTTCGCCCAAGGCGAGGATGCGACCGTCGGGCAGCTCAAGCAGGGCGGCGACGGCGGAGGTGAACGGAACTTTGAGCGGCGTGACGGAGCGCGCGCCGTCACGACTCGTGAAAAAGGCGCGGGCTTGGCCGGCAAAGAGAAGTTGGTTGTTTTTGAGCTTAATGGCGGCGGCCAGCAGGACGCGGTCGGCGAGCGGAACGAGGTCCCAAACGCGGCCGTCGTCGGACGAGCGGTAGATGCGGCCGCGCAGACCGTGGGCGACGAGGGAGGTCGGGCCGAGTGGGACAACGCCGTAGAAAGAGCCGTCGTAGGGAGACTCGATGGGTTGCCACGTAGCGCCGGAGTCGACGGAACGGAGCAAAGTGCCGCGTTCGCCGGCGATGTAGAGAGTGCCGGTGGGACCACGGGTGAGGCGGTTGAGGTGGAGATCGTCGTCGATGAGTTTGCGACGCTGCCACGTGGCGCCGGCATCGCGGGTTTCCAGGCAAAGGCCATTGGCGCCGATGGCGATGACGTGGCGGTTGTCGAGGGCGAGAACGTCGAGGAACGAGGCGGTGAGGTCGTCGCCTTGCCACGATCTCCGCCAGGTGAGGCCGGCGTCCGTGGTGGCGAGGATGAGCGCGTCGTGGCCGACGGCCCAACCGTGCTTGGCGTCGGGGGCAAAGGTGACGCCGGTGAGCGTCGCGGAGAGGTTGGCGGGGACGGCGGTTGGTCGCCACGTGCCCGCGGAATCGGTGGAGCGGAGGATCGTGGTGCGTTCGCCGACGGCGAGGAGCGAGGTCGGACCGGCGTAGGTGCCGGCCAAGAGCAGCACTCTCGGGGCTGATGTGGGCGGGGTGGAGGCGCGGACCGTTGGAAAAAGTAGAGCGAAGAGGAGGACGGCGACGAAAAAGCCCGATGGGGACATCGGGCTCATCCGGAGACTCGGGCGCGGGGGCATTGGGCGCGGAGGGCGGGTCGGAGACCCTGCCCTACTTTCTTAGCGGACGCCGTCGCGGCGGAGGGCGTCGGTGGTGTAGTCGGCGGGGGTGCGCTTCACGCTGAAATCATGCATTTTGTTTTCGTTGTCCAAGCCGACGACCAGATAACGGCCGGCGACGAGGTCGGTGTGGGCTTCGAGGGTGCTCCAGAAGACTTGGGCTTCGTAGTAGTTGATGCAGTGAGCCTCGGAGACGCGCCACATCTGGTCGCGGGAGTCATATTGGTCGACGGCGAGAATCTGCCAGCTGTCTTCGTCGACGTAAAAGGTGCGGCGTTTGTAGATATGGGAGGCACCGGGCTTGAGCGTGGCCTCGACGACCCAGACGCGGTGGAGTTCGTAGCGGGCGAGGTCTTGGTTGATGTGAAGCGGCTTCAGGATGTCCGAGACCCTCACGGAGTTGCTGTGCAGTTTGTAGGAATTGTAGGGAACGAGCATTTCCTTTTTGCCGACGAGCTTCCAGTCGTAGCGGTCGGGGGCGCCGTTATACATGTCGAACTGGTCGCTGGTGCGCATACCGTCGGCAGCGGTGCCGGGATTGTCGTAGGCGACGTCGGGAGCGCGGCGGACGCGGCGTTGTCCGGTGTTGTAGACCCAGGCGTTCCGCTTCTCCTTCACTTGGTCGAGCGTCTCGTGGGCGAGGAGAATGGTGCCGGCCTGGCGGGCGGGAGCGACCACAGCCTGTTTGTAGTAAACGAGAATGTTGTCGAGTTGGGCGGTCGTGAGACCGGGGCGGCTGTAATTGAAGAGAAACTCGTCTTCGAATTGGACGAGGGTGTAGCTGCCGCCGCGGGTGGGAGCGGCTTGGCCGATGTTGCGGGTGGCGGCGATGCCCCGGTAGCGGGTGAGGTGGTTCCAAATAACCTCAAGGCCTTGGGTTGGAATCGGGAACGGCGCGCCGACGATGGCGTTTTCGAAGGAGTTGCCGTTGTTGGCGAGGACGGCGGTGGTGGCGTTGGCCTTGGTTGCGTCGTAGATCCGCTGGGGATTGGAGACGCTGCGGCGGGTGGGATAGACGATGAGCTTGTAGGTCGGGTAAGCCTTCAACAGCGCGATGGAGCCGGCGGTGAGCTGGGCTTCGTGCTGGGCGAAGTTGGCGGGAGTGATCGTGAAACGCGGTTGATCGGAGGCGAACGGATCGGGGTGATGATCGCCGACTTTGTAGCCGGCGGGCGGGGTGAGGATACCGCCGTTCCACTTTGGGATCGTGCCGGCGGCATTGCCGGCGGTTTCGGCGCCGAGGGGCGTCAGATCGGCGCCGAGGCGGGCGGCTTCGGCGCTGGAAACGGCGGCGTGGGCAGTCGTGGCGGCGAGGAGAGAGAGGGTGACGGAGAGAAGGAGAGACGGAGAGAGAGAGAGACGGAGTGAGGGGGAAGGTTTTTTCATGTGAAGCGGGGGGCGGCGATGAAAGGGAGGGGACGTGGTGTGAGGAGCGGGTCGAAGCCCTGCCCTGCCTTTTAGAAAGAGTAGCGGAGGGTGGTCGAAATGTAGTCGCGGTCGGCGAGGAGGTTGTAGCGGTCACCGCCGAAGAAGTTCACGTAGCGAACCTCGAGGGACCACTTTTGTTGGTAGGTGAACTCGACGCCGAGGTTCACGCTCTTGCGCTTGGCGATGTAGTTGCCGAGGGGGAGCGGGGTATTTCCGCTCACGTCGTGGGTGAACGCGAGGGACGGCGAAACATTCACGTTGGCGAAAACGTTGGTGTAATCGAGGCGGCCGGTGACTTGATAGCCCCAGGAGAATTTATCGGCAAAGGCGGACGAAGGGGTGGGCGGGAAGGCGCCGTTACCGGTGTTGATCATGGTGGCGGCATTGGCGCTGGTGAACGTGCCTGAGCCGTCGTAGCGGAGCACGTCCTTGGACGGAAGATTGGCCCAGACGCCGCCGATTTCGCCGAGCAGAGTGAATTGCTGCGAACCGAGGAGCGGTCCGAAGACCTTGGTCAGCGTGGTCTGTGCGGTGGAGACATTGTGGCGACGGAAGCCGGAGAGCTCGCGGCCGAGCTGACCGAGGTAATTGCCGATTTGATTGTTGGCGCCAAACGCGGGGTTGAGGGCCGAGAGCGTCGCGAAGAGCAATTCAACGTCGTCGACTTGGAGCGGCTGGTCCTTTTTGAAGGAGAACTCGCCCTGCCATGAGATGCCGGTCTTGCCGAGAGCCGTGTTGAAGCTGACGCCGAATAGGTCAACGCCCTCGGGATACTCGATGAAATAGCGGCCGGTCGCAGCGGAAGTAAGCAGCGCGATGGAACGGGCGCCGTTGATCGCGGCTTGGGTCTGGGCGGCTTGAAGAGTCGCGAGCTGCACCGGGGTGAGCGCGGCCGGATTCGTCTGTGAGAGAACGATGAGTTGGAAAATGCCGGAGGCTTGGGCGGCGGCGGTGGCGGCCGGGAGGCCGGCGCGGATGAAGACGGCGGTCAGGGGACCGGTGAGGTCGGTATTGATCGGGACGGTGGGCGTGCGGGAGCTGATCAGCGGCGAGCGGCTGTGATACTTCGCGTAATAGAAGCCCAAGTCGGTGTCGTTGAGGGCGGCGGCCGTATAGCGGGCCGAGACGCCGTATTGATTGAAATTGCCGCCCTCGCGGTCGAGGTCGCGGGGGATGCCGCCGAGGGTGCCGTTGTCGGCGAGACTGCCGAAGCCCAGGAAAACGTTGCGACCGCCGCGACTGGCGAAGTCGTTGGTCGAAAAATAAGTGCCGGCGGGCTCGATCTCGTTGCGACGGAACTCGAGCAACCAAAACGGTTCGATGGTGAGATTCTGGGTCAGGCCGATGGAGGCCTTGAGCATGTTTACCGGCAGAAACGCCTCTTTGAGTTCGGCGCCGGGAACGCGGAGTTTCGAGAGATCAACGGGATTGATGATGTTAATTCCGTTGGGGATGAAGGTGCTTTCGCCGAGGCTGAGCACTTGGCGGCCGAAGCGGAGATCGACCGGAATCGAGTCGGCGGCATCGAACTTCGCGAGGACGTAGGCATCGAGGAGTTCGGCGCCTTTTTCGACGCGATCTTGGGCTTGGTCGGTGAGCGGGGTGCGGGCGGTGTTGCCGGCCTTCAAATCACGAAAGTAATAGCCGCGGGCAAAGCCGCCGAAGTTGCGGTAGCGCAGTTCGAGGTCGTGCGAGCCCTTGAGCAACTGTGAGACCGTGCCCTTCTTGTAGTTGAGATTGCCGTCGTCGGTGTTGACCGAAGTCTGGAGGCCCGCGACGCCATTGAAGGAGTTGGTGGTGCCGTAGTAGGTCGAACTCGGGTCGTTGAGCCGGTAGAGCGCGCCGACCGAAAAAGTGGAGTCGAAGCTGCCTTTAAGTTCACCGTAAGAAAACGGGACGGCGTAGGCGGGGACGACCAACATGGCGGAGGCCAAAGCTGCGGTCAGGGCGCCGAGAAAACGGGACGGCAGGGGAAGACGAACGAGCGATAAGGACATAATCGGTGGTGGGTTCTGAGGGGCGCTCGGACGAAGAGCTGGGGCGCCCGTTCACCGAGAGACACGAGGGTTTTGTGTGGCCCCGACCAAAGGCGCCGCCGGCATGTGCTTCAAGGGTGAATTCACATGGATTTAACTTTTGCCGTGAGCAGAAACGCTTAGGGCGTTGACGCCGCTCCGGGATGCGTAAGCTGCGCCTTCCATGCAGGCGGCCACCCACATTCACGTCAAAGGTGCTAGAGAGCACAATTTGAAGAACTTGGAGGTGCGTGTGCCCCGGGGGAAACTGGTTGTGATCACCGGGCCGAGCGGATCGGGGAAGTCCTCGCTGGCCTTCGACACGATTTACGCGGAGGGCTACCGCAAATACATGGAGAGCCTGTCGACCCAGGCCCGGCAGGTGCTGGATCAACTCAAGCGGCCGGACGTCGACTTCATCCACGGACTCTCCCCGGTGCTGGCGATCGAGCAACGCACGGGCGGAGGTTCGCCGCGCAGCACGATCGCCACCGTCACGGAGATCGCGGACTACGCGCAATTGCTCTGGGCGCTCGCGGGCGAACAACGTTGTCCGAAGGACGACGGGCGGGTGGTGCAGCGCTCGCTTGATGACAATGTGAAGCGCGTGCTGGCCGAATGTGCCGGAGAACGGGTGGTGCTGCTGGCGACCTTCATGCGGGCGAAGCCGAGTGTGCTGCGCGATGAACTGCCGCGCGTGCGGCTGCGGGGTTTTCAACGGGTGCGGCTCAACGGCGAGATCAAGAATCTCGACGACCCCAAGCTGATCCCGCCCGGTGCGGGCACGAAGGAGCTGACGGTGGAATTGGTCATCGACCGGTTGGTGGCGACGGTGGACCAACGGAGCCGGCTCGCGGACTCGCTGGAGCTGGCGTTTCGCGAGGGAAAAGACCGGGTGATCGTGCTGGCGCAGAAAACGGCCGAGGCGCCGTGGCGCGAGGTGGCGCTCAGCCAGTCGCTCGCGTGTGAGGTCTGCGGGGATGTTTTCGAGAAACTCACGCCGCGCCATTTTTCGTTCAACCACAGTGACGGTGCGTGCGGGACCTGCGGGGGGCTGGGCCGGAAGCTGCGGTTTGTGCCGGAGTTGATCGTGGCCGACCCGGACAAATCGGTGCGCGGCGGCGCGCTCAAGCCCTGGCGCATCGGCGGAAAGAATCTGATCATCAAGCACAACTCCTTGCTGAAGCAGTTGGCCGAACAGTTGCCCTATGACGCCGATACGCCGTGGAAGGACCTGCCCCAGAAGACCCGCGATGCGATTCTGCACGGGGCGGGCGAGCGCGAGTTTGCGTTTAAGATGCGGCGGATGCGCGAAGCGAAGGCGATGCCGTTTGCCGGTGTGATCGCGGATCTCGAGGAGAGTTTCAGGCACACCGACAGCGAAGGTTTCCGGGCGCGGCTCACGACGTTTATGGTGAGCGGGGAATGTCCCGAGTGCCATGGCGCGAGACTGAACGGGCGGAGCGGAGCGGTGCGGGTGGCAGGCAAAACGTTTCCGGAATTCATGACGCTCGACATTGGCGAAGCCCATGGGTTTGCGCAGGAACTGGTCGCGGCGTTTCGCGAAAATCCGGCGTTGGGCGACGTGGTCATCGGCATCGAGCAACGGCTGCACTTTCTGTTGGAGACGGGCCTAGGGTATCTGACGCTCGAACGGGACTACGCGACGCTCTCCGGCGGCGAATCACAGCGCGTGCGGCTCGCAACGCAGCTTGGGATGGGCCTGATCGGCGTGATCTACGTGCTCGACGAGCCGAGCATCGGGCTGCACGCCCATGACAACCAAAAGTTGATCGAGACGCTGGTCGCGCTGCGTGACCGCGGAAACACGGTGCTCGTGGTGGAGCACGACGAAGACACGATGCGCGCGGCCGATGAGATCATTGAACTTGGTCCCGAGGCGGGCACCGAAGGCGGGCGGATTCTGTTCCAGGGCACGCCGGCGCAGTGCGCGGCGCTGCCGCCAACGCTCTCGCGGACCGGGCCGTTTTTGGCGGGCACGATGGCGGTAACCAAGACCGCGAAATTGAAAAAGCCCGACGGCGCTTGGCTGACCGTGCGCGAGGCGCGGGAGCACAATCTCAAGGGTGTCGATGCGCAGTTCCCGGTCGGGTTGCTGACGTGCGTGACGGGGGTTTCGGGCTCGGGCAAGAGCACGCTCGTAAACGACGTGCTGGCAGTGGCGGCGGCGAAGAAACTGAACGGTGCCCGCGGGCTGCCGGGAAAACACCGGCATATCGAGAATTTGGATTTTTTTGAGAAATTGGTGCAGGTGGATCAGGAGCCGATCGGCCGAAGCCCGCGGTCGAATCCGGCGACCTATATCGATCTGCTTGGCCTGTTGCGCGATCTGTTTGCGATGGTGCCGCTGGCAAAAGTGCGCGGCTACAAAGCGAGCAGGTTTTCCTTTAACGTGCGCGGCGGGCGTTGCGAGCGGTGTCAGGGCGACGGCGCGATCAAACTCGATATGCAGTTCATGGCTGATGCCTATGCGCCGTGCCCGAGTTGCGGCGGGAAGCGATTTAACCGGGAGACGTTGGAGATCCTGTTTCACGGCAAGTCCATCGCCGACGTGCTCGCCATGACGGTGCGCGAGGCGATCACGCTGTTCCGCGCGATCCCGCGGGTGATCGACAAGCTTGCGACGCTCGACGCCGTGGGGCTCGGCTATCTGACCCTCGGGCAATCTTCAACGACGCTCTCCGGCGGCGAGGCACAGCGGATCAAGCTCTCGCTGGAGCTCAGTAAGCGCCAGCAAGGCTCAACGCTCTACATCCTCGATGAGCCGACGACGGGGCTGCACTGGGTGGATATCCAAAAACTGATGGACCTGCTCTTCAAACTGCGCGACGCG
>CALSBN010000077.1:0-19907 GCA_943373185.1 Opitutus sp. GAS368 | reverse complement strand
AGCGGCGGGTGGCGGGGATGCGGATCAGGTAGTCCGCGCGGGTCGTGCCCTCGGTCCACGGCATGGTGAAATAAAAATGATGGCCGGCGCTCCAGGGCAGCGGTTCCTGTCCGTGGTTGGTAAGGGCGAATTCGCAGGTGAGGCCGAGCGGGGCGAAGCGATACGTGACGTCGAAATCGAATTCGTAGGGGTAGCAGGCGCGCACCTCGGCATTCGGGGTGAGGCGGGCGGTAAAGCCGGTCGGATCAAGACGGGTGACGGCAAAATCGGATTGGCGGGCGATGCCGTGCATCGGCATGGGCCGCCGGATGCCGTCGGCTGCGCGCCAGAAATAAATGTCGCCGCCGTCGAAGGTGCGCGCGTTGAAGGGAAACAGGATGGGATTGCCGCCGCGAGTTTTCACGAAGTCGTCGAGGCTGGTGAGTTCGGGCCAGTAAACGATGTCGCGCACCGAGCCGTCGCCGAGCGTGAGGTTCCAGTTCATGAGGCGTGCGCCCCGTTCGGGATAGGCAAGAAAGGTGGATTGACCGACGCGCCACCGGGTAAGGGTGTGGCCGAGGTGGGAAACTTTTTCCATAACGAGAGGAAGCACGGGCCGCGCTCAGGGGAAAAGGATTTTTTCCGGCGGCGGGCGTCGTCGCCGTTTTTTGGAAACGGCTTGCGGTCGCTCCATGCGCACGACGCTTGCATGAGGGGTCGGAGCGCCTTTGGTTAACGGTCCATGTTTTTCCGTCGCTTACTTTTGTTGGTCGCAGGCCTCACTCTCCCGCTTGGGGCGGAGCCGGCGCCGGCTTTTTCCCCGGTGGACGGACCGGTGGTGCCAACCGTAGCGGCGACCCCAAAGCGGGTGGTGGTGATTCCGGTTGAAGGAGAGATTGCCTCGCCGGTGCTCTATATCCTCCGGCGCGGGCTGAAAGAAGCGATCGACGAAAAAGCCGATGTCGTCGTTCTTGATATGAAGACACCCGGCGGCGCGCTGGACGTGACTTTCGAGATCATGGAGGCGCTTGGAAAATTTCCCGGGGAGACGGTCACTTACGTGAACAACGAGGCCATTTCGGCCGGGGCTTTCATTTCGGCGATGACGGGCGAGATTTGGTTCGCGCCCGACGGAATCATCGGTGCGGCCGCCCCGGTGTCGGGCACGGGTCAGGATGTAGATGTGACGATGAAGATGAAGATCGTCAGCTATCTGAAGGCGCGGTTGCGCTCGATCTCCGAGGGCAAGGGCTACCGGGGGCAGGTGATTTCCGCGATGGTGGATTCGGACTACGAATTGAAGATCGAAGGCGAAGTTCTGAAGTCCAGAGGCGAGCTGCTTTCACTCACCGCGACCGAATCGGCCAAGACCTTTGGCGATCCGGCGAGACCTTTGCTTTCGGCGGGCACGGCCAAGACGATGGATGAACTTTTGACCAAGAAATTCGGTGCCGGTGGTTTCACTGAAAAGCGGCTGGAGATCACGTGGTCGGAGCGGCTCGCCGTTTTCCTCAATAAGATTTCCCCGATCCTGCTCGGACTTGGTCTTTTGGCCCTCTTCATCGAGTTTAAGACGCCCGGTTTCGGACTCATGGGAGTTTCCGGTTTCGTGCTGCTCGGCGTGGTGTTTTTGAGCAGTTACGTCGCCGGGCTTTCGGGGCACGAGCCGATTTTGGTTTTTTCGCTCGGGCTTTTGTTGGTCATGGCGGAGCTGCTCTTTTTCCCCGGTGTGATTGTGGCGGCTTTGGCCGGACTGATCATGATGCTGGGCTCGCTGGTGTGGGCGATGGCCGACCTTTGGCCGAACGAACCGTTGTCGATCGCGTGGTCGGGTGACGCGTTTTTGGCGCCGTTGCAGAATTTGGGTCTCGGATTGGTGGTCGCGGTCGGGCTGGGCGTGGCGTTGATCCGCTTCATCCCGAACGGTTGGTTCTGGGACCGGTTGGCGGTGACCGGGGTCATCGGCGGCACGGCGCAAAATTCGGGAGGTGCGCCCTCGGCGGCGGTCGGATTGTCGGACTTGATCGGGCAGCGAGGGGTCGCGGCGACGGCGTTGTTTCCGAGCGGTCAGGTGGAAATCAACGGGCGACGCTACGAAGCTTCGGTCACGGTGGGGTCAATCGACGCCGGCGCGGCAGTCGTGGTGTGCGGGCGCTCGGCCTTCGGGCTCGTGGTGGAGAGGGTCGAATTATGAACGCGATCGCGCTTTTGTTTTTGATCGGCGTGATGCTCTTGGCGGCCGAGGTTTTTGTGCCTGGCGGTGTGCTGGGTATCATCGGCGGTCTGGCCATGGCGGTCGGCTGCGGCGTGGCTTTTGCGAAGCTGGGTGTCACGGGCGGCTCGGTCGCAACGGTGGCGGCGTCTTTGTTGCTCGGACTGACCGTCTACATTGAACTCATTTTGCTGCCGAAAACGCGGCTCGGCAAAAGCATGATTGTGCAAACGTCCGTCGACGGCACCAGCCAGCCGCCGGTGGCCACCGCCGAGATAATAGGGAAGAGCGCCGAAGCGGAAACTGCACTCATGCCGACCGGCTTTGTGCTCGTGGACGGCCGACGCTACGAGGCGTTTTGCCCGGCGGGACATGTGGCCAAGGGCACGGCGCTTCGCGTTACCGGGCTCGATAATTTTCGCCTTATAGTAATCAAAACCTAAATCCTATTATGCCTACACTATTCCTCGTCGCGTTGATCGGCGTGCCCGCGCTGATTATCAGTTTTATCGTTATCGCTTTCATCAACACGTGGCTCAAGGCCCGGCTCAACGGCGCGCCCGTGGGTTTCGCCAATCTGCTCGGGATGCGGCTCGGCGGCGTGCCCTACAATCTCGTGGTCGATGCCCGGATCACGGCGGTGAAGGCCGGCATTGAGATTACAACCGACACCATCGCCGCGCATTTCCTCGCCGGCGGCAATGTGGTGCCGACGATCCAAGCCCTGATCGCCGCGCGCAAGGCCGGCATCGAGCTGGATTGGAACCGGGCGTGCGCGATCGATCTCGCGACCAAGGGCTCCGGAAAATCCGTGCTCGAGGCGGTGCGCACTTCCGTCGATCCCAAGGTGATTGACTGCCCCAATCCCGCCAGCGGTCGCACCACGATCGACGGCGTGGCCAAGGACGGCATCCAGGTGAAAGTGAAAGCCCGGGTCACGGTCCGCACGCACCTCGACCGCTTTGTGGGCGGCGCGAAGGAAGAGACGATCATTGCCCGCGTGGGCGAAGGCATCGTGTCCACGATCGGCACGTCGGAAACCTACAAGACGGTGCTTGAGTCTCCGGACAGTATTTCAAAAACCGTGCTCGCGCGCGGTCTCGATGTCGGCACGGCGTTCGAGATTCTCTCCATCGACATCGCCGACGTGGACGTGGGCGAGAACGTGGGTGCGAAGCTCCAGGAAGCACAGGCCGAAGCGAACAAGAGCATCGCGCAGGCCCAGGCCGAAATTCGCCGGGCGGCCGCCGTGGCCGTCGAGCAGGAGATGAAGGCCCGCGTGCAGGAAATGCAGGCCGAAGTCGTCCGCGCGCAGGCCGAAGTGCCGAAGGCGATGGCCGAGGCGTTCCGCTCCGGACGGCTGGGCGTCATGGATTATTACAAGATGGAAAACGTGCAGGCCGACTCCGCGATGCGGCAAAGCATCGCCAAGCCCGAAGGCGTCAAGTGATCGGACGGGTGACTGTTTCCCCGGAATCGCTTGGGCGAATTTCGGGCTGAGTCACCCGCTCGCTTTCCGTCATGGAATGGATCACAAAAAACATTCAGGTCATACTCGCCGTCGCCGGCGCACTGGCCTATTGGCTGAACTCGCGGCGTGAAGCAGCGGCTCAGGCCGAGGCCGAACGAGAAGCCGAGCTGCGCAAGAGCCAGCAGCCCGCGTCGATGGCCGAAGGCGACGCCGACGACGAGATGCGCGCCGAGCAAGTGCGGGAAGAGATCCGGCGCAAGATCGCGGAACGCAGAGGCGAATCGGTGCCGACCGCGTGGAGTCCTCCACCGTTGATGCCGGAGCCGGAGGAAGAGCGTTCCTTCCGTTCGCCACCGATTGAAGAGCCTCCCGAGATGGACGTTCCACCGCCGGTGATGGCACCGGGGCGCACTCGTCAGCCTGAGCCGGCGTTCCAGGTCGCGACCGAGACGCTCGAAGCCTCATTGGTGCGGCAGGAGCAACTTGCGCTCGAGTTGCAATCGTTGAACGAGCAGCGGGCATTGGCTTCGCGGCGTGCGGCAGTCGTAGCCGAGGGCGAGGCGGTTATCGCCCGGCGGGATTTGGCCGGCAACGAACTGCGCCACGACTTGCGCGATCCGCGGAGTTTGCGGCGCGCGATGGTCTTGCGGGAAATTTTAGGGCCGCCCGTGGCGATGCGGTGAGGTTGGAGCGCCCGTAAAGGGCGCTCCGAGCCGGTCCGGATGCGGGGTTACTGCCCGAGCTTCACGCGGTCGTAGCCCTTAAAACCTTGGTCACGCAAATTGGTTCTCCGCCCGTTTTCCTCGATGGCGACGTTCTCCAAGGCGGTGGCGGTTATAAAGACAGAGCCGGGTTTGGGCACCACTTGGGTCTGACCGCGCGACAGGGTGGTGTCCGGGAAAAGCACGCGTCCGTCTGACACAAGCACCACCTTCAGCCGCACGGTGTCGAGGGCAATGAGGGTGATCGTGGGCTCGGCTGCGGGTGCGGTGGCGACCGGTGGGAGGGCGGCCGGTTTGGACGCCGTTTCGGTGCTGGTGACGCTCTGATAGATGGCGCGGACGCCCCAGACCAAGAGGAGAAAGACGACGATACCCCCGACGACCTTGACGGCCTTCAGGGCAAAGGCGGGATCCACGAGCGGGGCCGAAGGGAGATTGGTGCGGCTGCGGGATTGCTTGGGTTGCGAGCGTTGACTGTCGGAGGGCGCTTCGGCGGCAGGCGGAGCTCCTCGATCACCGCGGCCGTCGGCGGATGCGACGGATACGTCCATGCGACCATAGACTTCGCGGCTGGGTTGGCGGGGACGGAGCTCGCCGTGACCGAGCGAGGCATAGTCGTTGAGAATCCGGTCCGGCGGGAGCTTTAGAAAATTTGCGTAGGTGCGCAAAAATCCGCGCACGTAAATCTCGCTCAGGCCGAGATCGAATTGGTTGTTCTCAAATTTCTGGAGATATTCGCCGCGAACCTTCGTGGATTCGGCGGCCTCGCGAATGGAGATGCCTTTCTGTTTGCGGGCGTCTTCGAGGCGTTCACCGATGGTCTGCATAGTGGGCTGAGTAAGGTTGGGGGAGAGGGGAAGTCAGCACGAAATGCGCCGGTGCTAAAGGGTGTCGAGATCGACCAAAATTTCGCGGGGGCTGGAGCCGTTCTCAGGGCCGACGATACCTTTTTCCTCCATGAGATCCATGATGCGGGCGGCGCGGTTGTAGCCGATGCGAAGCCGGCGCTGGATCATCGAGGTGCTGGCGCGCTTCGTGGATTTGAGCACGTCGAGGGCTTGCGCGTAGAGCTCTTGGTCGTCGCCCATGTCGTCCGCATCTTCGGCGCCTTCGCCGTCCTCTTCTTCTTCCTCGCGGGCAGCGCGGTCGATTTGAGCTTGGACGGACTGGGCGTATTGCGGCGGGCCGTTTTTCTTGAGGAATTCGACCATGGCCATGACCTCCTCGTCGGAGACGAAGGCGCCTTGGGAACGGACCAAACGGGAGCTGCCGGGCGGGGAGAACAACATGTCGCCCCGACCGATGAGCGTGTCGGCGCCTTTGGTGTCGAGGATGGTGCGGGAGTCGACTTGGGAGGCGACTTGGAAGGCGATTCGCGAGGGAAGATTCGCTTTGATGACGCCGGTGATGACGTTCACCGAGGGACGTTGAGTGGCGATGATGAGATGGATACCGGCGGCGCGAGCGAGCTGGGCAAGCCGGGCGATGCTGGTTTCGATCTCGGCCGGGGCGACCATCATGAGGTCGGCGAGCTCGTCGATGATTGCGACGATGTAGGGCAGGCGTTCAGGAATCTCCGCGCCGTCATCGAGCAGGGGATCGACTCCTTCGAGCGAGCCCTGTGTTTCGCCGGGGGGAGGGGTTTCGGATTTCGGGGTTCGTTTGCGGGTGTTGAATCCGACGATGTTGCGGACGTTGACCTTGGCGAAGAGTTGGTAGCGCTGTTCCATCTCGCCGAGGAGCCATTTGAGGGCGGCGGGGACTTTCTTGGGCTCCGTCACCACGGGAATGAGCATGTGCGGCAGCGAATTGAAGATCTTCAATTCAACGACCTTGGGATCGACCATGATGAGGCGGAGATCCTTCGGGCTTTTGGAGTAGAGGATCGAGGCGACGATGGAATTGATGCAGACCGATTTGCCCGAGCCGGTGGCGCCGGCGATGAGCAAGTGGGGCATCTTCGCGAGGTCGGAGATTAGCGGAGCGCCGGAGACGTCTTTGCCCAAGGCAATGGGAATCTCGGCTTTGGCGCTGGCCCAATCTTCGCTCTCGAGCAGCTCGCGCATACCGACGGCGGTCGGATGCTGGTTGGGGACCTCGACGCCGACGGCGGCTTTGCCGGGAATAGGCGCGAGAATGCGGACGGACTGTGCCCTCATGCCGAGGGCGATATTCTTGTCCAAGCCGGCGATTTTTTCGACGCGGACGCCGGCGGCGGGCACGACTTCGTAGCGGGTGATGACCGGGCCGACATGGATCTCGCCGAGGGTAACTTCCACGCCAAACTCGCCCAAAATGCGGAGCAGGTTCTCGGCGTTGGCGCGGTGCTCGCCCTCGCTGTTGCTGGAGTCGGGCTTGGCTTGCTCCTTCAGCAGGGAGAGGGGAGGGAACTCGTAAGTTTTGTCGTCGCTCTGCGGGAGATTGATTTTCGCGGCCTTCTTGGGCTCCTCGGATTTGACGATGTTGAGCTCGAATTTTCCGGTGGTCGCGACGGTAAGCGGGCGAACATCGGTGGCTGTGTCGGCGAGCTCTCTTGCGACCGGAACCGGCGCGGGCGGAGGCGCGGCCTGAGGCGTGCGCGAAAGGGCTCGGGGCGGAGGCGCGGGGACGATCAGTGGTTTTGGTGTGAGGGCCTCGATGCTTTCGGGCAACGGGGCACCGATCCGCACGCCAGGCTTCGCCAAGGGGTCGTCGCTCAACTTGGCCGCGAACGTCTTCTTGCCGCCGCTTGGCCCTACGGGTTCGTTGGCGGCGTCCTTGATGTTTTGCGGGGTGATGCGCACGGGGTCACGACCGCTGACGCCGGCAGTAGCCCCGGCGGCTTTTTGCTTGGCTCGTTCTTCGCGGGCTTTGAGGCGTTCGGCGGCCAAAGCGGCTTTTTCCTTGGCCCGGGCTTCACGCCAAGCGGTGAAATTGGCGAAGATTTTGTCGATCTCGGTGCCGATATCCCGCGTAAAGATAAAGAGCATCGAGACCGCGTAGATCGTGCCCAAGAGCATGGCCGAACCGAAGCTGCCGACGGCCTCGGCGAGGAGTTTCGTGTAGATGGTCGTGCCGATCACTCCACCGGCCCCTTGGGGGAAGTAATTGCTGACCTTGAAGAAGTCCACCATGGCCCAAAGGCCGGAAAAGGCGGTGATTGCGATGATCATGGCGATCACGCGGGTGCCGCTAAGATGCCGGGCGGCCCGGAGCGCCATGTAAACCGTCCACCCGAAAAAGAACGGCAAAAGCCAAGTGCTCGCGCCGATGCTCACCAACAACGCCCAGACGGTATCGGCGCCGATCCACCCCATCGGATTTTTCGGCCTTGGGGCGGTTCCCATGTGGCTGCTTTGCAATGGGTCGTAAGTTACCAACGCTACCGTAACGAAGACGCCGGCGAGCAAGCAAATGAGGGCCACGGTCCAGTTTGGCCGGTAGCGAGGGGCTTGGAAAGAGGGTCCGTCGTTTGAGTTTGAAGTCTCGGTCTTGCGCATTTGTGTTGGCCGACTCTAAGTCGGAGCGGATTGCACGCTAACGTCCGGGCCGGTCAAATGTAAATCCCCCCGACCGATCTTAATCACTTTCATTGATTCAAAACATGCCCGAAGTCCTAATCTTTCGCCCGATTTATCAAGAACGCGTGTGGGGCGGCCGAGCGTTGGAAGCTTCGTTGGGCCGCACTTTGCCCGATACGCGGCCGATCGGCGAAAGCTGGGAGATTGTCGACCGGCCGGAGGCCCAGTCGGTCGTAGCCAACGGCAAACACGCCGGACGCACGTTGCGGCAGGTCATCACCAAGCACGGAGCGGTGATTATGGGCCCAAAATGGCCGGTCGAGAAACCGTTTCCGATGTTGGTCAAGTGGCTCGATTGTCGGGAGCGGCTCAGCCTGCAGGTGCATCCGCCGGCCTCGGTCGCTGGGGAACTCAAGGGCGAACCCAAAACCGAGAACTGGTATATCGCGGCCACCGGTCCAGGAGCCCAGTTGATCGTGGGGCTTAAGCGCGGCGTGACGCAGGCGCAGTTTGAGCAGGCCGTCTCGACGGAGACGGTCGAGACGTGTGTGCACCGCTTTCCGGTGGCGGCGGGAGACTCGATTTTGGTTCACAGCGGTCAGGTCCACGCCATCGACGCGGGCAACCTCATCTTGGAGATTCAGCAAAATTCAGACACGACCTACCGGGTCTATGACTGGGGGCGGGCGGGCCTCGACGGTAAACCCCGGCAGATGCACGTCGAGCAGTCGCTGCGTTCGATTGACTGGAAGGACTTTGAGCCGAAGCCGGTCCGGGCCGCGCCGACGTCGGGCGTGATTGCCGATTGCCCGGAGTTTTTGATCAAACGCACGGTCTTGGGTGCCGGCGAACGATTGCACATTTCGGGCGGAGAGCAGCCGCGCATTCTCAGTGTGGTGAGCGGAACGGTGAAGGGCGGTGGCGAACGGCTGGAACGCGGCACCAACGCCTTGTTGCCGTTTGGTGCGGCATTCGCGTTTGTCGCAGAAACGACCTCGATCGTGCTGGTGACGGAAAATTTTGCGGGATGATCGGGCCTGGCCTCTGGCGACCGGCTCGGGAGCGGCAACGGGGTGGCTGCGGGTTGCGGCTGTTGATCCTGCTGGTCGTCATTGGCGCTTTCGGATCGTTGGCTTGGATGACGTTACTGCCGTCCCTGTTCACCCGGGCGGTGCGCGAACGCACGGGGTTTGATGCCGAAATCACGAGCCTCGCGGCGAATCCCTTTACGGGCCGGGTTTCGCTGAGAGGATTGGTGATGACGAATCCGCCGAATTTTCCCTCACCCGATTACCTGCAGGTGCGTGCCTTCGAAGCGGATGCCGATGTCTGGTCGCTTTTCGGCGAACGCCTCGTGATCGCTACGCTCTCGATCGATGTGCGCCAAATCACCCTGGTGAGACGCGCTTACGGTCCGACGAATCTTGAATCGTTCCTGGTCAACCTCGCGGGACCCCAGCCCCGGCCGCCAAGTGCGAAGTCGCCCGTTTTGATCCGTGAACTGCGCCTACGGCTCGATACGTTGGTGTTGGCCGATTACTCCGAAGCCAAACCGCGCGTGCGCACCTTTGCTTTGGGGCTGGATCAACGATTTGGCTCCATTTCGAGCGCCGGCCAGCTTCTGGGGCCCGAGATTTTGCGTGGCTTGGCTGAGCGCGAGGTCGCGGTGGAACTCGCGCCCTTTTTGCCGCCGGATTTTAGAAGGGTCCTAAACGAGGCGGTGATGGTGCAGGCCGGCTCGCGGAAATCTGCAGAGGGTAAACCGGGTGAAGTCCTCCGGGGTTTTCTCGACAGGCTTGAAGAAACCCGGAAGCCGTAGTTACGTCTGCCGCTCTTGCCATGAATCCGTCATCCGAATCTGCCTCTGTGCCCACTCCTGATGCCGCCGCCGCGGCTGCGACTCCTGCGCCCGCGCCCGCCGAAGCGCCGCCGGCGGTTGACTCCACCGCGCTCATCGCGGCCGCGAAGAAGGAAGCCGCCGACAACTACGACCGCTTCATGCGCACGGCCGCCGACCTCGAGAATCTGCGCAAACGCACCCTCCGCGAAAAGGAGGAGCTCCGGCTTTTCTCCGCGGCCCGTGTGCTGGAGGATTTGCTGCCGGTGGTCGACAATCTCGCACTCGGCTTGGCTGCCGCCAAGCAACCGAACGCCGACCTCAAGACGCTTACCGGCGGGGTCGACATGGTTCTCACCCAGCTGAAGAGCGCCCTCGGCAATCACGGGTTGAAGGAGATCAATCCCGCCGGCCAACCCTTTGATCCGCACCAGCACGAGGCTATTTCGCACGCCGTGAGCGCCGAAGTGCCGGCGGAACACGTGCTCACCGTCGTCCGCACGGGTTACGCGCTGAACGGACGTTTGCTTCGCCCTGCGTCGGTCGTCGTCTCCAGCGGCCCGGCCCAACCGGCGGTCATTTGACCGGCTCCGCCTCCGAACTCTCACGAACGAGCACCGAACTACCATGGCGAAGGAAGATTACTACGAATTACTCGGCGTCCAAAAAAACGTTAACGAGGAAGATCTGAAGAAGGCCTATCGAAAAAAGGCCGTGCAATTTCACCCGGATAAAAATCCCGGCAACAAAGAGGCCGAGGAGACGTTCAAAAAGGTCTCCGAAGCCTACGAGGCCCTCAAGGACCCGGAGAAACGCGCGGCTTATGATCGCTACGGCCACGCGGCCTTCCAAGGTCCCGGCGGTGGCGCGCGCGGCCCGGCGGCCGGTGGCGGCGGGTTCCATGATCCATTTGATATCTTCCGCGAGGTTTTCGGCCAACAAGGTCGGGGCGGCGGCGGAGGTGGCGGAGGTATCTTTGACGAGATGTTTGGCGGCGGCGGGGGTGGCGGGAGCGGTGGTGACCGCGACGGCTCCGACCTGCGCTACGATCTGGAAATCACGCTCGAGGACGCGGCACGCGGCCTGGAGAAGGATATCTCCTTCCGCAAAGCGATGACGTGCGAACGGTGTGCCGGTGCCGGCGCTGAGCCTGGCTCGAAGCGCGTGACTTGCCCGACCTGCCGCGGCGCAGGTCAAATTCGCCGATCCGGCGGCATCATCACGTTTACCCAAGCGTGCCCGACCTGCGGCGGCTCCGGCCAAAAAATCGAAAAACCGTGTTCGGTCTGCCGTGGCGAAGGTCGCACGCCCCAGACGACCAAGATCAATGTCCGCATTCCAGCCGGCGTCGAAACGGGTTCTCGTCTCCGCTCCAGCGGCAACGGTGAAGCCGGAGTCGCGGGCGGTTCGGCCGGCGATCTCTACATCGTTATCACGGTCAAGGATCACGAACTCTTCGAGCGTGACGGTGATTCTCTCGCCTGCGAGATCCCGATCAAGTTCACGCTCGCCGCGCTCGGCGGGAGCATCGAGGTGCCCACGCTCTTCGGCAAAGGCTCGCTCAAAATCCCGGCCGGCACCGCCAGCGGCACGACCTTCCGCCTGCGCGAAAAGGGGATGCCCTCGCTCCGCGGTGGTCGCCAGGGAGATCAACTCGTGCGCGTGCAAGTCGAGGTGCCGACCTCGCTCAGCTCGGACCAGCGCAAGCTGCTCGAGGAATTCGCCCGCGTGAGCGGCGACGCGGCCGAGCCGACTTCGAAGAGCTTTTTCGAGAAGGCGAAAAAGTTCTTCTGACCGTCTCGCGCATGGTCTATCGAATCTGACCGTGTCCGCTCCGATACTCGAAAATCCCAAACTGCTCACGCTCGAGCAGGCGGTCGCGGCGCGGGCGAAATTGCGCGCCGCCGGCAAATCGCTGGTGCTGACCAACGGGGTATTCGATCTCCTGCACACGGGGCATCTTTACTATCTGAAGGAGGCGCGGCGTCTGGGTGAGGCGCTCTACGTCGCGATCAATGCCGATGCTTCGGTGAAAGCGTTGAAGGGACCGTTGCGTCCCATCCAGAACGAAGAGCAACGCGCGTATGCGCTCGGGGCGTTGTGGTTTGTTTCGGGCGTCATCATTTTCCGCGAGCCGCGGCTGACGGCAGAGATCGAGGCGCTCCGGCCCGATGTCTACTGCAAGGCCGGCGACTACACGCTGGAGAAACTCGATCCCGGCGAACGTGCCGCGTTGGAGAGCGTCGGTGCAAAGATCGAGTTTATGCCGTTCCTCGCCGGGTTCAGCACCACGGCGTTGATCGCGCGGATCAAGGCGGCGGGGGAAGTGTAAACTTGCCAAGGAGACGATGAAAAATAGCGTCGAAGGCATGTCTCTTGCGCAAATCAAAGAGGAAATTCACCGGATGTCGGCGGAGGAACGGGCCGAGGTGGAGAAATTGTTGCGCATCCTAAAAGTGGTGAATGCTCCAGGCTATCGGGAGCGGATCACAAAGGCTAATGCCGAGATGGATGCGGGTTTGGGTGTCTCGCAGGAACAGTTCGAAGCGGCGATCGCCGAACGGCAGGCGAGCAAATCGTGACTCCGTCGCGGTATCGCCTTCAATTCGGTCAGGCGGCGTTTGAGTTCTGGAAGCGGCAGCTTCCGGATGAGCAGGTGCGATTGGGTGACAAATTTGCGTGGCTTGCGGCCCATCCACATCATGAGGGCGATTGGAGCGATGTCGACGCAGAGGGATTCCGGGTGTCCCTGAGTGCGTGTGGTCCGTTTTTGATTTCACACCGCACCGATCACGCCGTGTGTGAAGTGCGGATTCAGGACGTGGTCGCTGAGTGGTAAGAAGAAATCATGCGCGTAGTCATTCTCGGTTCCGGCCGCGGCTCCAATGCCGAGGCGATTCTCCTCGCCCAGCAGGCGGGCAAACTTGGGCGTGCGTGGGTCGTCGCGATTTTCGCCGACAAACCCGATGCGGGAATTCTTTCGCTGGGCCCGCGCTTCGGGGTGCCGGCGAGCTATGTCGATCCGGCACCGTTCAAGACCAAGCTCGAGGGCGAGGGCGAGGCGCGCTTCATCGCGGCGGTGCAGGCGGCGCAGGCCGATCTGGTCGTGCTCGCGGGCTTCATGCGCGTGATCAAGCCGGGGTTTCTCACCGCGTTTGCGGGGAAAATCATCAATCTGCACCCGAGTCTGCTGCCGAGTTTTCCGGGGCTCGACGGTATCGGGCAGGCTTTTCGGCGGGGGGTGAAAGTGACGGGCTGCACCGTGCACGGCGTGACACTTGAGGTCGATGGCGGGCCGATCATCGACCAGGCGGCGGTGCGTGTGGAAGCGGGCGACACGCTCGAATCGCTCGTGGTCAAGGTGCACGCGGCGGAGCACGCGTTGCTGCCGGCGGTGATCGCGAAGCTGAGCGCGGGTTGAGTTTTGGCCGGAGATCACCTCGGGTCTTGCCGCCCTCTGCGTCGCGGGCGATGCTGGCCGTTGCTATGAAAACCAAGGTTTTTGTCGACGGTCACGAGGGCACCACGGGGCTCCAAATCCACGAGCGGCTCGCGCTGCGCGCGGATATTGAGCTGCTCGTAATCGACGCCGCGCACCGCAAGGATCCGGCCGTGCGCGCGGCGCTCTTGAATGACGCTGACGTCGCGTTTCTATGCCTGCCCGATGTCGCCGCGAAAGAGTCGGCCGCGCTCGTCACCAACCCGCGCACCTGCGTGATCGATGCCTCGACGGCGCACCGCATCGATCCGGCCTGGGTCTACGGTGTGCCCGAGCTCGCGGCTTCCTACCGCACCGCCATTCGCACGGGCAAACGCATCGCCAACCCCGGTTGCCATGCGACGGCCTTTGCCCTCGCGGTGCGGCCGCTCGTCCAACGCGGGCTCGTGCCGACGGATTTTCCGCTCTCGGTGTTTTCGCTCACCGGCTACAGCGGCGGCGGGAAAAAGATGATCGCCGACTACGAGCAATCGCCGTTGCCGGCGAAGTTGAACAGTCCGCGGCCCTACGCGCTCGGGCTCATGCACAAGCATCTGCCCGAAATGCGCGTTCACACCGGACTCGTGCACCCGCCGATTTTTTCGCCGGTCGTGGCCAATTTTTATCAAGGGCTGGCCGTCACCGTGCCTCTGCCGCTGCGGCAACTTCCCGCCGCGCCGTCGCCGGCGGCGTTGCACCACGCGCTCACGGAGACGTATGCCGGCGAGCGGTTCATCTGGGTGTTGCCCTTCGACGATGAGGCGGTGCTCGACGCCGGATTTTTTGACGTGCAGGCGGCGAACGGCACGAACCGTTGCGACCTCGCGGTCTTCGGGCACGCCGATCAGGCGGTCGTGGTCGCTCGGCTCGACAATCTCGGCAAGGGCGCGTCAGGCGCCGCGATCCAGTGCATGAACCTGCACCTCGGCGTGGACGAGGGGCTGGGGTTGACGGTTTAGCCTTCGATTGCCGCATGGCCGGGCTGCCGCGAGTTTTGGTCGTCGAGGACGAACCGGCGATCGCCGACACGCTGCTTTATGCTCTGAAGACGGAAGGCTTTTCCCCGTTCCACTGCGCGACGGGCGGGGAAGCGGTCGCGGCGTTGCGGGCGGGGAAATTTGCGCTGGTGATTTTGGACGTGGGCCTGCCGGACGGCAGCGGTTTCGATTTTTGCAAAGCCATCCGGAAACAGTCGGCGGTGCCGGTGCTGTTTCTCACGGCGCGCAACACCGAACTCGACCGCGTGCTGGGGCTCGAACTCGGCGGGGACGACTACGTGACGAAGCCGTTTAGCCCGCGCGAGATCACGGCGCGCGTGAAGGCGATTCTGCGCCGCGCGACTGCGGGCGTGACGGCGAAAGACTCGGCGCCGGCAACGGGCATCACGATCGACGAGGAAGGTTGCACGGCGCGTTGTGCGGGCGTGGCGTTGGAGCTGACGCGTTACGAATTCCGTTTGTTGAGGGCGTTGGCGAACCGGCCGGGGCGCGTTTACTCGCGCGACGAGCTGATGACGGCGGCGTGGGAGGACCCGGGAGCGAGTCTGGATCGCACGGTGGACGCCCACATCAAGACGCTGCGCGCCAAACTGCGGGCGGCGGCGCCGGACTCGGACGCGATCCAGACGCATCGCGGCATGGGCTATTCGCTGAGAGCGCTGGGGTGATTGCGTGAAAATTCGCACGGCGATTTTCGGTGTTTATGTGGCGGCGGCGACGGTGGCGTTCGCCGGATTGATGAGCCTCGTGCTGCGCGACGTGCGGCTGCGCTACGTGGAGTCGATGCGCGCGACGATGGGCGATGCGGCGAGTCTGCTCGCGGGCTTTGCGGGCGAGGAAGGCGCGACGCACCTGAATTGGTTCGAGCGCATCGGAAGCCTGCCGCCGCGGGCGGAGTTGCTGCGGGTCTTTGTGATGGATGCCGGCGGGCGGGTGATCTTCGACGCGGCGAACGGGCGGGATGTGGGCCGGGTGTATCCCTGGTCCATGATCGGCGGAGGCCATGCGGCTTCGGAGAATTACTCGGTGCCGAATGTGGCCGAGGTGGACGGTGAGTTGCGCGTGCGGGCCCCGGTCCGTCGCGGCGGCGAACTGGTCGGCTGGGTCGGGGTGGGGCGGCCGATGGACTCGGTTTCGGAGCGCGTGAGCCGGGCGCGGTGGAGGCTGGCCGGGTATGCCGGAGGCGTGGCGGCGGTGATGTTGGCGGCGGGTTGGTGGCTCTCGGCGCGACTGACGCATTCCCTGGAGCGGCTTACCCTCCATGTGCAGGCGGTGCGCGATGGCCGGCCGAGCGCTTCGCCGCACTCGCGCGCGACGGAGGTGGCCGCGCTCGCGGCGGCGTTTGCCGAGATGCGGACGGCGCTCGAAGGCAAAGCCTACGTGGAGCGTTACACCCAGGCGCTCGCGCACGAGTTGAAGGCGCCGCTCTCATCGATCCGCGGTGCGGCGGAGCTGTTGGGCGAGGAACTGCCGGCGGCCGAGCGGGCGCGATTTCTCGGCAATCTGCGGGCCGAGACCGAGAGAATTCAGGCAATTGTCGAGCGGCTGCTTGAGCTGGCGGCGATCGAGGCACGGCACGGGCGATTGGAACTCGCTGCCGTGGATCTGCGGGAGATCGCGGGCGAAGTCGTGACCGGGGCGGAGGCGGCGGCGGCCGCGAAGCAAATCGGGTTGCGGCTGACGGACGGTCCGCCGGTGCCGGTGTGCGGCGAACGTTTTCTGTTGGCGCAGGCGATTTCCAATCTGGTGCAGAACGCCCTGGAGTTCACACCGGCCGGCGGGACGATCGCGGTCGCCGTGACGGCCAAAGGCGAGCGGGGACAAGTGGTCGTAGAAGACACGGGCGGCGGGGTGCCCGACTACGCTCTGCCGAGGATCGGCGAACGGTTTTATTCGCTGCCCCGGCCCGACTCGGGACGGAAGAGCACGGGCCTCGGACTGAGCATGGTGATCGAGATCGCCCGGCTGCACGGCGGCGGTTTCGAACTGAGAAATCGTCCGCAGGGCGGCGCGCGGGCGGAGCTGGTGGTGGGCGGATAGCGGAGCGAATTCATCCCGACTTCACGGCGACTTCGTCGTGCCTTCATCGATTTGGGCCACCGTGGCGGGGTCATGCAAAATCAACTCCCTCCTCTGCTCCCGACTCCGCGTCCTGCGTCCGACCGCCGTTATCGCGTCACGCTAAAGCTGTTCCTCATCGCCGGTCTGGTGCTGCTCCTGCAGGCGCCGCTCCATCTCATCAACTCGCTGCAACAGGAGCGACGAGCGCATAAAGGTTATGTGGCACCTATGGCCGCGTCGGACTCGGTGCCGAAAGCGCGCGCGGCGGCGGCGAATCGCGACGACAGATTTGAACCGTATCGAATCGTGGAGCGGGCGCTGAAGCACGGCGCGCTCGTGCTGGTCTTGGTGTTTGCGGCGTTTTTTCTCTTCGAGTTGCGAGCGGGGCTCCGGCTGCACGCGGTCCACTATGGCCTCGTGGGGGCGGCGATGTGTTTGTTCTATCTCGCGCTGCTCGCGCTCGGCGAGGTGCTGCGACCGGCTGCGGCGTATGCGGGTGCGGCGGGTGCATCGTCGCTGATGATTACGCTCTACAGTGTCGCGATTCTCCGGAGCGGCGCGCGGGCGGCGGTGATTGCCGGTCTGTTGGGCGTGGTTCACGGGGTGCTCTTTGTCGTGCTGCGGATGGAGGATTTCGCGCTGCTGGCGGGCACGGGAGCGCTTTTCGCGGCGCTCGGTGCGGTGATGTTCTTCACCCGGGATGTCGACTGGCACTCGGACGAGCCGGCCGGAGCGGCGAGGCCGGTTTAGTTGTCGAGCGCGACGCCGTTGTTCCAGATGCGATACATCTCCTCGGCCGTGGGAATCGTCGCTTGGCGCACGACGCGGAAACCGATCCACGGGGCGCTCGTGTGATACCACACGCTTTTCGGCAACTGGGGATCGAGCATTTTCCAGTCGGGGCTGGAACCGCGCCGGGCGGCACTGCGCAAGAGCTCGGGGCCGTCGCTCCAGTTGCCGCCGCGCACGGCGTGGGGATAGGGCTGAGTCGAGCGCAACCACGAGACGGGGGCGGGATCGCCTTTGAGCTGGGTGTAGGCGTCGGGCTCGTATTGGTCGAGGGTCCATTCGGAGACGTTGCCGTGGACATCGAAGAGGCCCCAAGCGTTCGGCTTCTTGCTGCCGACTTTGCCGTATTTGTCGGCGCTGAAGACGGCGTAGGCGGAGAGAGCGGCGGGATCGTCGCCGGAGGAATAGGCGGTCGTCGTGCCGGCGCGCGCGGCGTATTCCCATTCGGCCTCGGTGGGCAGGCGGTAGAAGCGGCCCGTCTTGGCGCTGAGCCATTGGCAGTATTTCGATGCGGCGTGGTGGGTCATGCTGATCGCGGGATAACCCTCGCGGCCCATGCCGAAGCTCATTTCGACGTAAGGTTTCGTGGGATGAGAAACGGCGTCGGCCTCGGTCTTCGTGGTGCGACCGACCGCATCGGAGGCGAACATGAAGATTTCGTATTCGCTCCAAGTCACCTCGTGTTGGCCGATCCAGAACGCGGGCAGCGCGACGCGGGTTTGCGGGCCTTCGTCGGGTTGGCGGTTTTTTTCGGCGGGCGGACTGCCCAACAGGAATGTGCCGGCCGGGATCGGTTGCATCCTGAAGGTGACGGCGGTGTCGGGAATTTTTTCCTCATACGGCGCGGCGGCGGGACTTGCGGCGGCGGCGAGGATTTTCTCCCGAATCTGGCGGACGAGCGTGAGTTCCTTGGGGTCGAACTCCGGGGCGGAGAACGCGGGCAGGACAGTGGCGCAAAGGACGAACAGGCCGGGGATGAGCTTCATGGCGAAGTGAGTTTGGCGACGGGGTCGCGGTGGTGGATGATGAGGCGCACGGGCTCGGGCGAGGCGTCGGTGAAGCGTTGGGCGGCAACCGGGTCGAGCACGCTGCAGGCAGTGGCGAGGGCGTCGGCGAACACCGAGCGGCGGGTAACCACCGTGACGGCGACGGACCGCGTGAGGCCAAGTCCGGTGGCGGGATCGACGATGTGGGAAAACCGCACCCCGCCGATCTCGACGAATTGCTCCGAGTCTCCCGAGGTAGAGACGGCGGCGTGAGCGAGGACGAGGGTCGTCCGCGTGGCAGTTGTCTCGCCGTAGGGGGCAAGCTCGATGGTCCAGCCGCGTTTGCCGGGCGGAGGATCGCCGAGGGCGAGATCGCCGCTGGCCGAGACCATCGCGGCGGGAAATCCGAGGCGGGTCAGCAAGTCGAGCGCCGCATCGGCCGCGTAGCCTTTGGCGATGCCGCCGAGATCGATGGCCATGCCGGGGTGGAGCAGGGTCGCGGTCTGCCGCGCCGGATCAAGGTGCAGGTGGGCGAAGCCGGCGGCGCGACGGGCGGAGGCCAGCGCAGCCGCGCCGGGAAGTGCGCGGGCGCGTCGGGATTCGCGCCAGAGGCGGGTCAAAGGGCCCAGGGTCACATCGAAGGCGCCGTGGGTTTTCGCGGCGAGGTCTTGGCCGATTTGCAGGATGGCGAAGAGATCGGCGCTGACCGGTATGGGCGTCCCGGAAGGTTGGCGGCAGAGGCGGGAGAGTTCGCTGGCTTCGTTGTAATCGGAAAACGTGCGGTCGAGTTCGGCGATGCGGTCGAAGGCGGCGCGGGCGGCGGAGTCGGCCGGCGCTTGGGAATAAACCACGAGGCGAAACAGCGTGCCCATGTGAGGCTCGACGAATTCGCGACGCTCCTGCGCGAGCGAAGACGCGAGTAAGGCCAAGGCGACCGCCGCGAATTTCCAGCCCGGCATGACGCGATGCCTTAGCTGGCGATGACGGCGTCGAGCTTGGCGGAAAGCTGGGCGAGCCACGCGGCGTCTTCGAGACCGGGTGGGCGATACTGCTCGGTGATCATCCAGCCGGAGTAGCCGACCTCGTCGAGGGCGGCGAGGACCTTGGGCCAATCGCTGTCGCCTTCGAACAGATCGACTCTGAAGCCGGCACCGGGGCCTTTTTCGTCGCGGATTTTGCGGCTGTATTCTTTGACGTGAATTTGGACGACGCGTGGGCCAAGCGTGCGAATCCAATGCTCGGGCCAGCCGGTGTTGACGACGTTGCCGACGTCGAAATGCCAGCGGACAAACGGGCTTTTAAAGGAATCGACGTAGGCGACGGCTTCGAGCGGGCTGAGAAGAAACCGGTTCCAAACATTCTCGATCGCGATGACGACGCCGAGCGATTCGGCGAGCGGCACGGCTTTGGCGATCTCGGCGACGGAGCGGGCGTAGGCGTCGGCGTAGGACGTCTCCTTGGTGACGACGGCGGGGACGAGGAGGACGGAGCTGGCGCCGTAAGCTTTGGCGTCGCGCAGGCCTTGTTTAAGACCTTCGAGGCCGATCTCGCGTGTGGCGGGATTGGGATCGGAGAGCGGTTTGGCCCAATGCGTTGACACGACGACGCTCGGGATCGCGAGGCCGCTCTGGTCGCGGGCGGCGAGGACCTCGGTCTGATTCATGGCGCTGTTGACCTCGACCCCGTCGAAGCCGGCGGCACGCAGGAGGGTGAAGCGGTCGGCGATCTTCAGTTTTTCAAGATTTGGACCGCCGAAGGTGCCATACATGAAACCCTTTTTGAGCGCGCGTTTTTTGCCGGAGGCGGGCTGGGCGCGGGCGAAAGGAGCGAGCGCGGCGAGCGCGGCGGAAGAGAGGATGAAATCGCGGCGGTTC
>CALSBN010000076.1:0-20017 GCA_943373185.1 Opitutus sp. GAS368 | reverse complement strand
CGGCGTGGTCACGGTGAGCGCGGTCGGACCGCTGCCCGCGATATTCACCGCCGTGAAAGTGGAGGGATTGCGATAATCGTTAACGGACTTCGAGAAACCGCCGACCAACTCCGCCTTCCAATTACCCGACTTGTAACGAAGGCCCGGATTGAGCTGCCAAGATTGAGTGCTCTTGGGCTCAAAAACGCTCGATCCTTGGGTGAAGGTGGCATTCGTCGAACTATAGGTCGTGGGGGTGAAGCCGGGAGTGACCGTGACCGGGGTCACGTTAAACGAATGATTCCGATTTGTGCTCAGGTAGTCGGTGAAGGTTGATTTGAAGAACATCACGGTCGACGGGGTGAGCTTGTAATCAAGATTGAGCGAGATGTCGTTGCGGGTGCGGCGCTGCCGGTTGGGCGCAAAGGCAAAGTTGCCGCGTCGAACCAAGACGTTGCCGAGAGTATAGGGCGTGGGCACGGGGGGCAGCGTGCTCCCCGGGAGCGCGGCAACGACGATGCCGTGGGTCACGCTCGAACCGAGTTGGTTCGTATCGTCACGGCCAAGGGAAAAAACCACTCCCAATCGATTGTCCAAAAATGCGTCGGAAAAATCGAACCGGCCGATCGGCAGCACCCGGCGCATGGCGGGATCGCCGTGGCCCGGGCCGGGCGTTTTGCTGAAATTGAAGTCGTGCGAATCCATCGTAACGCCGACGGTGACGCTCGAACGGCGGCCTTTTTGATCGAAGGCGCTGCGCGTGTTGAAATTCACCGCACCGCCGATTGCGTTGGCGGACATGGAGGGAATCGGCGCTTTGAAGACTTCGACGTTCTCGATGAGCGCGAGGGACAACTGATCGATCTGGAGCGCCCGCCCGGTGCCCGACGAAGCGGCGGTCGCCACATCGTTGCCGTCCATCGTCACCGAGGTCAGCGACGGATCCATGCCGCGAAGGCGGATGAGCTGCGGTTCGTTCTGGCTGAAGTCCATCTGGATACCGGGCACGTTTTTCAAAAACTCGCCGGGATTTCCCGTGACCTGATCGATAAACGCGTCGATCGAAGTGACGCTGCGGGCCGACTCGGCGCGGCGTTGTTGGTTGATGGCAAAGGCCGTGCCTTCGACGGTCGACTGCACCACGAACTCCCCCAGCCGATAGATCTCGGAGGTCATCTCAAAATCCGCTTTGGCCAACTGGTCCTCGGCCACGGTGATCGTTTGCGTCTTGGCCTCCAAGCCCGCGTAGGTGGCGACGATACTGTAAGTGCCGGCCGGCACGCCGCTGAGACGGTAGCTGCCGTCCCGGTCGGTGAGGGCACGAAACTGAGTGCCCGACACCTGGACTTCGGCCCGCTCCAAAAATCGTTGGGTATTTTTGTTGAGCACGCTGCCGGTGATGTCGGCCGCTTCGGACGATCCCGCCAACAGGCAGGCGAGCGCGCACCAAAGCCTCGCGCGCTGGAGCACCGGTGCAAACGGGGCCGACGGCGCTGCGGGATGAACACGTTGTTTTTGGACGCGGGGGAACAGGGTTTTCATTTTGGGATAACGCGGGGGATCGAGTGGGTGCTCCATCGAAACGGCGCTTGAGCGTGCGATCCGGAGGAGAGGGGGAAACGACCACGCCAGCATAGACCATGTTAAGCAGGCACTCTACTGCCTTTTTTAGAACTTCTGCCCGCTTCCTAAGATACAATTATGGATAACTCAGCCGGATCGACCTCGGATCATCGACCGCGCGCGCGTCGCTGAGGCAACCCCGACCGCAAGCCGAGCGATCAACAATCGGCAAAAATCAACGCCCCCTCGCGGCAGAGCGAAGTTTTTTCGCATGTGGGCGGTTGCTGCCACGACACGCCTCTGCTCGCGGAGTGCCGCCGCTAGCTCGATGTGTTGTCAGGCGGTGGTGGCGGAGCCCTGCGTCGGCGGAGTTCGCGGGATCTCGATCTGCTCGACGATTTCGACTCCGTAACCATCAAGGCCGACAATTTTCCTCGGATGCTGCGTGAGCAAACGGATGCGGGTCAGCCCCAGCGTGCGCAAAATCTGCGCGCCGATCCCGTAATCACGGAGGTCCATCCCTTGCGCCGGACTGCCGCGATCGGGGGCGGGCGCGATCTTTTGCAGCAGGGCTTCCTCCCGATTTGCCGGCTGCATGTAGAGCAACGCACCGGCGCCCTCGGCGGCGATGGCGCGCAGGCTGGTGCCGAGAACATCCCGGCCCTCACCGACGAGTCGGGCGTGAAACACATCGTGCAGCACGTTCGCCGTGTGCACCCGCACCAACGGCGGTTTCGCGGCATCGGCCGCTCCCAGCGTGAGCGCGACATGGGTCCGCTTGTCGATCCGGCTTTGGAAAACGTGCACCCGAAAATTGCCGTATTCGGTGGGGAGATCGCTCTCGCCCATTTTCTGGATGAGACTTTCGCGCCGCAAACGATACGCGATCAATTGCTCCACCGAAATCATCTTGAGGCCAAAACGCCGGCTGAACTCAACGAGCTGGGGCAGGCGCTGCATCGTGCCGTCGTCGTTCACGAGTTCGCACAAAACTCCGGCGGGCGGCAGTCCCGCGAGGAGCGCGAGGTCCACCGCCGCCTCCGTGTGCCCGGCCCGTTCCAGCACCCCGCCCGGCTTGGCCCGGAGCGGGAACACATGGCCCGGCTGCACGAGCTGCTCGGCGCTCGCCGCGGGATCGGCCAAAATCTTGATCGTCACGTTGCGATCATACGCGCTCACGCCAGTCGAAATGCCCGCGCTGGCATCAACGCTGACCGCAAAATCGGTGCGTTGCACTTCGCGGTTGCGCGCGACCATCGGCCCGAGTTGCAGACGGTCGAGTTGGTTGCCGAGCATGGGCACGCAAACAATCCCGCTGCCATAGCGGATCATCATATTGACCGTCTCAGGCGTCGCCTTGGAGGCCGCCATGATCAGGTCGCCTTCGTTTTCCCGGTCGGCATCGTCGGATACGACGACCAATTGCCCCGCCGCAATCGCCGCAATGGCCTCCTCCACCGTATCGAACATATCGGTCTTCATGTGAACCGGCGACTCAGCGCAATTGAGCAGGAGCCCGCAATCAAAAGTTGGTGCTCCGCCTCCGATCCTCCCGGCCTTTCCTGATCGGCGCTTAAACTGGAGACGCGACGCACACGTCGCGTGCCGCAACCGGCCCGGCCCGAAAACACCGGGATTTCTGAGAGCGCCCAAACCAGCGATCTCGTTTTCAACACCCTTCGCCGAGAGCAAAACCCGTCACCGCAAACCGCGCCGCACGCATGTGTGAATTGGGAAATTTTTGGTCTGCGCTGGCCGAGCCCGGTCTTTGCCCTTGCGGCCTTTCATCCGGCGACTTTCGCCTACCGCGTCCTTCGCTCATCTTTACCTCTATGACCCCTCCCCTCGCCTCACTCGGCATCCGTCGCCTCCACCTCGCCAGCGCCGCCGTCCCGGTCGAGCGCACCGCCGCTCACGAACTCGCCCTCCTCAGCGGCGCCCAGATCGCCGTCGTCCCACGGCCCTCCGGCCCCGGCGTCGCGGTCGCCCTCGCTTCGCGCAAATGGGCCAAGAAGCTCCCCGCTGCCGCCGGCAAACGGCCCGGCTGGATGTGGCTTCGCATCGCCGACGGCTCCGGCGAAATCACGGCCGACGAGCCCGCGCTCCTCTTCGCCGCAGTTCGTCTGCTGGCAAACGGCCTCACCGAAACCGCCCGCGCCAAACTCGAGACCGGGCTTTTTCTGCCCGCCACCTTCGGCTGGCACCGGCCGCATTGGGACGCCTGCTACACGCAATACTGGCGCTCGGCCCGCGGCTTCGATCCCGAGCACTATGCCGCCACCCTCGCCGAAAGCGGGTTCACTCACTGCGAGGTCAACGGTCTCCAGGCGCACATGCCCTACGAGGACCTCGTCACCGACGAATACTACCCGCAGTTCTACACCTACGCCCCCGGTTTCAACCACTTCCTCTCCACGCCGCTCACCCGCGGCCTCTGGCCCGAGATGTATCTTGAGGCCAATCTCAATAACCTGAAAAAACTCGCCGAGATCGGCCGCCGCTACGGCTTGCGCCCGGGCGTGTGCATGTTTGAGCCGCGCTCGATGCCCGAGCGGCTTTTTCAAAAATACCCCACGCTTCGCGGTGCCCGCATCGACCACCCGTTCCGCTCGCGCCTGCCGCGCTACACCCTCGCCCAAGATCACCCCATCGCCGTCGAACACTACCGCGCCGCCATCGGCCAACTCGTCCGCGCCGTGCCCGATCTCAGCTACATGTCGGTCTGGACAAATGACAGCGGCGCCGGCTTCGAACACACCGCATCGCTCTACGTCGGACGCAACGGCGGTCCTTACATGATCCGCGAATGGCGCAACCACGACAAAGTCGCCGCCGCCGCCGGCGCGAGCATCGCGCGTTTCTTGAAAAATCTCCAGAGTGCCGCCGCCGCCGTGAATCCCGACTTCGACGTCCTGCTCCGCATCGAGCCGTTCAAGGTCGAGCACGAGCACATCAAGGCCGCCCTCGGCGGGCACGTCGGCTGGGAAGCCCCCTCGCTCATGGTCAAGGGCTACCATGTGCCCTACAACCACCCGCGTTACCCCGAGCAGGCCGGGGTCGGCGGCTCGATTTTCCAGCCCACCATGGACCCCGGCGAAACCGAGGCGCTCAAGCAAACGCGCGCGCAAGGTGTCGAGCCCGTCCTCTACTATTCACCCGGTCCGGTCATGAACCAAGAGCCGCTGCTCGGCATCCCGTTCCCCCGCGCGCTCCACCAAAAACTCCTCGCAGTCCGCGCCACCGGCATCACCCGCATCAGCGCCTTCGGTGGTTTGGCCAACACCTCCGCCACGCCCTACTGGCCAAATCCCGAGGCCATCCGCGCCGCGCAGTTTTTCCCCGACACGCCCATCGGCGACATCCTCCTCGCCTACGCCCGCCGGCTGGTCGGCGAGCAGCACGCTCCCGCGCTGATTGGCGCGTGGGACGAGTTTGAGGAGGCCGTTTCGTGGCAACCGGCCGTGCCGCTCTTCACCGCCTTCGGCTATTGTTGGCAACGCACGTGGGACCGTCCGATCGTGCCCGACATCGCCGCTATCCCCGCCGCCGACCGCGCCTACTACGAGAAACACGGCTGCTTCCAGTTCAACAACCCGAGCCTCTTCGACCTCGGCAAAGACGTCCTCTTCGACCTCATCAGCCGCGACTACGGGAGCCGCAGCGCCGGTTACTTTGACCGCAATGTCTTCCCGCGCCTTGACCGGCTGATCGCCCAACTCGCCCAACTCGTTTCGCTCGACTCCAGTCAAGCCCAGCCGGCCGCGCTCGCCGTCTTCACCGATCTCCACGACCGCGCCCGCGCTTACCGCTACTGGTGCGGCTCGCTGCGCAGCGTCTGCGCCTGGTGTGCCGACGTCTACGGCTACCTCGCCGCGACCAAGGCCGCCGACCGCGCGCGCCACGAAAAATCCCTGCAGGCCACGATCGACCTCGAACTCGCCAACACGCAGGCGCTACATGCGCTGCTCACCACCGCGAAAACCGAAGTCATCTGCGTCTCGGCCGTCGGCAACAACACCTTCTTCTACGGCGAAGATTTGCCCGACCTGTTGCTCACGAAAATGCGGCTCATGCAGAAATACCGGAACCGCAAACCCCACATCCCCGCCGACACGATGTGGCTCCCCGCCCCCGGCACGACGTGGCCAAAGTTCGACTGAGCCCGACAAATGAACCCGAGATCGGGCTCTGGCACAATCGCCGTCCATCGGCGCACCTCGTCACACATGTTTCGAGACCACGCTCACCGTTTCCAGATAAGTTCGTTCACCTCTGCGACATCAGCCGCGAACAAAAAGGGCGGCGATGAAACCCAGGTTTCATCGCCGCCCGTCACCCCGAGCTTGATCGAAGACTTTGTCTATAGCTCCCGGCCCTGCGGCAGCTCTGCCATGCTCACGCCGATGTTTTTGGCATCCGTGCGGCGCAGCGTATCGATGGCCCGAATAACGTCGCCATACTTTACCCCCTCGCGGGTGTAGACGCCGATGTAAGAGACATTCTTGGTCCGGAGCATCGCGTTGACCCGCTCAATTACCTCCGACTCAGGAATGGGATTCGAATCGCTCGATAACTGCGGTCCTTCTACCACGAGCAGAACCAATTCATCGCGGCTCACCGGATTCTTGCTGGGTCCGGGACTGCACATCGAGACATTCGCGAAGTCACGTTTCACTTCAGCGAGCAAATCGGCACACATACCGATTGCCGCGACTACCATGAATACCTTCCGTATCATCAGTTTCATAATTTTCCTTTCGTTGATTATGCTGCCCGATTTTCGGGGGTTGTGCTTACACCAAAACTCATACGTCGCTTCGCTTTGAAATCAACGCCCAAACCGGCCGCTGCCTGCCCACCCCGCCGTCATCAATGACCCTCACCCGCCGCGCACTTTTTTCCTAAACTCCGAGGGCGTCAGCCCCACGACTTGCTTGAACGCCTTAGAGAAGTGGAACACGTCGCAGAACTCCAGCTGCTCCGCCAATTCCTTGAAGCTTTCATTGCCCTGATACAGCGCGGCACACGCCCGCTCGATTCGCTGCCGCTTTTGGTGCAGGCCCGGCGAGACACCGGTGCGGGCCGCGAATTGCTTTCGAAAATTATCATAGCTCAGACCCACGGCGCGGGCGACGTGCTGCGGCGTCGGCCAGCCGTCGGCCGAGGGTGTGCCGAGCAGTTGCAACGCCTGTTCCAGCCACGCCTCGCGGTTGCCCCGCGCGTCCGCATTCGCCGCGAGGATGTCGCTCAACAAATGCAGAAACCCCCCCATCGCGCGCAGCGGCGCCCCCGCTCCGTGACGCGACTCCGCGCCGACGACTTCCTCAAACCGCCGTCGCCAATAGTCCACTGGCTCCAAGTGCAGCACCGGCCGCTCGGGTGACAGCAATCCGCGCTCTCGCCAGAACTCAAATTCCGGCCCATCGAATACAAAGTAAATCTGGTTCCACCCTTGGCCCTGCTTCGGCCCGTAAGCATGCGCCAGCTCCGGCCAGATGAGCACGAGATCGCCCGAGACGAGATCGCGCTTCACCCCGTTCGCGTCGCAGTAGTAGCCGTCCAGATCCACCATGTAGATCAACGAGAAGCTCCCCAGCACCCGCATCGCCAGCGGATCGAGCCCCCGCGCGTCCTTCAGCGTCCCGGCGAGTTGCAACTCGCCGAGCGGCGTGCGCACCGCACTCGTCAACCAAGGTTGTGTCCGAAATGAGACCGACATCGTCGGCCCAAAATCTACATGCGAAATCCCATTACAACCATTTTGTCCGCTTTCGTTCGGGTGTATCTTCGACCATCGTTCCCGCCGTTTACCCCAACCCTCCTCTTCCATATCACACATGAGCACCGCCACCCTTCCGCAAATCTGGTCGTTCGGTCATCCGCTCGATACGAGCGAAGATAAATTTGGAATCCTGCGCGACTCGTCCGACGCCGCCACCGATTTCGTCGAACTCCGCCGCCGCTTCGACACGGACGGCTACCTCTACATGAAGGGCTACCTCGACCGCGAGCAGGTGCTCGACGCCCGCGCCAGCCTCACCGACGGCCTCGCCGAAGCCGGCGTCCTTGATGAAAACTATCCGCGCATCGAAGGCGTCTGCAAACCGGGCTCCGGCTACGTCTTCAAGCCCGAGCTGACCAACAACAACGAGAAGATTCAGAACCTGCTCTACTCCGGCCGCCTGCCCGAGTTCTACCGCCAGTTCTACGGCGAGGAAATCCGCCACTACGACTTCACCTGGCTCCGCGCCATCGGCCCCGGCAAGGGCACCAACCCCCACTGTGATCTCCCCTACATGGGCCGCGGCACGCACGGTCACATGACGTGCTGGCTGCCCTACGGCGACATCTCCTTCGAACTCGGCGGCCTCATGGTCCTCGAGGGCTCGCACAAGCGCATGGATCTGCTGGAAAACTACGTCTACCGCGACGTCGATTCCTACTGCGAGAACAAGCCGGATCAGGTCAAAAACGCCACCACCGGCGCGAAGGGCTTCGGCTGGACGTTTAGCGGCACGCTTTCCCACAACCCGCCCGTCCTCCGCAACAAATTCGGCGGTCGTTGGCTCACCGCCGAGTTCCAACCCGGCGACTTCATCACCTTCGGGATGTTCCTCGTGCACGCCTCACTCGACAACCGCACCGAGAACCGTCTTCGCATCTCCAGCGACGCCCGTTACCAACGCGCCAGCGAGCCGATCGACGACCGCTGGATCGGCGTCAATCCCCCCGGCCACACCACCGCCGGCAAACGCGGCCGCATCTGCTGATGTGAATCTTTCTCTTTGCTCCTAATCTTCCTCTTTCTCCCTCCCGAAGAACTGAGAACGGTTAAGAGAAAACGGAAAGAGAAAGACCAGAAATCCACCCATCTTCCCGCCAGCGTTCCACTTCAGCATGACCACCGCCACCCCTGCCCGTCCCGCCACCGGTCGCATGGCTGCCGTCAACGAAATGGCGCGCTTGCTTCGCCTGCTGTTCGAGGTCGAGCGCGAGTTCCTCCGCACCGTCACCACGCTCATCTACCGTGTCGGCGAGCCCGAGCTGAAGTATCTTCTCTGCCAGCACGCTTGGGAGTCCGCCGGCCACGCCCGTTTCCTCCGCGAACGCGGCCGCGAACTCTCGTCCTTCGGCTCCACCGAGTCCGTCCGCGATTCCGTCCGCCGCATCTTCAACGAAGCCATCGGCACCACCGCCCAGGACCCGCTCGTCCTCACCGCCGGCTTCTATCAGGTTCTCAAGCCCGCCCTGCTCTCGGCCTATCGCCACTACCTCAAAGTCACCGATCCCCTCGCCGACTGGCCGTCGAAAAAACTCGTCGAAGAATTCATTGCCGACGAGGAACGCCACGCCCGCGAGCTCGCGCCCTACCTGACCGGCACCGACGCCCGCGAGTGGTCGCTGCACCTCACGCAGGCCCTCGATGATCTCGGCGGCTGGCTCGGACAGGAAACCCGCCTCCCGCTCGCGGCCCACTACGTCTGGCAACACGAGCGGATGCCGTTCGCCCATCCCGCCACCTGTAACCGGGGCAAGTATCCGACATGCTCCAGCGTGTTCAGCCAAGATCCCGCCGAGACGCCCATCGTGCGCTCGTGGCTCGTCGACCCCAAGACCGATGCCCGCGTCATCCGCCTCATGGTTTACGTGTGGCTCATGATGGAAATGGACGCCGTGGACTACCTCGCGACCGTCTTTGTCGATACGCCCAACGCGCCCTTCGATCTGCACCACGACATGGCCCGTCATCTTTGGGATGAGTCCCGCCACAGCCAGTTTGGCTTCCGCCAACTCCCCAAACTCGGCGTCGATCTCATGACCGTCGAGCACTCGCTCGACCTCTACAACATCCTCGTCCAGATGCCGCCCCACGAGCGCTACGCGATGATGACGATGGAATTCGAAGCCGGCAGTTTTCCCACCAAAGCCCTCGTCATGGACCGCGTGCGCGAGCTCAACGATTTCGAGGCCGACACCCTCCTCGCCTTCGACCGCAACGACGAACAGAACCACGTTCGCTACGGCCACCGCTGGCTGCCCGAAATCATGGCCCTCTGCGGCGAGACCCGGCCGACCGAGGAATTCGTGAAAGCCACCCAGGAGAAGTTCAAAGAATTCGCCACGATCTACGGAAACCGCACGCCTCACGCGCTCCCGCCCGAACGCCGGCTCACCGGGGAGAAGATCCTCCGTCTCGCGGGCGTAACCTGACCCGGCTTGGCGAACAATCACGCCGCGCCTTCCCCGGCGCGGCTTTTTTATGCCCGGTCCGGGCGGGTGAATGTTCGTGAAATAGCGACTTGAAACAAGCCGTCGCTCTTCTGAATTTCAGCGGGATGCCCCACTGTTTTCGCCGCGCGTTACCCCTGTTACTGCTCGCGCTCGTCGCCTCGTGGACGACGCGGGCCGCCGAACCGGAGGCGCCGCTCACCGAGCTCCGTCTCACGTCCCTCACGCCCGCCGCCGCGGCACTCCTCACGCCGCCCGCCGCCATCGCCACCGCCGATCTGCCCAAAAAACCCGCACCGAGCCCGCTCTTCGGCGATGTCCTGGTCCGCAGCGCCCAAGCCCATCTCCTTGGCGCCACGCTCTCCGGCCCGCGAGAACTTACGGTGCTGGCCTACCACGCGATCACCGACACCTGGGCCCCTTTCGGCAAAGTCACGTTACCCGGTGAACCCGTCACGCTGCGACCTGCACCCGCCGGCTTCGTGGTCGAGACGCGTGCGGCGTCTATCGGCGCACCCAACGAAGTCTCCCGCGTCGAGCTCACCGCCAACCAGCGCCACCTGCGCACGCTCGATTGGGTCATCATCGTCGGCTACCTCGCTTTCTCGGCCGGCATCGGGCTTTACTTTTATCTGCGGGAGAAAAAGCAGAGCAACGACGACTTCTTCCTCGGCGGTCGCTCGATCCCGTGGTGGGCCGCCGGTCTCAGCCTTTATGCCACCGGCACCAGCGCGATCTCGTTCATCGGCATCCCGGCCAAGTCCTTCGCCACCAACTGGCAGATTCTCGCCCGCGATGCCGTCGGTCTCGTCAGCACCGCCCTCGTGGCCATCTACATCGTGCCGATGATCCGCCGGCTGAACGTCACCTCGGTCTACCAATACCTGGAGATGCGCTTCCATCCGTCGATCCGCGTCCTCGCCAGCGCGCTCAACATTCTGATCCAGCTCGGCGGCCGCATGAGCACCGTGCTGTTTCTCCCTTCCCTCGCCCTCTCCGCGGTCACAGGTCTCAATGTCATTTTGAGCATCGTGCTGATGGGTATCGTCACCATCGCCTACACGCTGCTCGGCGGCATGAAAGCGGTCATTTGGACCGACGTGCTCCAAGTCTTCGTCATGCTCGGCGGCGCATTTTTCGCGATCGGCTATGTGATCACGGGCATCGACGGCGGCCTGCCGGAATTCGTCCGGGTCGCCAACGAGAACGCCAAAATGCACACCTTCGACTGGAGCTTCGATCTGCTCCGGCCCACGGTCTGGGCCTTCGTCATGTTCGCCATCATCGACCTGATTACATATCCGAAAGATCAGGTCATGATGCAGCGCGCCCTCTCGACCAAAAACCCCAAAGAGGCCGGCTGGTCGATGTGGACCCTCGCCGCCGTGGTCGTGCCGGGCAGCATCACGTTCTTCGCCATCGGCACCGCGCTCTTTGTTTTCTACCGGCAACATCCCGAGAAGCTGAACCCGCTGCTGTCCGTTGACGCCACGTTCCCGCACTTCATCGCGTCCGAACTGCCCGTCGGTGTCACCGGACTGATCATCGCCGGCATCTTCGCCGCCTCCATGTCCACCCTCTCCAGTTGCATGAACAGCGTGGCGACCCTCATCTCCGTGGATTTCTACGAGCGTTTCAACCGGAGCGCCACCCCCGCCAAGAGCGTGCGGCTCGCCGAGTGGATCACCGTGATTTCGGGCGTCATCGGCGTCGGCACCGCGTTGTTGCTCGCGCTCTTCGACATCAAGTCCGCCTTCGACGCTTGGTTCGCCTTGCAGGCGGTGCTCGGCGGCGGCTTCGCCGGCTGCTACGGGCTCGGGATGTTCACCAAGCGCGCCAACTGGCAGGGCTCGGTCATCGGCGTGATTTGCAGCCTCCTCATCACGCTCGTCCTTTGGCAGGGCTCGATGGTCACACCCGTTCTCTACCCCACGTTCTCCATCCTCGCCTGCCTCGTGTGCGGCTACCTCGCCAGCTACGCCTTCCCCGCACCGACCCAGTCGTTGCTCGGTCTCACTGTCTTCACCCAACGCAAGGACCCTGCTTGAGCACCTCCAAGACCTACCGCGCAATTCTTGTCGGCACCGGCGGCATCGCCGACGCCCACGTCCGCGCCGCCGAGAGTTCCGGCGGCCGGGTCGTGCTCTCGGCCGCCGTCGACATCGACGCCGACCGCGTCCGCGCCTTCAGCGAGAAGCACAAGCTCGCGCAATTCTACACCGACTACGCCACCGCGCTCGCGACCGAAAAACCCGATCTCGTCTTCATCGCCGCGCCGCCCTCCTTCCACGCGGCCATGAGCATCGCCGCCATGGAGGCCGGCGCCTGGGTGCTGTGTGAAAAACCGTTTTGCGCGTCGCTCGCCGAGCTCGATCTCATTGAAGCGGCCGAGCGGCGCACGGGAAAATTTGCCTCCTGTGTGTTCCAGATGCGCTTCGCTTCCTCGACCGCACACCTCCGCCGCCTCGCCGAAGCGGGCCTGCTCGGCCGACCCCTCGTCGCGATCTGCAACACCGTCTGGTTCCGCGACGCCGCCTACTACGCCGTTCCTTGGCGCGGCAAGTGGGCCACCGAACTCGGCGGGCCCACCATGGGACTCGGCATCCACGCCATGGACCACCTGCTCCATCTCCTCGGCGACTGGACCGAGATCCGCGCGATGGCCGCCACCCTCGACCGCGCGATCGAGGTCGAAGATGTCTCGATGGCACTCGTCCAATTCGCCAACGGCGCCCAAGCCTCCATCGTCAACAGCGCCCTCAGCCCGCGCCAGGAGACTTACCTCCGCCTCGATTACCAGCGTGCCACCGTCGAGCTCACCCACCTCTACAGTTACAACCGCGACCACTGGCGGTTCACGCCCGCCGCCGCCAGCGAGGGCGAGGGCGATACGCTCACCCAGGCTTGGCAACAGTTCCCCACCGACGTGGGTTCGACCCACGCCGCGCAGCTCAACACCCTCGTCGCCGACCTCGACGCGGACCGCCGCCCGCTGCTCAGCGGCCCCGAGGCTCGCCGCACGCTCGAGCTGCTGACCGCACTCTACAAGAGCGCGTTCACCGGCCGCCCCGTCGTTCGCGGCAGCATCGTCCCCGGCGATCCTTACTACCACGCCCTCCACGGCGACGGCAGCCCGCGCCGCCACCAACGATAAGGTAAACGGCGCGCCGGCGGGCGGCCGCAAAAGTCCCTTGGCGTTCCGCGCGCCTTGGTTACGTTCCGCGCCGTCATGTCCCACGAGCCGCTCCAAGCGCCCACTCTTCCCGGTTACCTTTGGCGCGTCCGCCGCGCCCTCGCGCCGGGCGTCGGTCTCGCCTTATTGCGCAGTCTCGCCATCGCGCCTTGTCCGCTGATCTTCGCCCACATCATCGACCGTTCGGTGCCCGCGGGCGACACGCGCGATGTGTTGTTCGCCACCGCGGTTTTCGCCGCGCTGCTCGGCCTGCACTACCTGTTCTCCGTCCTCGGGGCCAACGAACTCGCCAAGGCCATGGCCCGCCTGATGGTCGAGCTGCGCAGCCGGATTTTTTTCCGGTTGCAGTATCTCAGCTTCAGCTACCTCGACCGCCAGAAAACCGGACGACTGTTGTCGAAATACGCGTTCGATACGCAAAAAATCGAGTCGCTGCTCTACACCATTCTCAACCAGTTCCTGCCCGTCATTCTTTACAGCGGCGGCGTTCTGCTCGTCCTCGCGTTTCTCAACTGGCGGCTCACGGCCGTGCTCGTGCTCGCGCTGCCCGTCTGGGCCTTCGCGAAATGGCGCTTCTTCTCGAAACTCCAGCGCACCAACCACGAGGCCCGCCTCGCCCAGGAAAAACTCACCGGCACCGCCAGCGAGTTCATCTCCGCTCTCCGCCTCGTGCGCAGCTTCGGCGAGGAAAAACAGGCCGAGTTGCTGCTCGACCGCACGAGCGGCGACTTCGCCCGCAGCCGCGTGGACCAGTCGTGGGTGAGCGCCGTCTTCGGCACGTTCACCTACGTGAGCACGCAGGCTATCGCCGCTCTGGTCGTCGCCGGTGGCGCGATCCTCGCCATCAACGGCCAGATGACCGTCGGCACACTCGTCGCCTTCATCGCCGGTCTGCCCGTGATTCTTTCGCCCGTGCAGATGGTCATCGGTCTGAGCGAGCCGTGGTTCGCCGGCCGCGAGAGTTACGCGAGCATCAAGGAACTCATCGACTCGCCCTACGTCGAGGAATGGCACGGCGCGCGCCGTGAGTCCCGGCTCACCGGCGACATCGTCTTCGACCGCGTCGCGTTTACCTACCCCGAGACCGAGAAACGCGTCATCCACGATCTTTCGCTCACCATCCGCCCCGGCGAAAACGTCGCGCTCGTCGGCGCCTCCGGCGCGGGCAAGAGCACCCTCGCCAATCTTCTCCTCGGCCTCTACGCGCCCACCACCGGCCAGATCCTCATCGACGGCGTGCCCCAGCGCGAATGGGACATGCGCTGGATCCGCCGCCAGATGGCGGTCGTCATGCAGGAGAGCATTTTGCTTTCCGGCACCATCGAGGAAAACATCCGCTTCGCCCACGCCACCGCCACCGAAGCCGAGGTCCGCGCCGCCGCCCGTCTCGCCAACGCCGAGGAGTTCATTCTCAAGATGCCCCAAGGCTACGCCACCCCCGTCGGCGAACGCGGCGTCACCCTCTCCGGCGGTCAACGCCAGCGCCTCGCCATCGCCCGCGCCGTGTTGCGCAACCCGCCCGTGCTCATTCTCGATGAGGCCACTTCCGCCCTCGACTACGAGAGCGAGCGGCTCATCCAGCAAGCCCTCGAGCGCCTCGCCCAAGGCCGCACCGTCATCACCATCGCCCACCGTCTCAGCACGATCAAGAACGCCGACCGCATCATCGTCCTCCGCGACGGCGCCATTTTGGAAGAAGGTAACTACGCCTCACTCCTTGCGCGCCGCGGCGTTTTCGCCGAACTTATCCACGCCCAGACTCTCGGCGACGACGAGCCCGCCGGCTGACCGTCGCCTCCACGTTCCCGTTTTTCCCCCATGAAGACCCGTCTCTGCCTCGCCCTCTTGCTGCTCTGCTCCGTCATCGGTCTCCGCGCCGATTCGTTCCCCGGTCTCAAGGTCGTGATGACCGCCGAGGACTACGCCCGCGCCGGCCTCGACAAACTTTCGCCCGACCAACTCGGCGTGATCGACGCCGCGCTCATCCGCCACTTCAAAGCCGCCGTCAGCGTCGCCGCCCAACGTCAGGCTGCCGCCGAGACCAATTCCCCAACCACCGCCGCGACCACGGCTGCAGCCGTCGCCGCCGACCGCAAGCGCGGCGTCCTTGAACGCTTCGGCATCCCTGCGATCAACAACGACTGGCGCAGCGAGCCCGCCCTCAAGGCCCGCGCCACCGGTTGGGTCGGCGGCAACAGCTTCGCCCTCGACAACGGTCAGGTTTGGGAAGGCACCGAGCCCATTCCCTTCGAGATCGCCGGTCGCGACATCGAAATCCAACCCCGCCCCGCCGGCGCCTTCGCCCTCTCCATCGAGGGCAAAAACACCACCATCCGCGTGCGACGCGTCAAGTGATACCCGAGGCCCGTTGCCGTTCCGCTTCTCGCGTCCGCGGAGGCATGGACGTCCCACCCCTGGGTTCGAACTGATTCAAACAACGTCCGGTCTCGCCCCACCGCTCCCATGATCCGCCTCGCCAACTCCGCGCTCACCGTCGATCTGCTCGACCCGGCCGATCCCGCCGAACACGCCCGCCAAGGCGCCCGTTACTGCTGGGGCGGCTACATCTGGCAGGTGCGCGACGCCCGCCTCGGCCCCTTGCTCGCCGGACCGCAATGGCCCAAGCCCGATCCGACGTCCCACAACGGCCAAGGGCTGCCCGAGTCGTTTCGCCACGCCGATTTTCACACCCAACGCCCGCTCATGCTCCGCGACGGCCGCGGCTGGATCATCGGCATCGGCGAAGTCGTGGGCTCCGCCGACGCCAAATTTACCGTCACCAAGCCCTGTGCGTGGCACCTCACGTCCACCGCGCAAGCCCTTGAGTTTTGCACCGCCCAAACCGGCGACGGCTTCGGCTCCCAACTCACCCGCCATGTGGCCCTCACCGGCCGCAGCTTGGTTTCGTCCAGCCAACTGACCAACACCGGCGAACGCCCGTTGCCGCTCCACTGGTCGCCCACCCGTTTTTCGCGCTCACCGACCGCCTGATCACCTGCGACCTCCCCGCCGGCACGACCTTCGCCGAAAACCCCGGCTACGCCCTCGACGCCGCCTCGCGCCTCACTTTCAAGCGCCGCTTCGAATCCGAGCGCGACGGCCATTTCGAGCAACTCCTTTTGCCCCGCGGCCAACCGCTGCGCGCCCGCGTCTCACACCCGCTTCTCCGCGAGATCGTGTTCACGACCGATTTCCCGCCCGACCTTTGCCCGGTTTGGGGCAACAGCAACACCTGGAGCATCGAGCCCTACCTCATCACGGAATTGGCCCCCGGCGCGACGCGCACCTGGAGCCTCCGCTACGAATTCGGCCCGGCCCTCGCCTAGCCGCGCTCCTCATTCAGACTGAAAACGATCGGCACCTGCATCCGCGTCGGCACGTTGCGACCGTCCTTTTGACCCGGCCGAAAGGTCCACTTGCTCACCGCCCGCACGGCCGCGTCCTCAAACTCACGTTGCGACGAACGCACCGCCCGCACATCGCGCACCGAGCCGTCCGCCGCCACAACGAACTCGACCAGCACCTCGCCTGCGACGCCCGTGCGCTTCATCTCGAACGGATAGTCCGGCCGCGCCTGAAACCGCGCCACCGGCGTCCGGTCGAGTGCGCGCGGATCGAAAATGACGCCCTCTCGCCCCTCGGTCCGACCCGGCCTTTCGGTCGGAATCGAGCTGATCGTGCGATCGATGGGCCCATCATAAACCGGGCGCACCGGTTGCACAAAGGCTCCGGTCGTCACCGGCCGCGGCACGTCCGGTTGGCTGGGCGGAGCCGCCACATCCGGGCGACCCTTCGGCGCGTCATCGGCCGCCGCCGGCAACGGCTCGGGTTCATCCGGAATTTTCGGAAACGGCCGAACTTCAATCGTGGGAGGCGGATCCGGCCGCGTGACGACCAGCCGAGTGGGAGTCGAAATCAACGCAAGGGCGGCGTGCGCCCCGACAGCTACCAGAGCTCCGATGTAGAGATCATTTCGCATGGGTGGATGGGGTTGATATCCCTACCACGCACGAAACGGGAAAAACTTAGCCGGAAAGTTCCGCTCAAGACCGCGTGATCCTGAGGGAGCGAGCTTGCTCGCGAATCCGGGATCAAAGTCGCGAACAACTCGCGCCCACCACCGGACCAAGAGGATTAGAAGCAGCGTCGCTCCAAACGTGTCGGGGCAAGCCAACGATTACTGCCTCCGTCGCTCGGCCCACGATTCAGGTCTGCCCAGCGGCGAAAGCCAAACCACTCACAAACCACGGCCGGACTGCTTAGGTTCGGCCGCTCCTGCCTCTCGTAACAATGTCCCATGATAAACAGACCGTCATTGTGAGAAGCGCAGCGACCAAGCGATTCAGCTGGATTGCCACGGCGTGCTTCGCGCACCTCGCAATGATAAACATCTAGAAGTTACGGGACGTTGGCATGAGTCAGACCTCAACCAATGATCGAACCTCGAACTGCGCCCGTTCGGTCAATTGGGAAAGCTACGCGACCGAGAGCCGGCAAACAGGCCGCTCTATCCCACACGCAGCGCGCAGCTTACTTAGCGATGCCCAGCATATCCTCCATCAGCGCGAGCGCGGTGGCTTCGGTGATTTCGGAAACGCCAAACTGCTTCGCGGCGCGGGCGGCCGATTGGCCGAGCACGTCGCTCGCCGAGGCCTGGCCGAGAATCGCAGCGTCCTTCAGGCGGATCGCGGTCATCTGAATATCTGGCACCGCGACCGTGCTGTCGCCGGAGACTTCGACCACCGGCAAATTGCGGGAAGAGATCAATACCTCGACGGCGATGTCGGCCGATTGCGCGAGGGCGTCGCGCTCTTTCGCCGCCTGATCGCCGAGCAGGCGCGAGGCAGGCTGAGCGCTCAGCATCACGCCTGCCGTCCGTTGATCCGCCAGTTTGGCGCCGCCGTTGCGGAACGCGCGGCCGAGGAGCCGCTCGATGTCACGCACGGTCTGCTGGTCGGCGAGCGTCGGCGCGGGCGCGTCTTTCACGGCGTAAGTGTTGGTCCCGCTGGTCTTGGACTTGGTCGATTTGCCGTCGGTCGTCGTCTCGGCGTATTTCTCGGTGCGGCCCGTGAGCTTGAGTCCGGCCGGATCAACCAACGAACGGTTCACATAGATCACGATCCGCGGGGCATTGGTCGCACCATAGGCGGCGCGGAATTTTTCCACCACGCCCTGCGCGACGGCCGGCGCGATCAACGTGGCGGACGTCGGGCCATAAAGATGCTGATCAGCGGGCGCGACCGGTTCCGCCGGTGCTGCGGGCCAGGCTTTCGTGACCGGCACCGGCGGCTCGGGGGCCGGCTGGGACTGGGCAAGCGCGACGACCGTGAGCGTGGAGAGAACAAACGGGTAGAAAATGGGTTTCATGGCGGAAGGGGAAAACGGTTTGGTTGTTTTGCTGTAGGCCCGACCGGTGGTCGGGCTGCGGAAAACCGACCGGCGGTCGGTTCTACAGCGCTATACTTCTGCGACGGAGGGGGTGTGACTTAACGCGCCTGACGGACGCGGATCGTGTATTTTTTCGCAAGGGTGTTCATCGCGGTGAAGCGAACGGCCTCGGTGGAATTCTCGGCGAGGATGAGCGTCTGGAACGGAGTTTCATCGCCGGTGGAGAACCCCTTTTCGTCTTTAAACACGGCGTTGATCTGCACCTGAATGCGGCGGGCTTCGCGGTTCTTCACGTTGGCGACGACTTCGAGCCGGCCGTCGGCGAGCGTGCGTTCCTGCAGGCCGGTGCAGGTGATCGAAACCTGCGTGGGCTTGTCGAGGAGCACAAAGCTCTCGGTGTTTTCCAAGGTGTAGCGCGTGGTGTCCTGCGGCGTGAACGGACCGGGGGGAGTGGCACATCCGGCCAAGAGAGCGAGGCCGGCGGCGGCGATGATCTGGGTGACAAATTTCATCTTCATAACAGGATTCGTGGTGTGGTGGTGGTAGAGTGTGACTCGCGATCAGCGCTTAAGTTCGCTCAGAAATATCACGGTGTCGCGATCAGCCGGTTCGACTTGCAGCGTCAGGGTTTGCGTGAGCCCGGGCAGGGTGTGGCCGGCGGCGTCTTGGAATTCGAGGGTGGCGGGATACGCGCCCGGCGCGAGACGCAGGGCGGCAAAACTGAGCCGCTGCGGCAGGTTGTCCCACATGCGGATATCGGCCTTGGGCGTCGTGGCGGCCGAGGCGAGTTTGCTGAGCAGGCCGATGGCCCCGAGCGCGACGGCGGCCGTCTGGGCATCGCGGTTGCCGTAGGTTTCGATCGTGCCGTCGGGCCGGCGTCGGCGGCCGTAAGCGTTGTCCGCCGCGATGGCGGCCCCGGCGAGGGCGACACTACCAACCGCATCGGTGTTGCGCTTGAAGACAGCTTTGCCGCCGAGGATGTGGTCCATCACGCGCCCGCCCCGGGTCGTCGCCTGAAAATTGAGATCGTCGAAAGCCGGCAGGGCCACGGTCTCGCCGTTGACCGCCAACGTGGCGGAGTGCGCGGCGGAATCCTTGGTGAAAAACTTGAGCTGTTCGCCGTATTCGCCGCCGCTGTATTTGCGCGGACCGCGACCGTATTCGGCGAAGATCAGGACATTGGCCGCGGGATCGTAGGGCGGCAGGGTCTTGCCCTTGGCGTTGGCCTGCGCGCGCGCGAACGCAGCGGAGCCGTCGCCGGCGAGTTTCGCCGAGGCGAATCCATCGAGGTAGTCGAGCAACACGTAGTCGCTCTTGTTGTCCACCAACTCGGCATCGCTGTCGATGAGCTGACCCGAGCGGTAACAGGCGCGGGCATTGTCGGGTTGGCCATCGCGCCAGTAAAGGAGGCCCCGGTAGTAGTAGGCCATGACGCGCTCGTAAGGCTCGCCGATAAAGGTCTTGGTGCTCTCGGCGGAAAACAGGCCGCGGGCGCGCTTCGCATCGGCGTCGTTGGCCAAGATACCGCCGATCAGGGGCAACGCGTCGTCGAGGCGGAGCTTCGCCTCGGCCGGATTCGCCGCCCGCAGCGCGCTGGCCGCGACCCGAAAATCCCAGAGCGCGCGGTCCTTGACGGGCGCGGCCGCTCGCTGGGCGTTGCCATCA
>CALSBN010000075.1:0-20161 GCA_943373185.1 Opitutus sp. GAS368 | reverse complement strand
GTCGATTTTAATGTGAAAATCTGGGATCTCGCGGCGGGGATTCCGCTGGTGCGCGCGGCGGGAGGCGAGGTGACGTTTATCAACGGCGAGCAACTGCCGATGAAGACGTTTAACCTGAAGATGGGAAAGATCGTCTATATCGCCGGCGGGCCGATTGTGGCGGAGCGGCTGCGGGAACTGATGGGCTGACCCGCGCGGGGCGCGGCGGGCACGGAGAAGGACGTGCGTGGGCTCAGGTCGGCGAATCGAGAATTGGCCCGATCCGGCGGGGGCGCGAGTCGCAGGAACGTGCTGGCGAGTTTGGCCGCAGACGGAGGAGGGCAGGTCGGAGACCCAGCCCTGCTACGGGATTAGACCTGGTAGGTCTGGAGAGGAACCGGGTCGAGGATCGAGCTCTTGGGCATCTGTTCCTTGAGCTGCTCCATAAACCAAGCGCGGGCCTCGGGATCACCGTGGGTGAGAATTACGCTGCGGGCGCCGGTTTGGACGACGAATTGGACGAGTTCCTCGCGATCGGCGTGGCCGCTGAGTTCGAAGCGCTCGACGCGGGCCTTGATCTTGGCCTTCACGTTGGCGGTCTTGAAGAGAAAGGTGTCGCCGGGGGACATGGCGAGGAGTTCGCCGCCGGGCGTGGTCGGGTCGCAATAACCGACGAAGCCGATGGTGTTCTTCGCGTTTTCGAGGAGACCGGAGGCGAGGGTATAGCTGGGCGTGCGCTCGACCAACATGCCGGAGCTGATGATGTAGAGGGCGTTTTGTCCGGGGTCTTGTCCGGCGACGAGCTTGCGCGGGGTCGGCTTGATTTTCAGATCCTTGATGATGCCGCGGTTGAACTGGATGTGTTTGGTCTTTCGGCTGATTTCGTCGAAATAGTCGGCGAGATCCATGCCAAGGCCTGAGGCAAAGATGGGGAATTCGGCGAGTTTGCCGAACTTGCGGGCGTCGTGGATGATCGTGAGGACTTCCTGCATACGCCCCAAGGCAAACACGGGGATCAGGAATGAGCCGCCGCGCGAAATGGTGTCGTTGATGCTGGCAACGAGGCGAATCATCTCCTCCGAGCGGCTCTTGCCGACCGGGCGTTCGGTGGTGCCTCGGGTGGTCTCGGTGATGACGGTGTCAAAGTGCCCGGCGGGAAAGCGGGCGCCCTTCAGCGTGCGTTGGTCGGTGAAGAGCACGTCACCGGTGAAAAAGATAGCGCGGTGCTTGTGGACGATCTCGATGGCGGCGGCGCCGGCGACGTGGCCCGCGGGGTGAAGGATGATCTCAATCTCGTCCTTGGCGCCGCGAAACATCTTGGCTTGGTTGAAATTCAGGCCGACCAAACGTTTGCCGATGCGATCAATCTCTTCGTGGGTGAAGAGCGGATAGTCCGGGATGTTGGCCTCCTCGCGTTGGCGCATCATGACGTTGGCGGAGTTGTGGAGCATCCGCTCGATGAGCATCCGGCTGGAGGTCGTCATCAGCACGGGCGTATTCGGATGGTCACGCATCAGGACCGGCAAGCTGCCGATATGGTCCAAGTGGCAGTGGGTGATGATGATGAGATCGAGCGGCTTGTTCCGGGTGGGCGAAAATTCGGGGGTGGCGGCGCGGCCGACTTCCTTGGGATTGAGGCCGCAATCGATCACGATGCGGAGGTCGCCGAGCTCGATGAGCATCGAATTGGAACCGATGCCGCCCTTGCGATTAAGGTCAGTTAACTTCATAAAGGGTCGAGCAAACAGGAGAACGCCCGGGAGAACGAGAACGAATTTTGACCGGCTCGCAAAAGTCCCGGGGCGTAATGCCGATCGGAGCGATCACGCGGCAGGATCGGCCGAGGCGGGAGTGACCAACTCAAAGGAGGGCAGCAGGACGTGAATCTTGCGCCCGAGTTCATCGACACCGTGGAAACTCCCGGTGGCGCGGGCCGAGCCTCCGGTGACGTGATAACTGTTGTAGGAAAATTGCTCGCCGGGGGCGAGGCGGGGAGTTTCGCCGACGATTTTCTCCCCCTCGACGACCAGGTGTGATCCGTCAAAATTCTCGATCACCCATTTTCGGCCGAGGAGCGTGAGGGTGTGTTCGGAGCCGTTGTGAATCGTGACGAAGTAAACAAATGCATGCGGTTGGTCGGTGGGCAGACTCGCGCCGCCGTGGTGATAGACGAGTTTATCGAGGCGGGCGACAAGGCCGGCAGGAGTGGAGGAGCAGCAGGACACTGGCGAAACAGAACGAGATAACGGTGCGCTCGCAAGTGCGGCCCGTGTTGTGACGCGGAACGGGTCGCTTCGGGCTTGCGGCGCGGAAGAGGGGTGCGCAGAAACGCGGTCCCATGGGAAAATTGGCCCTGCTCTCGGTCAGCGACAAACAAGGACTCGTCGAATTCGCCACGGCGCTGGTGCGGGTGCACGGCTATACGTTGCTCTCCACGGGCGGCACGGCAAAGTTGCTCGCGACGGCAGGACTGCCGGTGACCGAGGTCGGAAAGCACACGGGATTTCCCGAAATCATGGATGGTCGAGTGAAGACGTTGCACCCGAAAATCCACGGCGGATTGCTCTGTCGGCGCGACAAATCGGAGCATCTTGCGCAGGCGGTGGAGAACGGGATCGAGCTAATCGATTTGGTGGTCGTGAACCTTTACCCATTCGAGGCGACCGTGGCGAAGCCGCACGTGGAATTCGATGAGGCGATCGAAAACATCGACATCGGCGGACCGTCGATGCTGCGGAGTGCCGCGAAGAACCACGCGAGTGTGTCGGTGGTGTGCGATCCGGCGGATTATGCGGGTGTGCTCGTGGCGCTGGCGGCGGGCGAGGGGAGCGCGGCGCTGGGTGATCTGCGCCGGAAGCTCGCATTGAAGGTGTTTCAACGGACCGCGAGTTACGATGCGGCCATTGCGCGGTATCTTGAGTCGCAGGCGACGGAGCCGGATTTGGAAGCGTTGAGCGGTTTGCCGGCGACGCTGTCCCTCTCGTGGAAGAAGGCGCAGAGCCTGCGCTATGGCGAGAACCCACACCAACGAGCGGCACTCTACGGCACGTTTAACGACCACTATGAGCAGCTGCAGGGCAAGGAACTGAGTTATAACAACATTTTGGATATCACGGCCGCGACCTACCTGATCGGGGAATTTGAGCGGCCGACGGTAGCAATTCTCAAACACACGAACCCGTGCGGCGTCGCGAGCGCGGACACGCTGAGTGAAGCGTGGGAGAAAGCCTACGCGACGGACCGGCAGGCGCCATTCGGCGGGATCATTATCGTCAACAACACGCTCGACGGTGAACTCGCGAAACAGATCGCCGAGATCTTCACCGAGGTGATCATCGCGCCGCGTTTCAGCGCGGAAGCGCGCGAGATTTTCTCCAAGAAGAAGAACCTGCGGCTCATGATTGCAAAGGAAGGAATGGGGCCGGATGCGTTGCAGGAAATCCGCTCCGTGATCGGCGGCGTGCTGGTGCAAGACCGGGACCGCACGCTCGGAAATGTGCGCGAATTCAAGGTCGTGACGAAGCGTCAACCGACCTCCGAGGAATGGGCGGCAATGTTGTTCGGTTGGAAAGTGGGGAAGCACGTGAAGTCGAACTCGATCGTGTATTGCCGTGGTGAACAGACGCTCGGCGTGGGAGCGGGCCAGATGGCGCGGGTGGACAGCTCGCGGATCGCGGTTTGGAAAGCAGGTGAGGCGAAGCTCGATTTGCGCGGATCGGTGGTCGCGAGCGAAGCGTTGTTTCCGTTTGCGGACGGATTGATCGCGGCGGCAGAGGCCGGGGCGACCTGTGCCATCCAGCCCGGCGGTTCGGTGCGGGACGCCGAGGTGATCGCAGCTGCGGACGAACGCGGCATGGCGATGGTGTTCACGGGCTCAAGACACTTTAAGCACTGAGCGGCCGATTGCGAAAGACGGGGTGAAAGAAAGCGGTTTTGCGATTGGCGGGCGGGGAGATTTTGCGCCACGTTGGGCAGATGTTCGATCCCGTTGAAAAGCTGAAAGAATTTATCCGTCATCCGTCGGTTTCGGCCGACTCCAAGTTCGGCGAAGGAATGCGCGGCGCGCAAAAATTCGTGGCCGAACTGTTGGGCTCGATGGGCTTCGTGGTCGAGGTTGTGCCGACGGAGCTTCATCCGATCATTTTGGCGAGCCGCGGGAGCGATCCGAGTTGGCCGCATGTGGTGATTTACGGGCACTACGACGTGCAACCGGCCGATCCGCTGAATCTGTGGACGACGCCGGCGTTTGAGCCGAGCATTCGCGGCAACCGCATTTACGGGCGCGGGGCGGCGGACAACAAGGGGCCTCTGATCACAAACATTGCGGCGGTCGCGCGCCTGCTGGAGGCCAATCCGAATTTGCCGTTGCGCATCACGTTCCTCATCGAGGGCGAAGAAGAGATGGGCAGTCCGAGTTTTCCGAAGTTTCTGGAGCGCTACAAAGACCGCCTGAAGGCGGCGGATTTTGTTTATCTCTCCGACACGGCTTTACCCAACGAGCAACAGGTAGTGCTGACCTGCGGGCTGCGCGGGCTGACGTTGTTCGATGTGCACATCACCGGTGCGAAAGGTGATTTGCACTCCGGATTGCACGGCGGCGTGTTGCGTAACCCGATCCAGGCGCTCGCCGAGATCATCGCGACTCTGCACACGCCCGAGGGTAAAGTGAACGTCCCCGGCTTCTACGACGACGTGCTCGACGTGCATCCTTGGGAGCGCGACGAACTCAAGAAACTCGGCGGGGATGAGAAGGCTTACGCTGAATTTTTGGGCATCGATACTTTTTACACGACACCGGGTTTCTCGCCGTTCGAATCGTCGCGGTTCCAGCCGACGCTGGAGTTCAACGGAATCGGCGGTGGATACCAAGGGGAAGGCACCAAAACGGTGATTCCGAGCAAGGCCTTTGCGAAGATCAGCTGTCGGCTCGTGCCCAACCAGCAGCCGGACAAAATCAAGAAATTGGTGATGGATGCCATCCGGGCCCGGACGCCAAAGGGGGTGAAGCTGGAGTTTGTCGATCAGCATAAAGGCGAGGCCTACGTCGTGGTGCCGCCGGGTCGGTCAAATACGCCAAAGGAACAGTCGCCTGTCTTGGCTCAAGCCTTTTTGGCCGCCGACACGGCGATTGCGGAGATTTGGGGACGGCCGCCGATCTATCTGCGCGAAGGTGGCAGCGTGCCGATCATCGCCGACATCAAGCGGGTGACCGGTTTGGATTCGGTGATGTTCGGTCTCTTCCTCCCCGAGGACAATCTGCACGCGCCCAATGAGAGCTTTAACTTGGATGTCATGAAGAAGGGGATCGCTACGACCGAGCGAATGTTGGGCGCGTTGGCGGCGGGAAAGTAGCCCGCAAGACGCTCAACGTTCCCAAACCTGGCGCGCCCGTAATCACCCGGGCATAAAAAAACCCGGCAGACGCCGGGGTTTTTTGTGGGCCGAACTGCCCGAAATTATTTCTGTTTGATAATGACCAACTCTACGCGGCGATCCTTCTTCATGTCTTCGTCGGTGCCGCCCTTTTTCGCTTCCTCGCTGCCCTTTGAGAGGGTCTCGAGTTTATCGGCGGCGACTTGGATCGTCCCGAGGTATTTTTTGGCCGCATTGGCGCGACGATCACCGAGACCAAGATTGTATTCCGAGGTCCCGCGCCAGTCAGCGTGACCCTCGAGGAGGAGGCGTTGGCCGGGATTCTTTTCGAGGTAGTCCTTGGCGGCTTGGAGTTTTGCACGCTCCTCGGGTTTTGAGATATCGGAGCGATCAAATTCGAAGTAAACCGCGCCGAGCAGACCGCGGATGGTGACGCCGTCGTCGATCACGCCATCGGCAAGACGAGACTGCAGCCCTGTGTTGAGGTCGGCGGTTGTCGCGATATCGGAGGGGTTGATGATGCCGCCCGTGTTTGGGCCAAGAACCGTGGTGCTTGGGTCTGGCCTGGTAGGTTTCTTGGCGCACCCGCTCAAAAGAACGGCGGCGCTCAGGGCGAGGAAGAGGAACGGCTTCGAAACAAGTTTCATGGTCGAATTAAGATGAGAGATTAAGCGCTAGCTAATGGGCCAATGGAATCGTGCAGCAAGGAATTTAGACGGGTTTCTTCTGCTCGCTGATTCCTACCTCGAGGGCGTAGCGCGTCACGCTGGCCACGTCGTGGAGGTTTAGCTTCCGCATGAGGTTAGTTCGGTGGTTGTCGACGGTTTTGGCGCTGATACCAAGTTTCGCGGCGATTTCCCGGGTGCTGTGGCTTTCGGCCACAAGCTGGAGGATCTCACGCTCTCGGTTTGTGAGAAAATCGGGCGCATTGTTCACCGGAGCAGTCGGATTGGCGACGACGTTGCGCATGAGCGCCGCGACTGCGGGGCCGAAATAGGTTCCGCCCTTGGCGACAGTTTCCAATCCTCTTTTAAATTCGAACAGGCCGGCCGTTTTCTCGACGAAGCCGTGCGCACCGGCCTCCAACATGTCGCGAACCAAAACCGGATTCTCGTGGCCGGAAAAAACGAGAACTCGGGCGTGGGGCAATTTCTTTGAAACGCGCCGCAAAATATCGACGCCGTTGAGGCCCGGGAGCTTGGCATCGAGAACAATAAGCTCGGGCTGGGTTTCGAGAACCAGCTGGACCGCCGCCTGACCATCGCCGGCCTCGCCGACGAGTTGGTAATTGGGGTCCAAACGAAGAATCTCCACCAGCATTTCGCGGATGGCGGTTTGATCTTCAACAATGACAAGGCGCTTCATTTGGGTGGTTTTAGTCTGTCAGCGCCGAATTTCGGCGCTTCTAGGTGGTGGGCTGGCCGGGATTCGAACCCGGAACCAACAACTTAAAAGGATGCTGCTCTACCGTTGAGCTACCAGCCCAAAACCTATGGAACTGCGGAAAATGGGTTTCGCCGGACGCGCTTGGCAAGGAATTTCTCCTCTGATTTGCCGGAGCTGTTGACCGTGCCGGAATGAGCGCATATCCCACTGAAACTCCACCGAAAATCTTGGGAACAATCGAAAAATATACCCATCAGAGTGAGGCAGAACGTATGTCCTCAAAAGCCCAAGAAGTAGCCCTAGATCACGCCCTCGTGCTTCGCTTCAAAAACGGTGACCAAGCGGCGTTCGACGAAATGGTTTCCCGTTATTGGGACCGGATTTATTCCATGGTGCACCAGTTGCTGCGCAATCAGCAGGACGCCGAGGAGGTCACGCAGGACGCATTCATCCGGGCCCATCGAGGGCTGGTGAACTTTCGCGGTGATTCCGCGTTTTCAACCTGGCTTTACCAGATCGCGACGAATTTGGCGCGCAACCGGTATTGGTATTGGTGGCGGCGGAAACGCGACAAATCTGTGTCGTTTGACGCTCCGGTGAGCTCGGACAACGACACGACTTTGGCAGAGATTATCCCAGCCGAAGTTGAGTCGCCCGATGATATCACGGTGACGTCGGAGTTTGTCGCCCGGATTGGCAAGGGCATGGACCGGCTCAGTGCCAAGCACCGGGAGATTCTGACGATGAGAAACATTCAGAATCTCAGTTACGAGGAGATCGCGGCGATTCTGAATATTTCCGTAGGAACTGTGAAAAGCCGCATTGCCCGGGCTCGCGAGAGTCTTCGGTCCAAACTCGGGGAAGATTTTAAATGAAAGACTCTGAATTTATCGAACTGCTCAACCTCTACCTCGACCACGAAATCAGTGTGGTTGACGCCAAGCGGCTCGAGGTGGAGGTGCAGAGCAGCCCGGCCCGTTACAGAGTCTACCGCGAGTATTGCCAGATGCAGAAGGCCTGCGTGGTCTGGGCCGAAAAGGCGGCAGAGAATCTTCCCGTCGATGCGAAAGTTATCGCTTTCCCATCAGCGAAAACATCGTGGGGATTTGGGACTTACGCTGCTGGAATCTGCGCGGCAGCAGCCTGCGTTGCATTGGTTTTTGTGGTCCAAGGAGGCAGCGGTTCGGCCTCGACCGCGCCCAAGCCGAGCGATCCGACTTTGATCGCCAGTGTTGAGATTCTGGCACCGATGGGGAGCGACGACGAGGCGCGAAGCGTGGTCCCGTCACTCTTGTCGTTAAGTCCGCGTGCGCCTGAGTTTCAGCCAGTCGTCGTTGCCCACAATTTGGCGCTCACCCGCCAGCAACGTGAGGCAGGTGCGCTTGCGACCACCGACGCACGATTTGAATGGATGAACCGGGTGCAACCGGTGGCGCTCAACCGGGCTACCGCAGCCGATTTGGTGTTTGAAACCCATACCGCGCGGCAACCGGACCAACGTTCGTTCCGTGGCCGTCGTTTGATCGATGCCCAAGTCGAACAGGCAGCTTTCCAGTTCCAGCGCTAAGTCGGAATCGGCCCGCACGGCTGCGTCTCCGCTTTGTCGAAGGAGTCGCTAGGTAAGGGCTTTTTTGATGAGAGCTTCCGTGGTGGCTTTGGCCCCAAGGGCGAGCGCGGCTTGGCGCACGGCGGCATCGGCGTCGGCGGCTTTGTAACCCAAGGCCAACAATGCGGCGATCGCATCACGTTGGGCGCTCGCAACCGGTTGTATGTTTGTTGAATCCGCCGCGCCGGTAGAAGTTTGCCCGAGAGGGCCGGAGCCGACCTTTGACTTGAGTTCCACGACCAGGCGTTCGGCGGTTTTTTTTCCGATCCCGGGGCACTTTGAGAGCATGCCGATGTCGCCGCTCCTGATCGCACTCTCGAGCAGATCAACGGAAAGCCGGCTCATGATGGTGAGCGCGCTTTTGGGGCCGATGCCCGTCACGTGCTCGATCATGAGGCGAAAAAAATCGCGGTCGGTGGTTGTCGCAAAGCCGTAGAGCGTTTGGGCGTCTTCGCGGTAGATGACGTGGGTGTGGAGTTTGACGACCGTTCCGGTTACGGGAAGGCGCTCCGCCGTGGTGACCGGTATATTCACTTCATAACCAAAACCGTTCAGTTCGATGATCGCATGCAAGGGCGTGGCCGACGTGAGCAGGCCTTGAATGGAGGTGATCATCTTGATTGGCGCGAGCGGCGGTTGATGCGTGAAAGCCTACTTCAGGCCGAGCACATCTTGCATGTCGTAAACCCCGGCCGGTTGATGCACGACCCATTGGGCGGCGCGCAGCGCACCCCGGGCAAAAATGCCGCGATCACTGGCTTTGTGGGTCAGTTCAACCCGTTCGCCCAGCGCCGCGAACATGACGGTATGATCCCCCACAACGTCGCCGCCGCGAAGGGCGTGGATACCGACTTCGCCGGCTGTTCTCTCACCGGTGATTCCCTCGCGACCGTGTCGCAGCGCGGATGCGTCGAGTTTTCTTTCTTCCAAGATAATCTCGAGCAGGCGTGCGGCCGTGCCGCTGGGAGCATCTTTTTTGAAGCGATGGTGCATCTCAACGACCTCGGCGTCGTAATCGTATCCGAGAACGGCGGAAGCCCGACGCGTCAGGGCAAACAGCAAGTTCACTCCGACGGAAAAATTTCCGGCCCAGACGCACGGCACTTTTCCGGCGATCTTGATCAGGTGGGCTTTCTCCTCCGCCGAGTGGCCGGTGGTGCCAATGACGATGGGCTTGCGGTGGGCGACCGCCTGATCGAGCAGAGCGGGAGTTGCCCGGTGCGAGCTGAAGTCGATGATGACGTCAGCCGTAGGCAGGTGGTGCGCGACGTCGTCGCCCGCGTCGAGCGCGGCGTCGATGGAGAGACCAAGTTCGCCGGCGGTCCGGGCGATGGCTTCGCCCATTCGACCTTTGGCGCCATTTAGCAGAATTGAAAGGGGCATGGCTTTAAAATGCCTAGCGGTCCAAGCCGGCCAAAACTTTGGTCAAGGTCTGGGCGCTCGTCGCGCTGATTTCGGCCAACGGCAGTCTCACTTCGGCGGAGTCTATGATTCCGGCTCGGACGAGTGCGAACTTGATTGGGCTCGGATTCGACTCGATGAAGATGGCCTTGAACATCGGGTAAAGGCGTTGGTGGGCCTTGCGGGCCCGGGTGAAGTCACCGGCCAAAGCGAGCTTCACCATTTGGCTGATTTCGCGCACGTAGAGATTTGAACCGACGCTGATCACGCCCTCGGCACCCACCGCCATGAAGGGCAGGGTGAGTGAATCATCGCCGCTTAAAACCGTGATATCCGCGCCGAGTGCCTGCTTGAGCTGATCGACGCGGTCGACGCTGCCACCGGCTTCCTTGATCCAGCGCACGTGCTTGTATTTTTTTCGGAGCCGCTCCACGACGGGAATTCCGATTTCGATGCCGCAGCGTCCGGGGATCGAATAAAGGATGATCGGCCGATCGGTGGAGTCGGCGACGGCGCAAAAATGGCGAAAGAGTCCCTCTGGGCCGGGTTTGTTGTAATAAGGAGCAACCACCAGCATCCCGTCCGCTCCGGCTTCGTGGGAAAGACGCGTGAGTTCCACTGCCTCATGGGTGGAGTTCGATCCCGTGCCGGCAATAACCGGGACCCGGCCGCGGGCGGCCTCGACGGTGGCGCGGATGATGGCGATATGCTCCTCGTGCGTGACCGTCGGCGACTCCCCGGTTGTTCCGACCGGGACCAGTCCGTCGATCCCGCCGCGAATCTGGTGCTCGACCAATCGTTTGAGATCCGCGTAGGAGACCTGGCCTTTGGTGAAAGGCGTGACAAGCGCGGTGATCGTGCCGGTGAGCAAGCGTGGTTTCATGGAAGAAAAATGGGTCGGGAGCAAAGTTGCCTTGCTGGAGACAGCAGGACGATTTAGGGATTGCGAACGCTTTTTTTTGACCATGCCCGAGATCACGCTGCACACCGAAATTTTCAACGATCTGCTCCGACTCGCCGTTGAAAGCGGCGCGAGCGACATCGTAATCAAGTCGAATAAACCCGGCTATGTCCGGCTCTCGGGCCGGTTAAAGCCCGTGGATATGGACCCGATCAGCTGTCCTGAGGCGCAGGCATTTGTCGATGAACACGTGCCCAAGGTCTTCCGGAAAAAATGGGATGACGACGGACAGGTGGACTTCGCCTATTCGGCCGAGGAAATCGGTCGCTTTCGGGTTAACGCGTTCCACCAGCGCGGGCTGGTCAGTATCGTGATGCGGCACATCAAGAGCCGGGTTCCCGCTTTTGAGGACTTGGGTCTGCAAACCGAGCCGTTGTTGAAACTGGCGCAGGCCAAGGACGGCATTTTGTTGGTCTGCGGAGCCACCGGCTCCGGCAAAAGTTCGACGATGGCGGCGATGTTGAATTGGATCAATCTGAACTTGGACAAACACATCGTCACGATCGAGGATCCGATCGAGTATACGTTTCAAGACGAGAAGTCGCTTTTCCAGCAGCGCGAAATCGGTCTGGATGTGCCGAGTTTCGAATTGGCGATCAAGTCGGTGCTGCGCCAAAATCCCGACATCATTCTGATCGGCGAGATGCGCGACAAAGAGACCTTTGAGACGGCAATCAGCGCCGCCGAAACGGGGCATTTGGTTTTTTCCACGATGCACGCGGCGACCGTGGCGCAGAGCTTGACCCGCCTGTTCGAGTTTTTTCCGCCGGAGCAGCAGCTCCAAGCACGACGGCAGATCGCCGGATCGCTCCGGGGGTTTATTTGCCAGAAGCTGATTCCGACGATCGACGGCAACGGCCGGGTGCCGGCCAACGAGGTGTTGAATGCGGACGCCACCGTGCGAAACCTCATTCTTGAAGGCCAGTTTGAGAAGATTCAGGGAATCCTTGAGGGCAGTGCCGATTCGAACAGCTATTCGTTTAACAAAGACATTTACCGCCTGATCAAGGCGGGTAAGGTGAGCAAAGCCGAGGGCCTGCGCTTCTCCCCGAATCCGCAAGCGCTCGAAATGAATCTCAAGGGTATTTTCATCAAGAGTTGAGCCCAAGGCTCGTCCCGTGAAGCTGCGCAACTTCTGGCTTTTGTTGATCGCGGTCGGGTCGAGCGGACTCGGTTTGTTTGCGGCGGCGGACTCTGCCGGAGGGCGGTCGTCGGATCGTTCGGAAGAAGGCACGATTGCTGACGCGAAGAAGTCCTTCGACTCGCTCAAACAGAAGCGCGTTGGCGAGGAGCGCAGCCTCAACTTGCCAAAGTTATCGACGCCCGAGCTCAATCTCGCCGGACCATCCGCGGCTACCCGACCGAAAAAGAAATCCGCGGACAAAAACTCAAAGAGTTGGTTGGTCGACGGAGTCATGAATCCCAAGGCCGACCCCTCGAAACCGGGATCGGTGCTCGATGCGAATGGGCGCGAGTCGGACCAAGCCCTCGAACCCGGACTGGCATTGTCAGACCAGCGAAGCGAGTTGGCGTCCGGCGAAACGAAGGGGCCTGAAAACTTGCAGAAGTCTGCTCGAGAGGCGGGGGCCGAAAGCTCGCCCAGTTTGGTTCATAATCCGCTTGCGAGCTTTATGTCATCGTGGATTTCCAGCCAAGACCGGTCGCTCTTGCTGCCGTCGACGCCCAACGCCACCGGTTCGGTTGATCTTGCCGGCGGCCGAGTCGGACGCGCGGCGGGACAAACCTCTGCGCCCGGTCCGACGGTCAACGGGAGCTTTATGGCGTCGAGCGGGTCGAGACCGGCGAGGCTGGAGAATCCCTATTTGGCATTCGCGCCAGTGAGTGTGGCCGAAAGCGGCCTTGGCGTTTCTTCGGCACTCAGAGCCGAGGTTCGGGACCCGATTCCGCGGGCGGCTGAGCCGGTTCTGCGTTTTGGCCAAGAGGCGCGGGATCCGATGCCGTCCGGGAAAGCGTCTGCCCGTGAGTTTTTGAAGTCCGATGAGGATAATAAATACTTCAAACAGCTGAAGCGTTTTTAGGGCTTGGTTTTGCGGGTGGCGGGCGTTTGTCTTGCCGGTTTCCACCATGGGATTGGCATTATTATTCGCGGGTCAGGGTGCCCAAAAACCGGGCATGGGTAAGTCGCTTTTTGAGGCGTCGCCGGCGGCTCGTGCACTCTACGAACGAGCTAATTCGGTGCTGGGCTGGGACCTCGCCAAAGTCAGCTTTGACGGCCCGGATACCGATCTCACGCAGACCAAAATCTGTCAGCCGGCACTTTTCGTGCATGGCTTGGCGTTGTTGGCGGCTTTAGAGGAGCAGGGTAAGCGGCCGACGGTCGATTTTGCTCTGGGCCTCAGTCTGGGCGAAGTCACGGCCTATGCGGCGGCGGGGGTTTTCGATTTTGAAACGGGACTGAAAATCGTGGCTGAACGGGGCCGCCTCATGCAGGTCGCGTGTGAGCAGACCGAGGGTGCGATGGCTGCGATTATCGGTGAGGAACGCGCCAAGGTGGCCGAGTTGTGCCGAGATTTTGATATCGAAACGGCCAACTTTAATGCCCCCGGGCAGATTATTGTCTCGGGCGAGAAAGTGAAAGTGGCCGCCGCGGTTGCCGGGGCCAAGGACCGGGGAATGAAGAAGGTCATCCCGCTCAACGTTGCCGGCGCCTATCATTCCCGCTTGATGGAACCGGCGCGCGCGGCGTTCGCCGGCTTCCTGGACTCGGTGCTGTTTTCGGCCCCGAGGTTTACCGTGTTTTCCAATACGACCGGCCAGGCTTTGTCCGACCCGCTCGCGATCAAGGCCGCCTTGGTGAAGCAGGTCGTTTCGTCAGTTCTCTGGGAAGATTGCATGAGAAGCGCGGCGGCAGCCGGCGCGACCGAGTTCTGGGAACTCGGGCCCGGCGGAGTATTGGCGGGTCTGGCGCGTCGCACCGAGAAGACGTGGCCGGTGAAGAGTTTTTCCGAGTTTTCCGATTTCACGAATGTCTGAGCCGATGTCTGCTTCCAACACCCGCAATTTTTGTATTATCGCCCACGTCGACCACGGCAAAACCACGCTATCGGACCGACTGCTCGAACACACCAACACCGTCGCCATGCGCTCAATGACGGCGCAGCACCTCGACTCGATGGACCTCGAGCGCGAGCGCGGCATCACGATCAAGTCCCATCCGGTCACGATGACCTACCGGGCGAAGGACGGAAAAGACTACAAGTTGAACCTCATGGACACGCCGGGGCACGTGGACTTCTCCTATGAAGTTTCCCGCAGTCTCGCCGCGTGTGAGGGCGCCGTGCTCCTGATTGACGCCGGGCAAGGGGTCGAAGCGCAAACCGTGGCCAACGCTCATTTGGCTTTCGGGCAGGAACTCAAGGTGATCCCCGTCATCAACAAGATCGATTTGCCCAGTGCGAACCTCGAGCTTTGCACCCGTCAGCTTGAAGACATTCTCACGATCCCGGCCGAGGAGGCGATTCTCGCCAGCGGGAAATCCGGTATCGGCATCGTTGACATTCTTGAAGCGGTCGTCGCGCGGGTGCCCCCGCCGCGTTGGACCGACTATCCGCAGACCCGGATTCTGGTCTTCGATTCGCTCTATGATGCCTATCGCGGGTGCATCGCCTACGTGCGGGTGTTCTCCGGTTCGATCAAGGCCCACGACATGATGATGCTGATGAGCACCGGTCAAAAGGCCGAGGTGAAGGAAGTGGGAATCTTTACGCCAAAAATGGAGAAGTGCGCCGTGCTGAACGCCGGGGACGTCGGCTACATTGTTTCCAGTATCAAGACTCCGGCCGATGTGAAAACGGGCGACACGATTACGATCGCCGCCCGTCCGGCGACCGAGATGTTGCCGGGTTACAAAGAAGTTCGGCCGATGGTTTTTTGCGGACTCTACCCGCTGGAGAGCGACGACTACGAGAAGCTCAAGGCCGGACTTGCCCGCCTTCAGCTCAACGATGCGGCGTTTGTCTATTCTTCGGAAAGCTCGCTCGCGCTGGGTTTTGGCTTTCGCTGCGGGTTTCTCGGCCTGTTGCACATGGAAATCATTCAGGAGCGCGTGCGCCGCGAGCACGACGTGGAGATCATTTCCACCTACCCGAGCGTGATCTATCACATCGTGAAGCAGGGCGGCGAGGAACTCGATGTGGACAATCCGGTGAACATGCCCGACCCCGGCACGATCCTCGAAATCCGCGAGCCCACGATCAAGGCGTCGATCATCATCCCGAACGATTCCATGGGCGATATGCTCTCGCTGATCATGGAAAAGCGCGGGGTGTGCGAACACACCGACACGCTCGATATGAATCGCGTGATGCTTCGCTGCATCCTCCCGCTCAACGAAATCCTCGTCGATTTCAACGACCGCCTTAAGAGCATCACCCACGGCTACGGTTCGATGGACTACGAACTCGCCGAGTATATGCCGTCAGATCTGGTGAAGATGGACATCATGATCAACGGTGACCCCGTCGACGCCTTTGCGTGCATCGTGCACCGGATGAAGGCCGAGGGCAAAGGGCGCCACCTCTGCGAAAAACTCGCCGAGATCATTCCGCCGCAGATGTTCAAGGTCGCGATCCAAGCCGCGATCGGCGGCAAGATCATCGCCCGCGACAACGTGCGCGAGATGCGCAAGGACGTGACGGCGAAGTGCTATGGCGGCGACATCAGCCGCAAGCGTAAGCTCCTCGACAAACAGAAAGAGGGTAAGAAAAAGATGAAGCAGATCGGCAAGGTCTCGATCCCGCCCGACGCCTTCATAAAGGTTCTCCAAAACGGTTAAACCGCTCCCGGCCATGTTCGGATTCTTCAAATCGCAGGATAAGAAAATGCGCGAGAACGCGGCCAACTGGCTCGAACTTGCGGAGAAGGTCTATGATTATCGCCGCGACGTGATTCCGCCCGCGGACTTGGCCAAGCTGGTCCAGCAGATCAGTGCCTTGAAGGACGGAATCAAGCAGCGCTGGGAGACTGCCAAGCTGAAGCTGCAAATCGAACAGGCGGAAGCGGTGCTGCGCCAAACCGGCGGCGCGATCTATCCCCGGGGAACGATCGGCGAGAACGTCGAGTTCTTCGTGGTCGCCGCCATCGTGATTCTCGGCATCCGCACTTATCTCGCGCAGCCGTTCAAGATTCCGACCAATTCGATGTGGCCGACCTACTACGGCATGACCGGCGAGAATCTTGCCTCGGCGGCGGACACGCCCGGCACGGTGGAGAAGATTTTCCGGCTGGCGGCGTTTGGCGCCCAGCGCAAATCGGTCGATGCGCCCAAGGCGGGTGAAGTCTCTGCGGCGTTTTTTAGCAATGGCCAGATGGCTTACACCGTGCAGCCCGACCGCACTTGGTTGGTGATTCCCACCGAGGTGAAGGAATACACGTTCTACGTCGACGGGACGCCGGCGACCGTCCGTGTGCCGCTGGATTTCGGTGATTTTGACCGGATGGTGATGGAGACTTATTTCGGAGATTCGAACGCGTTTGCGGCGCACTGGAAGCTTCAGGCGCAAACGGGCAAAATGGAGGAATCGATGGTGAGATTGAACGCGAAAACCGGGGGCTTTGTCCCGGTGCGCAAGCTGTCGCTCGGCCGCACGGTGAAGGCCGGCGATTCGTTGCTCCGTTTCGATCTGCTCACGGGTGATCAGCTCTTCGTGGACCGCATGAGTTATCACTTTATGCGGCCGACGCCGGGCCAGGGCTTTGTTTTCCGCACCGGCAACATCGCCGGGATCGGGCAGGACCAGTATTACATCAAGCGGCTGATCGGCATCCCCGGTGACACGCTTGAAATCCGCGAGCCTGGAATTATCCGCAACGGCAAGCCGATCACCGGTTCCGAGGCGTTTGACGCCAACGCCAAGCGGACCGGGCTCTACAAGGGCTATTTGAACGGCAATCCGGCGTCGGGCTCGAGCTACCTTAAAGCGGGCGAAACACTCACGGTCCCTCCCGACGGGTTTTTTACGATGGGTGACAATTCGGGTAACAGCCAAGACGGCCGTTATTGGGGCTTTGTGCCGCTCAAGGATGCGATCGGCCGTCCGATAGTTATCTACTATCCGTTCACGAAACGCTGGGGCCCAGCTCGCTGATTCAGGCAGGCGTGGCTTGGTTTAGCGCGATCGCGCCGACATTGAGTCGATGAGCGCGTTGAGAAATGCGGCGTCGCCGGGCAGCGAGCGGAGTGCGGCTTGGGCCGCGTCGGTGTGTTCGCGCGCGATGCGGCGCGACGCGTCGATACCGTGGAGTTTGACGAACGTGGTCTTGTCGGCCTTGGCGTCTTTGCCGGCGGTTTTCCCGAGGGTGGCGGTGTCGGCGGTGGCATCCAACACGTCGTCGATGATCTGGAAGGTGAGACCAAGGTGGTGTCCGACGGAACGCAGGATTTCTACCTGAGCCGGGGAGGCGCCGGCGCAAAGTCCGCCCATCACCAAGGCGACCTCGATCATGGCGGCCGTTTTGTTGAGATGGATAAACTCAAGGTCGGCCGCGGTGGTGTCGGGGCGCTTTTCGGCGAGCAGGTCTTCCATTTGGCCACCGATCAGGCGGCGACTGCCGGCGGCGTTGGCCAGTTCGCCCATCAAAGCGTGGGCCAGCTTGGGGCGGTCGGCGTAGTGCCGGGCGAGAATCACAAATGCTTCCGTGAGCAACGCATCGCCGGCGAGCAGGGCGGTGGCCTCGTCGAATTGACGGTGGGCGGTGGGCCGCCCGCGACGGAGGTCGTCGTTGTCCATGCACGGGAGGTCGTCGTGAATGAGCGAATAGGTATGAATGCACTCGATGGCCACGGCGGCCGGCACGGCGGAATCCCCGGTCAATCCCAGTTGCTCGGCCGCGGCCAAAGCGAGGACCGGGCGCAAAAGTTTGCCGCCGCTGAGGAGGCTGTAACGCATCGCGGTGTGGAGGCGGGCCGGGCGCGTATCGGCCGGAGGCAAGCAGCGGTCGAGGCCGGTCTCCGTCTGGGCGATGTGGCGTTGCAGGGTGGCGGCGAAATCCATGGGAAACCGAGTAGCAACGGCTTCGCAGGCGGTCTCAAACCTTTTCCCGGAACCGTGCCGAGTCCGCGCGAAACAAACTCGCCAACACGCCGACGCTGCCCCTCACTCGGCCCGATCTAGCTATGCCCACCTACGAGTATGCCTGTCAGAAATGCGGTCACGAATTTGAGCAGTTCCAGTCGATGCGCGACGAACCGCTGAAAAAGTGTCCTAAATGCAAAAAACAAAGCCTCAAACGGTTGGTCGGCGGCGGCGCCGGACTCATCTTCAAGGGCACGGGTTTCTATATCACCGACTACAAGAAAAAGAGCGGCACGCCTGATGCCGCGCCGAGCAAGCCGACGGCCCCGGCCGCTCCGGCAGCACCGGCAGCACCGGCGGCCAAGTCCTGATTTTAAAAGTTTATGTGCGCAAAACTCAAACGCGGTGAATATGAACCCAGCTGGACCGAGGTCACAATCGGAGCGCTGTTGAGCGTCATTATCGGTGCGGCGCTGGGCATCACGTTTTTGGTCTTCAAGCCCGTTACGATTTTCAAGGACGGCAAGTCGACCACCGTGACGACAAAAGCGGTCACGCCTAAGCCGGGTGAGAAAATGCCGAAGCCCGGTGAAACCACGGTCACCGAGACCGAATGGAAACCGGGACCCGGCGACGTGCTGTATTTTGAAGGTTCGAAGGATTCGTCGAAGGCGAAACTCGCGGCGGCGAAACGGAAAACGTTTACCGCCGGCGGTTCCGTGTCGGTGGACGAGAACGAGCTGAATTCGTTGGTCGGCACTCCGGTCCCTGCGCCCGCGCCGGCCAAACCTGCACCCGGCGCCAAGAACACGCCCGCGGCCAAAACCCCGCCGCCTCCCGCACCTGCGGCCAAAGCCGGCGCCGCAGCTCCGGCCTCCGAAGGTTTCGGCGTCACGCCGGAGGCGCCCAACTTCCGGATTCAGGAAGGTGAGTTTCAGATCGGCCTGCCGATGAAGTTCGAGGCATTTGGCTATGATACGACGGTGATCGTGCAGGCCCGGGGCCAATTCGTGAAACGCGGAGAGCAATTTGTGTTTGAACCGTCGACGCTGTTCGTCGGCTCTTGCCCGCTGGATCCCTTGCCCATCCTGCGAAGCATGGTGGTGCGAAAGGTTCTGAATGCGGTGCCGGTGCCCGAGGATATTCAGAAGGTGTGGGGTGGTTTGAGCGACGTGGCCGTGGTCGGCTCGGCCCTGAAGCTCACGATGCCGTGAGGTGGCCGCTCGCGATCGCGGGCTGGATTTGGGCGGGCGGGCTCCTGCTGTCCGCGGTTGAGGTGTCGGCCGCAACGCCCGTGTTGAGCAACACCGGGCCGGGGCGGTTCGAGATTGCCAGTCGCGAAGCCGGTGCGGCGACGCTGGTGCGCACGGAAGCGGAGAACGCGTGGCGGACCTTGGCGGAGCCCTTGGGTTTGCCGGCGGGCTTTTCGACGCCGATTTTCGTGCGGTTGGTGCCGGCGGCGGACTGGGCCGAGGCGGTGCCGTTTCGGGTGTTCGCCGAGGCCGGCGGGGTCGTTTCCTTGCGACTACGATGGAGCGAATTGGCCCCGAAATATTTTTTGCGGAGGGCGCTGGTGCAAGCGCTGCTCATGCGCGTGGCGGTGGCGGAGCACGGGGTGGGGCCCAATCTGGCGGCTCCACTTTGGCTGGAGCATGCGGCGGTGGGTTGGTGGCTGACGCGGGATGAACCGGCGAGGTTTGATACTCTTCAGGCGGAATCATTGGAGCTGGCCCCACCCAGGCTGGCGGACGTGCTCGGGTGGACCCGCAGTGATGTCGAACCGCGGTTATTGGCCGTCGGTGCCGTGTGGTTGCTCACTTGGTTGCAACAGGAGAGCGGCGTGGCGCGGGAGTGGCCGGAATTGCGGCGCAGATTGCTGGGCGGTGACGAACCGTTGGCGGCGTTGGCGGGGTGTTTTCCCGGGCGTTTTGGCGACGCGGCTGAGAGGGAGCTGTGGTGGCAGACGGGATGGCACGCGGTTCGGCGGGTGAGAACGTTGCCGATGATGGGTAGCATCGAATCCAGACTGATTTTGACCGATCTGGCCCGCGTGGTCTTGGCCGTGGGCGGTGACGATGCGGTGGTGCCCCTGCGATTCGCCCTGCGGCAACGCCACGAGCCGGCGGTTGCAGCCCTGATGGCGGTGAAGGCGTCGGAGTTGGAGCGCGTCCTGCCGGCTTTGCATTTGTTTTACCGCAACGCCGGCGTTTCGCTCGCCGAGTGCTTGTCCCCGGGAAAGGAGCCGGCGAGCGACGGGGATGAGCGGGCGGCGGCCTATGAGCGCGATTGGGCCTTGGGGCTAGATTTGGAGAATCGCAGCCGGGAGATCCTGGATGCCGCTGAACGCGCGCGGCAGGTGCGTTCCGCGTCGCCGGAGTGATTGCATTTGCACCCGTAGATTGCGGCGGCGGAAATTGATCC